>JASFNW010000063.1:0-26377 GCA_050116835.1 Desulfobacterales bacterium
ATGGCAGCCGGTACCGTATGTCAGCAATTTAACTTTGAAAACCGATCAAAAACAATGGACGACCCAATTATAGCGTCAGAGGAGACAACCCAAAACCGGCGGTCACCTGGCCGGCGGCGCCTGTGGCTGAATATCGGGCTGTCGCTGGCGGTTATTGTGGCCGGCGTCATCGGTGCCGCCTATATCACCAAGACAGCGCCCAAAGCGCGCCGGCGGCCACCTGCCAAAATAGCGCCGCTGGTTGAAGTGGTCCAGATACAGCCCGGAATCCACAATGTTACCGTTCAGGCAATGGGAACCGTGGTGCCGGCCAAAGAAATCGTTCTCGAGTCGCGCGTATCCGGTGAAATCGTGTCGCTTCACCCCCAATTTACGGCAGGGGGTTTTTTAGATAAAGGATCGGAAGCTTTACGCATCGATCCCATCGATTTTGAACTGGCTGTTACATTGGCGCAAGCCCGGGTGGAGGACGCGGAAAGTATTTTGCAAGTTGCTGAAGAGGAGGCCGCAGCGGCCACTGAGGAATGGCAGCTGCTAAATCAAAACAAGCCCGAAAACGCTGAAATTCCGGCATTGGTCGCCAAAAAGCCACAGCTGGAAGCCGCCCGCGCCAAACTGGCTGCCGAGAAGGCCGATCTGCAAAAAGCCAAACTCGATCTGGCCAGGACCCGGATTAAGGCCCCTTTTAATACCATCGTCCGCAAAAAATTTGTTGATATCGGCTCTCAGGTGTCCAGCCAGGAGCAGCTCGCCGAGCTGGTCGGCACTGATGTATACTGGATTCAGGCCTCGATTCCCGTGGATCGTCTCAACTGGATCACCATTCCGCGTCAGTCCACCGAAACCGGATCCCGGGTTCGCATCTTCTATCGCGACAAATATGAACATAGCGGCAAGGTCATTAAATTGCTTGGAGATCTGGAACAGGAGGGCCGTATGGCGCGGATCCTCATCGAGGTCAAAGACCCTTTGGGATTGCGCCGGAAGAAAAAAACACAGCTACCGCTCCTGATTGGAGAGTATGTGCGCCTTGAAATCGCAGGGCGACAGTTAGACCAGGTATACCGTATTCCCCGCACCGCGCTGCGCGACAACACCCGCATCTGGGTTGCCTCAAGCGAAGACACGCTTAAAATTCGCGATGTCGACGTTTTGTGGCGTGATAGTGAGACGGTTTTGTTCAGAGACGGCCTCCAGCCGGGCGACCGTCTGATCGTGTCAGAACTGCCCACTCCGGTTGACGGCATGGACGTGCAGATCGCCCGATAGGCTCCGCTAAATTCTCAAGCCGCTCGGTATTAATTTTGATGCAAATGAAAGCAACCGCTGAAAAAGATATTTATAAAGGGCCTCTAGCGTGGATGGCCGGTCATTCGGTGGCCGCCAACCTGCTGATGGCCGTATTCCTGGTCGGGGGGCTTTTCTATGCCCTTCAGATCAAAAAGGAAGTATTTCCTGATTTTGAACTCGACATCGTCACGATTACCGTGCCGTACCCGGGCGCCAGTCCCGAAGAGGTCGAACGGGGCATTATCCTGGCAATAGAAGAAGCCGTTGATGGATTGGAAGGTGTCAAGGAGTATACCGCGACCGCCAGCGAAGGCATGGGTACGGTTAATGTGGAAATTTTAGAGGGTAAAAATATTGAGCGTTTGGCCCAGGACATTAAAAACGAAGTGGACCGCATCACCTCTTTTCCGGAAGAAGCTGAAGAATCTCAGGTGGTGATTGCAGAGCGCCGACGGCCAGTGGTTTCGCTGGCGCTTTACGGCAATCAAAGCGAATGGATTCTGCGCGAGGTGGCCGAAGTCATCCGCGATTTGCTTCTCCAGGACCCGGACATTACCCAGGTGGAAATGGAAGGCGTGCGTAACTATGAAATCAGCATTGAAATATCCCAGGCAACCTTGCGGGCCTACAGCCTGACGCTTGAAGAGGTTGCCGACCGAATCCGCCGGGCATCGGTGGAATTGCCCGCCGGTGCCATCAAAACCGAAAGCGGTGACATCCTGGTGCGTATGGTGGAACGGCGGGATTACGGAAAAGAATTCGGTAAAATTCCGATTATCACCGCCAATGACGGCACCCAGGTGCTGTTGGAAGATATCGCCACAATCAAAGACGGCTTTGAAGAAACGGACAATTTTGCCACTTACAACGGCAAGCCGGCGGTTAAGATTCAGGTCTACCGCATCGGTGATCAGACGCCGATTTCGGTCTCCGACGCCGTCCACCGGCAAATGGGAAACATCAATCAAATTCTACCCCCCGGCCTGGGGCTGGAGGCCCGTAACGACCGATCCGAAATTTACCGTCAGCGCATGAACCTGATGCTGCGCAACGGCTATCTGGGGCTGGGGCTGGTGTTTATCTTGCTGGCCATTTTTTTAGAGGCCCGTCTGGCTTTTTGGGTCTGTCTCGGCATACCCATTTCGATTCTGGGATCCTTTCTGTTCTTATCGGCAATCGGCTCCTCCATCAACCTTATCTCCATGTTCGCCTTTATTGTAACGCTGGGAATCGTGGTCGATGATGCCATTGTGGTCGGCGAAAACATCTATCACTACCGTCAGCGCGGGCTGCCCTGGTTTGAAGCCGCCGTGCGCGGAACCCGCGAAATTGCGATGCCCATTACATTCAGCGTACTGACCAACATGGTCGCCTTTGCCCCCATGTTTTTTGTTGCCGGTTTCATGGGCAAAATTTTCATTCATATCCCTTTTGTGGTCGTCAGCGTTTTTGCGGTGTCGCTCATCGAAAGTCTTTTCATTCTGCCCGCACATATCGGCCATCGCCGGCGCCCCAATCCTGGCGGGCTTTTCGGATGGCTGATGGTACAGCAGGCACGCTTCAGTGAATTTTTTAGCCGCTTCATTCGCACCCGCTACGGGCCGTTTCTTAATCTGGCATTACGCAACCGGTATCTGACGCTGTCCATCGGGGTGACGCTGCTGATCATCACTGTCGCCTATGTCAAAAGCGGCCGGATGGGATTTGAACTGTTTCCCAAGGTGGAATCGGACTTTGCTTTGGCAACCGCCAAACTGCCATTCGGCACTGCCGTCCGAAAAACCGAACGGGTTCAGCAAATTCTGGTCGAAGCGGCCCAGCGGGTAGCGCAAGACAACGGTGGCGATCAACTGGTGCGCGGAATTTTTTCGGTGGTAAACGGCAACCTTGCCGATGTGCGCGTATATCTGACGCCACCCGATGAGCGGCCGCTCTCAACCGCCAGGCTGACCGAATTGTGGCGCCAGCAGGTCGGTGCGCTCTCCGGGCTGGAATTCCTCAAATTCGAATCCGATGCCGGCGGGCCGGGCCGCGGCGCGTCGATTTCGGTCGAATTGAGTCACCGTCGCATAGACGTCCTGGAAAAGGCCAGCGCAGAGCTGGCTGCTGCGCTTGGATTTTTCCCCAGCGTCACGGACATCGACGACGGTTTCTCGCCGGGCAAGCAACAGATCGATTTTCGGATCAAACCGGAGGGCCGCAGTCTGGGTCTGCGCTCCAGAGAGGTCGCCCGCCAGGTTCGCCACGCCTTTTATGGTGCCGAAGCACTGCGCCAGCAACGGGGGCGCAATGAAGTCAAGGTCATGGTGCGACTGCCCAAAGAAGAGCGTGTCTCTGAATACAATCTTGAGCAAATGATTCTGCGGACGTCCGCCGGCACAGAGGTGCCTTTGAAAGAGGCGGTAACCATTGAGCGCGGCCGAGCTTATACCACCATCGAACGTCGGAACGGACGCCGCATCGTGACCGTGACCGCGGATGTCAGACCCCGCAGCAAAACCGATCAGGTGCTGCAATCGCTGCAGGGCGATACCCTGCCGGCGCTGCAAAAGAAATATGCAGGTCTTAGTTACAGTTTCGAAGGCCGGCAGGCAGACAGACGCGAGAGCATGAGCAGCCTGATGATCGGTCTGATGATGGCCTTGCTGGTCATTTATGCCATGCTCGCGCTGCCGTTCAACAGTTTTATCCAGCCCATCATTATTATGCTATGCATTCCCTTTGGCATTGTCGGAGCCGTGGTCGGACATCTGATCATGGGTTACAGCTTAAGTGTGATGAGTATGTTTGGCGTTGTCGCCCTTTCCGGTGTGGTGATCAACGACTCGCTGGTACTGATCAATTTTTCCAATCATAACCGCAAAGCGGGAATGAAAGGGCGTGACGCCGTCCTGGGAGCCGCCATTCAACGTTTTCGGCCCATCATGTTGACCACCTTGACCACGTTCGGCGGTCTGACCCCGATGATCTTCGAGACATCCCGCCAGGCCCGTTTTCTCATTCCAATGGCCGTTTCCCTGGGTTTTGGGATTGTCTTCGCTACGCTCATTACCCTGGTTCTGGTACCCTGTTTTTATACGGTTGTTGAAGATTTGCGTCAATTTACCGGCAGGCGGGACCTTGCAGTTTCCGACCAGAGCCGGCAGCCGGACAAATTGATTTCCGGCCGAAGCTGAGAAAACATAAATCAATGCATTTGACAACCCCTCTGCCGGTCTTATCTTTTTAATAACTGAGCAGATGACGCTTCTGCAGCCTACAGACCTTCATCTGTCTCCTCCTTAATGGGCGACTCTAATGAGCCGCCCTTTTGATTTGTTCAAAGTACATTCCACCAAAATTTAATCGCGGGCCAGCAGCGGCTCATTTCAGCACCGCTCAGCTACGGATGCATCGAGCGCTGTACGGGCGTCATTTCTTTCAACATCATCTTTCGTCCGAAAATCGTTTTCATCTGAATTTCCATTTTTTTTATTCCCTTTTCAATACGGTCTTTGACTTCCGATTGGAGTTTCGGTATGCTGGGGTGGACTCCAATAAACGATAAAACCAAATAACGTCAGCGACGCTCGAAATAGCTAAAATGTAACCGCTAAAAAAGGACCTGGAGCCATGAAAGAATTGATCAGCGATATTGCGCGCGCACTTGTTGACAACCCGGAACAGGTAACGGTCACTGAGGTAGAAGGTGGGCAGGCGTTGATATTGGAGCTTAAAGTCGCAAAAGAAGACATGGGCAAGATCATCGGCAAGCATGGTCGAACAGCCCAGGCGATTCGCACAGTGCTGAATGCTGCTTCCGGTAAGGCCAAAAAACGCGTTATTCTCGAAATTCTGGAATGAATTCTTTGCCGCCTGTTTATTGTGCCAGGGATTTTTATTGATTTATCTGAATAGTAAAACGGTTCAGCGTACATTTATCAGCGATCCGTTTCGATGGACAAAATGATAAGGGCATTCCTCTATTATTGGGTGGAATGCCTTTTTTACTTTCAGCCACCGATTCAGCCCTGTTCTGGTTGTTGATCGGGGTAAAATAAAGGTATCAGCCACCAAAAATAAATATAAATTATAATATGACTTGCATTTAATTTATTTTTTTTATAAGAATTTTTTTCAGCCATCTGCACCACCCTATCGGGAAATTGCTTCGAGACGCTTTACCGGTAAACATGCCGCGGACATATTTTCCCGACCCAACCCGCAGCTGGCGGATGTTAAAATCAGAGAACCACGTCCGAATGAAGACGCTTGGCTGCTAAAGGCGAACAGGAAGCCGGCGGAAAGGATATGAATAGAATGGCGACACCCGCGCTCAAAGTCGAAGACATCCATAAAAGCTTCGGCACCATCAAAGTATTGAGGGGCATATCCATAGAGGCCTACGAGCAAGACGTCATATCCATTCTGGGCAGCAGCGGTTCCGGCAAAAGCACCCTGCTGCGCTGCATCAATCTGCTGGAAACCCCCACCTCGGGAAAAGTGTACGTCAAGGGCGAGCTCATTAAGATGCAGGAGCTGCGCTCGGGCGAGCGCAAGGCTGCGGACCGCAAACAGGTGGAGCGCATCCGGTCCAAACTGGCGATGGTTTTCCAGCAGTTTAATCTGTGGGCCCACATGACGGTTATCCAAAATGTGATGGAAGCGCCGGTAAATGTGTTAAAAGTTTCAAAGGCCGAAGCAAAAGAACGGGCTGAAAAATTATTGCAGCGTGTTGGCCTGTATGAACATCGCAACTATTACCCGGCCCATCTGTCGGGCGGCCAGATGCAGCGCGCGGCCATCGCGCGGGCCCTGGCCATGGAGCCGGATATGCTGCTCTTTGATGAGCCGACCTCCGCCCTGGATCCGGAGCTGGTGGGCGAAGTCCTTAAAGTCATGCGGGATTTAGCGGAAGAAGGACGCACCATGCTGGTGGTTACGCATGAAATGGGATTTGCGCGTGACGTTTCCAGCCGGGTCATTTTCTTAGACGAGGGCCTGGTGGTGGAAAATGGACCCCCGAAGCAGGTTTTCGAGCACCCGAAGTCAGATCGCTTCCGGGAATTTTTGGTCGGCGTTTTTTAATGGACCGCTAATTTTAGCGATTTAAACCCGATTCTCTGTAAAAAAATGGTACCTCTGCACAAAACAGGATATTACCATACCAATGCCAAAAAGTCATGCGTTCTGCTGATTGCTGCAGTGATCTCCATTGCATTCCTTACTCAGGCTTTTGCCGCTGATTGGAAGCAAATCAAAATTGCAACCGAAGGCGCCTACCCGCCCTGGAATTATTTTGATGAATCCGGCAAACTGGTCGGATTCGAAATCGAGCTGATCAAAGATCTGTGCGGGCGAATGAATGCCGAGTGCGAAATCGTTACCCAGAAATGGCGCGGCATCATCGAGGGACTGAATAAGGGCAAGTATGATGCCATCATAGCGGCCATGTCGATCACCGAGCCGCGCAAAAAATTGGTCACATTCTCGCGCAGCTATGCCGACACCCCCAATATATTTGTGGTGCGCAAAGACAATCCCCTGGCCAACTTCCAGTCCGAGCTCGATCATTTGACGCTGGATGATATCAGCCCAACGGAACAAAAAGCGCTGGATGCCCTTATCAATGCATTCAAGGGCAAGGTTGTCGGTGTCCAGGTCGCCACCATCAATCAAAAATTTGCCGATGCCTATCTGGGCCAGGTCGCTGAAATTCGCATTTATGATTTCCAGCACACCGTTGATTTAGAGCTTTACCAGGGCCGCCTGGACGCGCTGCTGGGGGGAATGGCCTACTGGGTTCCGTTGCTTAAATCCGAGCAGGGCCAGGAGTATAAGATCATCGGCCCCCAGATGACCGGCGGGCCCTTTGGCGAGGGGATCGGGGTGGCTGTCCGGAAAACGGATCAGGCGTTGGCCGATATGTTTTCAAAGGCCATTGACGCAGCGCTTCGCGATGGAACCGTTAAAAAACTGGCCATTGAGTGGTTTACTTTTGACACCTCGGCGCCGCAATAGACGTTTTGATATCAGAAAAGTAGCCGAATCCGATTGTTCACATAGCGACAGGAAATCTGTATGTCTCTGGTAGTTGCCTATTTTCCGCTTATTCTGAAAGGGATGCTGCTGACCGTTGAAGTGGCCCTGTCATCGCTGCTGATAGCGATTTTGCTCGGAATGATCGGTGCAGTGGCTAAGCTTTCCAAATCCCGCATTGCCAGAGCGATCGCGGGCACCTATACCACCATCATCAGGGGCATACCCGATCTGGTCCTGATGACCCTGATCTTTTTCGGCGGCCAGATTCTGGTCAACAATGTGGGTGAAAAACTGGGCTGGGATTATATCGATGTGGATCCTTTTATCGCAGGCGTCATGACCATCGGATTTATTTTCGGTGCCTATTTCGCGGAATCTTTTCGCGGCGGTATCCTGGCCGTAGCCCGAGGAGAAATCGAGGCCGGATATGCCTTTGGCATGACACCTCTGCAGGTTTTTTTCCGAATTACCTTACCCGCCATGGTGCGGCATGCCCTGCCGGGAATCGGCAATAACTGGCTGGTGATGGTCAAGACCACCGCGCTGGTTTCGGTGATCGGCCTGCAGGATATGGTATACAACGCCGGCCTGGCCGGCGGCTCCACCCGCAAACCGTTTACCTTTTACTGCGTGGTGGCCTTTTTGTTTCTGGTGATTACCGGCGTTTCAGATGTCGGCATGCGATGGTTGGATAGACGATACAGTGTCGGGGTGCGCAAAGCTTGACCCGCATTTTTCATGAATATTTTTCTTTAAGAAAAAAATATGGACTTTCAGGTCATCATAGATAATTTGCCGTTATATCTGCAGGGGCTGAGAACCACTGTCTCTTTGGTTTTCTCCTCGCTCGTATTGGGGCTGGTCCTAGCGATACCGATAGCCTTGCTGGCGTCGTCAAAAAATAAATGGATCAGCGCACTGCCCAAGGCCTACATTTATTTTTTCCGGGGCACGCCGCTGCTGGTCCAGATGTTTATGATCTACCACGGCATGGGGCAGTTTGAAGCGGTACGCGAGAGCTTTTTGTGGGTCATCTTCCAGCAGGCCTGGGCCTGCGCCCTGGTGGCCTTTGCTCTGAATACCGCCGGCTACACGGGCGAAATCCTGCGGGGCACCATCGAGCAAACCCCGTATGGCGAAATTGAAGCGGCCAGGTCAGTGGGCATGTCCCAGGCCATGATATACCGGCGCATTATATTGCCCAGTACCTTCAGACGGGCGCTGCCCGCCTATGGGAACGAGGTCATCTTCATGCTGCACGGCAGCTCGCTGGCGGGGCTGATCACCATTGTCGATTTGTTCGGTGCAGCCAAAATCGTCAACGCCCGCAATTTTGTGCCGTTTGAATCCTTTATCGCCGCCGGTATTTTTTATCTGGCTATCACGTTTATGATCGTCTGGGGATTCAAAAAAGCCGAACACTACTGGCATGCCTATCTTCGCCCGCGCGAAAGCTAAGCGTTCCAAGCGCCATACCACCCGTTTGATCTGAATATCAGGTGAGTCATAACGTTTTATGTCCAAGAAGCGGAATGAATTATCAGCTCCGCTTATGGCAGAATGCGCTGTTTGAAAGCACACACCATGTCGATGTTTATAAGTAGATTTTGCACGAGTCGGCGGCTTTCATCTTCTCATTAATTTTTATGCAAGATTAGGGCGAAAGCAAATTTTCGCCTTTTTCTTTGATGGGCTCCTTGCCGGCAATCTTGGCCAGGATGCGGCCGGGCCGGGCATAGCGGTCGGTGTTGATGGAAAAGACGATGCCGCTGACAGCGCTTTTAACGGGCGTGAGGCGGTTATCGGGCCCATCCGCTGCGGGATTGACGATCTCGGCGATGACTTCACCCTTGTCGACGCGGTCCCCGGGCGCTTTTAAAAAAACCACCACTCCCGGGGCCGCCGCCTTCAAATGCTCGACGGCCCTCAACGGTGTTGCCTCATTTCGCAAAGGCGGGAGCTCGGGTGCTGAGCCTTTGATAAAGCCTCTTCTTTGTAAAAACCAGAAAATATTTTGGGCATCCTGCTGTGCCTGGGCATGCGTGACATCGGCCATGCCGCGCAGCTCTACCGTGGCGGCCAGACAGGCCGATGGAATGGGATGATCCGGAAACTTTTTGGCCAGCTGCCACCAGATCCGGCTGCAGGCCTCGTCATAGGGGGTAACGCCGGAGTCTGCCGCCAGCAATGTCACTTCGGCGCCCAGCTGAGCACAGAGATCCTTTGCGTCTGGCCACAGCGGCGTGCCCAGGTAAACGTGCATGAGGGCCTGGTAGTCACAATGCAGATCCAGCACGATATCGGCATCAAATGACAGCAACAGCAGCTGATGTTTCAGAGCAGCCGCCTCGTCCGGCGGCGAAATGGGGCCCAGGATCTCGCCGGCGATCTTGCGGATCAGGGCCACATTCTCCTCCGCTGAGCTTCCCAGATGGTTTTTGACCTGCACAGCGATCTGCGCGGCAATGTCCGGATACTGTCGATTGAAATTAATATGATTAAAAAAATCAAAGCGGCCGTGCAGGACCTCGTCGTGCCACTGGCTGACGCCGATGGGATTGGCCACCGGAACGAGCACAATGTGACCCTTAATCTTGTTTTCGGCGTCGGCCCGATCAAACAACTCGATCAGATGATGCATCACGACGAAGCCGGGAGCCTCGTCGGCGTGCAGGCCGGCCTGGATGTAGGCTTTACGGGCAGGAGTTTGCTCGCCGTAACGGATAACCGTCAATGTGCGTACATTTCCCATACTCGAAGGCGGCAGAGTATACTGTTTTATGGTTTTGCTGCTCATGGTTCCGTTGCTCCAGCACTGCTCATATCCGTCTAAACGCAGAATTTGCTTGTTGGGACCTATCTCAAAAATAATGGGGAAGTGAATCTCCCCCATTATAAAAAATAGCAAATTTGCGTATCGGCTTAATCGCCGTATACATTAAAATCAAAGTATTTATCCTGGATCTTCTGATAGGTGCCATCCGCCCGGATCTTCTCGATGGCTTTGTTGAACATTTCCACCAGGTCTGTGTCTTTCTTACGAATGGCAATCCCGGCGCCCTCGCCGAAATATTTCTTCTCCGTCAGATCAGGTCCGATGAACTGGTAATCCTGGCCCTCGGGTTTTTTGAGAAAGCCACCGTCAATCGCAACGCTGTCGGCCAGCAACATGTCCACGCGTCCGGCCCTCAGGTCCATGTAGGCCTCGTCCTGGGTGGCATAGCGTTTGATCTCGGCACCTTTTCCGCCATTATCGGTAATGAAATTGTCATGGATGGTGGCGCGCTGGACGCCGATTTTCTTGCCGGCGGTGGCTTCCGCCACCTGTTCACGCGTAAAATCTTTCATAGCGCCTTTTTTGCAGACAAACTTTGCGGGCGTGTTATAGTACTTGTTGGTGAAAGCCACTTTTTTCTTGCGTTCCTCGGTAATGGACATGGAGGCAATGATGGCATCGTATTTGCGCGCCAGCAATGCCGGAATGATCCCGTCCCAATCCTGAGCAACCAGCTTGCACTCAACGCCCATGGCGTCGCACAGCGCCAAGGCAATGTCGATGTCAAATCCTTCCAGTTTGCCGTCGGCAGTCGTGGAGCTGAACGGCGGGTAAGCTCCTTCAACTCCGATGCGCACCACTTTCCAGTCTTTGGCCTGTAAGGTTCCGGCCGCAAATACCAGTGTAATCAGGGCAAATACAACGAGAAGCTTTTTCATATTTCCTCCTTTTTGATTTGGGCTAAAATGCCTGCGGCTGGCATTGAAACCACGGTTTTTGGCCGCCGCCGATGGTGTGGCAATTTAACCGTCAATGGACCATTATTGACATAAGGCAAAAATCCATACACGATTTAGGAAAATAAAAAAAATGAATCGGTCTGTCAAACGAAAAAGAGGACCCGTGCGCAATTTGGATCGCCGGCTATTTGTAACGCACATTCACCAGGTAAAGTCCCAGCAGGACGATGGCAATGCCCATGGCTTTGATCAACGGCATGGGTTCGTTTAAAAATATCCGGCCGGCGGCGACGGAAATAACCGGTATCAGGTACATGGACACGGCCACTGTCGATGGCGGCAGGTGGCGCAGGCTCCAGTACCAGATGCTGAAGCCAAAAATGGTGCTCAGAATGCAGTAAATCAGTGCCAGCCACAATTTAAGCCCCATGTGAATTACGGTTTGTAGGTAATTCAGCGAAAGCGCTGGCGCCAAAAACAGGGAGCTGAAGACAAAAGAAACGGCTGTCATGACAATAGGAGAATGCCGTTTGACGATGTCTTTGGTAATGATATTGTTTACCGCCCAGATAATCGGCGTCAGCAACACCAGCAGCAGGCTCACCCAGTAGGTCACGCCAAATGTCTGCCGCGCAAAGATCACCAGGACAATGCCGACCAGGGCCAGCACGATACTCAGCAGACGATTGGCCCGCCAGGCCTCCTGTCCGACCAGCACCGCCAGAATATAGGTAAACAAGGGTTCGATGGCCGCAAACATGGCAGCGGTGCCGATGGTGACATGCAAAATTCCGAAGTTGAAGCAAACCATGGCCGCCAGAGGGCCGAAAAGGGTGCACAACAGAAGCAGCTTGATATCCTGCTGCAGGATCTGCCCCAGCGCCGGTCGTTGCCGTAAAAGTACCCACAGCAACAGAGCCAAACCGGAAAGCAGAAACCGGGTAAAGGAAAGCTCGATGGGCGTCAGCACGACCAACAATTTTTTTAAAAAAACGGGGACAAAGCCCCATACGATCATCGTGATGAATAAGCCCAGATAGGCGCCGGCAACCGGATTGGCAGATTGTTTTTCAATTCGGAATGGTTTGGGATCATTCATATTTTTGCAAGGATTGATTTTACATTGAACAGCGGTTTATGTTATATAAAAAATGCTTCAAACTCAACCGGATCTGAATCTTACAGTCGCGGTTCATTTTTCTCGCATTTACACGCTGGCTCCCTCTGATATGTTGAATAGAATGTATAAGGCATCAACATGTCACCTAAATCCAAATTCTGGGGTTTATCCACTCTCGCCGCAGCGCTGATCGCCATATTTTTGTTTCTTTTCATCGTTGGCGCAGCAAAAGATAAAATCTGGCATCTGCTCAAACCCGATTTAATATCGCAAAATGCTCAACTTAAAAATGAGAATGAACGCCTAATCGGTAAAATTAACGCCCTCAAGGTTCAGAACAAGCGCTTATGGACGATTTTAGACGCCTATGAACATAATTTTATCGCGCTAAAAGATGCGGCCGGCAATTGTAACCCGGTTCCATCCCTGCTTCCGATCGATCTCCCCGCAGAATTAATGAAAGAGCGCCCTGAAATCCGCCAGATGTACCGTCAAATGCTCGCTGAAAAGAGACGCTGGGATCAGTATCAACAGGAAAAATACAAAAGCATTTTAGAAAGCACGCTAGAACCGGCGGTTTTTGAGATTCTGGGTCTGAATTTAGAAAATGAAGAGAATATGGATTACTTTTATGAATTGGAAAGCGCTTTAAATCTGCATAAGAGGCTCATCCGGGACGTGCGCGTGTTTCACGATGAAATCAAATTTCAGAAAAAACAACTGCATGCCCGACAGCCGTATGAGCTGTATGACCTAAAATTTAAGCTGGCCCCTTTTACCCGCGAATCGGCTCTCGTCGATGCCTTACAGCAGGCCATGAGCGCCCTGAGCGCAGGAATTTACGAACAGGAAGCCATAGAAGTTCTGGATCGGATCGGCGATGAATTCACCAAACCGATTCAGCAACTTTACGAACAGCAAGGGGATGGCAATGAGCCGTCCACAACAAAGAAATATAATTATAATTTCTACACCCTATTTGGAAAAAAATTAATGGATTACTCCGATAGCCTGACCCGGCAATCTGCCATCACATTGGGGCCCTCCGCGTTTGGCGAATTGGATTATTTCGGCCGGGAGCTTTCTGAAAGCTTATACGATCTTTATCGCGCCGGACAGGACGAAGCCATCGATCCAGCCTATCTCGACCTGGCCGAGCTGGAGCAAATCCTCAACGCCAGTCATTAACCCAAATCCTTCGTCGGAAAACGCATTATAGTGCCTCTGCCGTCAAAAGAATTATTCGGTCTGGCATTCATCGGTGCCCATTTTTTGTCTCCCGGCTTGGACTTACCTGCAAAAATGATTAAGTTTGTTTAATTTATCATGAGAAACGGAGGTGCTCTCGATGAATAATCTGGCTCGAAAATTAAGTCTGGTGTTTGCCGCTGGGGTGCTGGGTGGGTTAATCAACAGCTTGGCGGTCTGGGGCGCAGGGGAGTTGGGCATCACAGCGGCCGCAGGGGTA
This sequence comes from Desulfobacterales bacterium, assembly GCA_050116835.1. Lineage (GTDB taxonomy): Bacteria > Desulfobacterota > Desulfobacteria > Desulfobacterales > JAHEIW01 > JAHEIW01. The sequence goes on from JASFNW010000063.1 coordinate 13,635, forward strand.
AAAATTGCACCCAAACTTTCGGCCGGCTGGTTATATCCTCGACTCGTTTGGGGTGGAATCTGGGGGATTCTGTTTTTGCTGCCGATGATGCAGTCACGCATCTGGTCCCGGGGATTTATTTATAGTCTGGGTCCAACCCTGGTCCAGCTTTTTGTGGTATTTCCGATAAAGGCTCACAAAGGGACGATGGGGCTTGAACTGGGCATGCTCACCCCCCTGTTTGTGGTGGTGTACAACGCCATCTGGGGTTGGGCCGCGGCCATCTGGCTGCGTTTAACGGGCAGGTAGCCAATCGAGTACTATTGTAGGACAAATCAGACCGCCAGCGCTATAGAATCGGTATCAGCTTGGATTAAATCCTGATTCAAATTTTCTGAGACCATCTGAAAAAACGCTTTAGCAAATCTGTCGATTTATCCCACACTCACAGCTTAACCCGGTATCATTTACAGGTAATTACTATCCGTATCTGGCCTCAACATTAAATTTTGGCAAAACCTGCTTCATTACGGTCATCAAAATAATCAGAGAAAATGCTTGACATAATGAGACGACCGGTCTATTTTTAAATAAAACCTCATCTGTTAACCCGGGGAGATCATTGGATGCCATTCAGTACCAGAGACCGGATCTTAGAGACCGGTGCCGACATTATCCATCGCAAGGGATTTAACCACAGCGGTATTCAGGAAATATTGACCGCCGCCGGAGTGCCCAAGGGATCTTTTTATAATTATTTCAAGAGCAAAAAAGATTTCGGACTTGCACTTATAGATTATTTTTCAGACCGCTTCAGGCAAATTGCCAGCAAAACACTGAATGACACTGCCATTTCGCCGTTGAACCGGATTTATCAATGTTTAACGGCTTTTATGGAACATTTTGAATCCCAAGATTACGTCGGCGGTTGCCCGATTGGCAATTTAGCCCAGGAAATGGGCGATTTAAACCCGGAATTTCGCGCAAAACTCAAAGAATCCATCGATGTAATGATCGATGCGTACGCCCAGGTCCTGGCAGCGGCTCAGCAGGACGGTAAGATATTGAAAAATTTAGATATAAAAGACACCGCCAGTTTCATTGTTGCCGGCTGGCACGGTGCCATTATTCAGATGAAGCTAACCAAAAACCTGTCACCCCTGAAAAACCATCGAAAGTTTATTTTTGATCATATTTTAAAAAAATGATCCTGCAGATTAATTCGATCGAACAGGGTGTCGACTTTTACGTCAATTTTAATTAGACCGGTCGTCTTAGAAGGTGGTATGCGCCTAAGGTGTGTTGAAAGAGATATGTGCATGAATGACTAATCCTCAACCGGTTGACCCGCTAATTTAGAGGTCATAAGTTAAAAACATCGATTATTGTAAACTGAAGGGTAGGAAAATGAGATCCGACCGGGACAAGACCAAAGACGAACTCATCGAGGAATTAAAGGCTCTTAGAAAAAAATTAAGGGAGCACACCGATTCATTTGAAAAGGAATGCAGGTTACACGACCGTGCCGAAGAAGAACTTCATCTGGCTCAGGTGATCATGGATAAAAGCCCGGTCATCCTCTTCCGGCGGATGGCCGGGGACAAGCCAAAATTAGTGTACGTTTCCGATAATATCCGTCAGATGGGATACACCCCCGAAGACTTTATCGAAGAAAAAATTCTTTACCGTGAGATCGTGCATGCGGATGATATGGATCGCGTCGCCGAGGAAATCAAGCACTATGCCCTAGAAGATGTCGAAGAATATACTCAGCTTTACCGTATCATGACCAAAGACGGCCAGATCCGCTGGGTGGAAGACCAGACCTCGGTAGTGCGGGATGAAGATGGCAACAAAATTTTTAACCAGGGCCTTTTGGTGGACATTACCAACCGCAAGCTGGCTGAAGAGGCGGTGCGCAAAAGTGAAGAAAAATTTCGCCGCATCGTCGAAACTGCCGGAGAGGGATTTATTCTCATGGACGAGGCCCTGACCATCATTGAAGTCAACGAAACTTACTGCCGGTTGCTCGGCTATTCCCGGGAAGAAATTCTGGGTAAAACCCCTATGGATTTAGCCTCTGAAGAGTTCAGACAATTTATGGTGGCCAACCGGGAAGAAATTCTGGCCAAAGAATATCGGCAATTCGAGGGAACCGTGGTGGCCAAAGACGGTCGCCATGTGCCGATTTTGGTTCACGGCAACACGCTTCGCGGTGATCGGGGTGAAGTCATCGGCAACATGGCGTTTGTCACCGATATGACCGAACATAAAAAAGCCCTGGCTCTGGCTGGTGAAGTTCAAAAAAGCCTGCTGCCCCAGAGCAAGCCGGATGTGCAAGGTCTGGATGTGGCCGGCCGCAATGTATCCTGTGATGAAATCGGTGGAGATTATTTTGATTTTCTGTGGCGGCGGGAAAATCCGGATGGCCCCTTCAGTGTTGTGGTAGGCGACATCACCGGTCACGGGGTGGACTCTGCGCTGTTGATGACTTCGGCCCGGGCGTTTTTGCGCATGCGTGCCTCTCAGCCCGGCTCCATATCTGATATTGTCAGCGCCATGAACAGCCACTTGACACAGGATGTTCTTGAAAGCGGGCGGTTTATGACCCTCTTTTATTTAACCGTAGATCCCCAAAAAAACCGCATCGACTGGGTACGCGCCGGCCATGACCCCGCACTTTTGTATGATCCCCAACAGGACACATTTAAGGAATTAAAAGGCACGGGCATGGCACTGGGCGTCAATGACACCTTCAAATATTCCGAAAACCGCCACGAGGGCCTTATCAACGGACAGATCATTGCCATCGGCACCGACGGCATCTGGGAAGCCTTTAACAAAAAGGGCACCATGTTTGGCAAAAGCCGCTTTAAAGAGATTATTCGCCAGAACGCTGCTGCTGGTGCTGATGATATCCTCAATACCGTATACAATGAAATCAATCAATTCACCGAAGGTCAAAAAACAGAGGACGACATTACCCTGGTTATCATAAAAATTAAGAAACCCTGATCTTGCATGAGAATTAATGTGGGAAATACCCTATAGCCTGGGGATTTAGCCGTAATACCGAGGAGAAGAAAAAATGACGCTTGAAATTATTCGCAATGCGCTGGGATGGTGCACCGTCATAAACTGGATTGTGCTGCTGTGGTGGCTGCTGTTTTTCATCATGGCTCACGATTGGATGTACCGGATTCACAGCAAATGGTTCAAGATCTCGGTTGAGACCTTCGATGCCATTCACTATAGCGGCATGGCGCTTTTCAAGACAGCCGTGTTTTTGTTCAATTTGGCGCCCTATCTGGCCCTGCGTATTGTTGGGTAATTCAAAAAAAACGTTCTGCCATCGGAACGTTTTTTTTAACAACGACTATAACGGTTTGCGCGCCTCAATTGTGGCCGAGGTCACATAGTCTTCCAGGTTCCGCCCGGGAAACCATTTCCGGATACTGTCACGGCTCTCGACTTTTGGCTCTATCTTGATATTCTCAAAGCCGGCTTCGGCGAGCATTGATTCGATAACATCGATTTCTTCGGTGCCCCCAACGCAGCCGGATATCAGTGCTAAATCGTTTTTGATTTCAGCCGGCAGGGTCTGCAGCGCCACCACATCCAAAATGGCCAGGCGGCCGCCGGGCCTGAGCACCCGCCATGCTTCCCGAAAGACATTTGTTTTTTCAGGGGAAAGATTGATCACGCAGTTGGAGATGATCACATCCACACTGTCATCTGCCACCGGCAGGTGCTCGATCTCCCCCAGCCGGAACTCAACATTTTTGGCACCCAGCTTTTCAGCATTCAGCCGCGCTTTGCTGACCATATCAGCCGTCATGTCCACCCCGATAATGCGGCCGGATTCTCCCACTGATTTTGCCGCCAGAAAGCAATCGAAACCGCCGCCGCTACCCAGATCCAACACCGTTTCACCTTCTTTTAGCGATGCGATCGCCTGGGGGTTGCCGCAGCCCAGGCCCATGTTGGCGCCTTCAGGAGCGCTGTCCAGCTGTTCTTTGGTATACCCAGACACCTGGGACATTTCTTCAATGGATACCGGGTCGGCGCCGCAGCAGGATGAAGGCGTGTTGCAGCCGCAACCGGGTGTTTTCTGTCTGGCAATGCCACTGTATCGGCTTCTGATTGACCGACGAATTTTCTCTGAATTTTTCATTTCCATTTACTTTACTACCTCCATGTTTTAATAATTCGATACCTATCGAAATAATGGCCCCAAAAAAATTTAGCCCAGCTAGAATGTAAAAAAATATTTAAGTTCCTCTAAAATCTCCGGGTCCACCCAGCACTCGATATTTTGTCCGTTGCGGCGAGTTTTGATCAGGCCCGCCCGGCGCAACTCTTTGATATGATGCGAAACTGTAGAGGGCACGATATCCAGCTCTTTGCCGATGTCTCCCACGCAGGTCGTATCTTCAGGCTCATATACACCGATGGTGCCCGGCTTGCAGCAGGTGGCCAGACTGAAGAAAATCTTCAGCCGGTTCGGGTTGGACAGGGCCTTAAAGATGTTGGCGTAGCGATTGAATTTGTTTTCATTATTCGACATATATCGAATTATAAAACAAATAAATATTTTGTCAACAAATTTCTCAATTTTTTAATTGCGCAGATTTTTCAGAAATTGCTGCTCTTGCCTTTTGCCGGTAATATACTGGTAAATGGACAAGGGCAGGCAGGTAAAGGTAAATACGATTGAAAACAGCAGGCCCCAGAATGAGGACAGGACGGCCTTGGCGGTGTTGCTGCCCGGACCCACATAGGCCGGTTGCACAAAAATAAAGGCAATTATCAGAAATGTCAGACCGATACCCAGAAGTCTGTTCTTGTTCATAATATTCCCCCGATAGACAACATTACAAAAAAGAGCAGCAAAAATTATACCATCTGATAACAGCCTAAATTTTACCTTGTAATTACAGAGGTATGCACCTGTTGAGGAATTTAAACGGGAGGAAAACTTACAAATATTGTCATCGAGGACAGCAATAAATGTCAGCGTTTATTTTTAGGCACGCTTATCGCAAGCTTTGTTCGTGATCCAGCAGCCACTGTTTGCGCCAGATGCCGCCGCCGAATCCGACCAGTTTGCCGTCGCTGCCGATCACGCGGTGACATGGAATAATCACGGGCACCGGGTTCTTGTGATTGGCGCTGCCCACAGCCCGGAAAGCCTTGGGGCGGCCGATGGCCCGGGCCACATCGCCATATGAGGCGGTCTGACCGAAGGGTATTTTTTTCAACTGCCGCCAGACGGCTTTTTGAAAAGCGGTTCCTTTCAGAAGCAGCGGCACGCTGAACTGGCGCCGCCGGCCTTTGAAATATTCATCCAGCTGTCGGGTGCAATCTTTCATGCAGGCCGGCAGGTTGCGATCCAACACCGACGGCTCTTTGTTAAAGGTAATCGTCAAAATGCCTTTCGGAGTGCCGACGATTTCAAAAGGTCCGATCGCAGAGTGGTAGCAGGTTGTGTATGTTCGCACAAAAACCTCCTTATTGAATAAGTGCCTAAGGTGAGAAGTGAACTAAAGTGCCTAAAGTTAACGAATTCTGTCATTTAGATTTAAAATAAATGGAGCATAGCAACACATTAATTTTAGTCACTCTATATTTTAGTTCACTTTAGTCACTTTTTTAAAGGGCTGCGACCGATACCCGGCCATATCCTCATCACCCCGAATGCCGCCCGAATGGTAATCCACAAGGCGGTGATCAGCCAGATCCAGGTCAGGGCTCCGGGTGCCGTTTCGTCGAGCAGATAAATCGCGACCGCACCACAGGACGTTGCCGCAATCATGACGTTGCGCAGGAAACGGAAATCACCGGTTCCCCAGTGGATGCCATCGGTGGCAAACGCCAGAGCGTTGATGGGCTGGCTGATAACCGCCGCGAGCCAGGCGGGAAAAAAGATTGTTGTCGCGGACGGCGGCAGCAACAGCCGCACAACCCAGCCCTGCCCCAGCAGCATGCCCGCGCTTAAAAAGATACCGGTTGCAAAACTCCAGGCGCACACCAGGCGGGCAACGCGTCGAGCGTATTCCAGGCGGCCGGGGCCCAAAAAGAAACCGATCAGGCTTTGCCCGGTAATGGCAAAAGCATCCAGAAAAAGCGCGGTCAACGCCCACACCTGCCGGATCGCCTGGTGGGCAGCCCCGGCATCCGCTCCGATGCGGGTGGCCGCCCGGGTGGTAAAAATAAAAAAAGCCGTCAGCAGACCGGTGCGCACAAACAGGTCACGCCCGATTTGAAACAGTTTAAGAATATCACCCATCCGGAAACGACTTGGAACTCCCAGACGGCGCAAGACCACCACCGTTGCCCAGAGGGCGCCCACCCACTGGCTGATGACACTGGCCAGCCCCGCACCGAAAATGCCCAGACGCGGAAACGGCCCGTAACCGAAAATGAGCAGCGGATCTAATATGATGTTTAAAAAGTTAATGCTGGCTGCCACCCAGAAAGGGGTGCGCATATCCTGCAGCCCCCTGAGAATGCCGAAAACCGCCAGGCTGGCCAGGACCGCCGGAGCGCCGAACAGGCGCACCCGGATGTATTGGGAAGCAAACCCGTGCACGGCTCCTGAGGCGCCCATTGCAGTGGATATATGCGACACCGCCGGCAGGCCGCCGAGCATCATCAGCGCTCCGATGGCCACACTGAGTGCAATGGCAAGGCCTCCGATTTCAGCGGCCCGCTTGGATTCGTCCCGGCCGTAAGCCTGGGCCACCTCGGTCTGGGTCCCGATGCCTAAAAAATTAAAGACCCAGAAAATGCTTGAAAGCGCGACCGTGCCGGCGCCCAGTGCAGCCAGAGACTCTGCGCCCAGGCGCACGACAAAAGCGGTATCCACCAGGCCGGTCAATGGCTCTGCCACCAGCGACAACAGCACCGGCAAAGACATGGACAACAGGGTCTTATGAGGAGAAGCGATGAAAGGATGGTCCGGTTGCCGGCTCGTTTCGGTTTTCACACGAATATCCGTTTTTTAATGCGCTCATTTTAGGAAAAGTGACATTTGTCTACATCACAATCCTATTTTCATCAAATATTTTAAAACAAAATCCAGAATAAATTTAAACAGGGGTTGACAATCTACTTTTCAGTCTGATAATGTCTATCGTAAATTTACGATAAACGGATCTTACCTATGTCACAAACCAAAACAGCGATTCCACCGGCATGTTGCACACTAAAAATCGCCGGAAGGGAGCAGGAGCAGCTGGTTTCGATGCTGAAAGCCCTGGGCAATCCCATTCGGTTTGAAATTATCAAATTTCTGGTGACCCACCCGGGATGTATCACCGGTGATATTGTGGAATATTTGCCCATTGCCCAGGCCACTGTTTCACAGCACCTCAAAGTGCTAAAAGAGGCGGGTTGGATCTCCGGTGTGATAGAGGGTACCGCGACCTGCTATCAATTGGATGAAAAGAATATTGGATGGTTTCGTGCGGTCGTAAGCGATATTTTTTAAATTTATTTATCCCCGGTTTTGGGAAATGAGCTGCTTGAAGGCAGCGTTTTTCTAACACCTGTTTATCGTAAATTTACAATAAACTATTTCATGATCTTGTATTTTTTTTGGGCTGGTTTATCGTAAAATTACGATTATCTTAAGGAGGAAATCAACATGATCGCACCCATCTTAGACATCAGCCGATTCATTATCGATGCCTTCCTGCATACCTGGCCGTATTTGCTGGTCACCATCCCGCTGGCCGTCGCGGTTCAAATGTCGGGCGCCTCCAAATATATCAAACGCGCCTTTGAGGCCCGACCGCTGACCGCCATCTTGCTGGCAACTGTTGTGGGCGCCTTTAGCCCCTTTTGCTCGTGCGGGGTCATCCCGGTGATTGCCTCGTTGCTGATCAGCGGGGTGCCGCTGGCACCGGTGATGTCCTTCTGGATTGCTTCGCCCTCGATGGATCCGGAAATTTTTTTTCTTAGTGTCGGCATGATCGGCTGGAAACTGGCCATCTGGCGTCTGGCAGCCACGCTTTTTCTAAGCCTGGCGGCGGGGCTTATCACGCATGTGCTGATGCAAAACGGGTGGCTTGGAAAAGAAATCCTGCGAACGCGCAGGGCAGCACAGGTTCAGAGCGCCGCTGAGCTCTTCAAACGGATCTGGCTAAAAATGAAAAACCACCTGGCTCCCAAGTCCCCTGGGCAACATTCGCTCTCGTCCGTTGCACCCGGCACCGGAGTGCCGTTTCATTCTGCGCCGCTTGTAATGCCTACCGGTGTAATTGACCCGCGCCTTTGCACTTCCTGCTCCGAGGAAGTCCAACCGGTTGCAACGCTCGACTTTCAGAAGCGCATTGTGTTAAATCCGCCTGAGGCCGGCAATTCCGTTGTCGGCGAACAGCAGTGCTGTGGGAACGATGATGCACCCCAAACCTTCAGACAGCGCCTGTTTGAAGAATCGCTGAGTGCAACATTTATGGTTGTTAAATTCATGTCCCTGGCCTTTTTTCTTGAAGCCCTGATTATACTGTACCTTCCCCAGGAATGGATAACCGCAGCGCTGGGTCAAAACAACCCGATGGCCATTACAACCGCAGCACTTTTAGGTATACCGACCTATACCAGTAGTCTAACGGCCTTGCCGATGATCAGTGGCTTGTTAACCCAGGGCATGAATCCGGCTGCCGCCCTTGCCTTCCTGATTGCCGGACCGACCACTACCCTGCCGGCCATGGCAGCGGTATGGCCTCTGGTTGCCCGGCGTGTTTTTGTCCTGTATGTTTCTTTTGCTTTAATAGGTGCGGCCTTGATGGGCTATTTTTTTGAATGGCTGCAATATGATTTTGCAATCATGGTTTAAAAATGCTTAGTTGTTATTGCAAAACCCTAAATCTTCCTTTACAAATATAAACATCCCTTGGCGCCTTTGCGTCTTTGCGAGAGGCCCAAAGCATTCGCTCACTTAAATTGATACCGCTTTTGGATCGTTTCAAAAAAACGAAGGGATAGGCAACATGGACACGCCGAAAGAAGTCACAATCCAGAATTACAAAGGATGGAAGGACTTTTATAACATCGAGAAAAGCAAAAAGCTCGATTTTTTCATGCGCAAAGGGCGCATGCTGGATATTTTGTTCTCCCAGCAATTTGACAGGACATTCCTGGATAACATGTACCAGCTGGCCACCCAGATTCGTCGCATGGCGTTGACCAAAATGGGGGCCAGAAAGTTGAGCAATTTGCTGGCTCACAAGCGCGCCATGCTGTATTTTGTGCAGCCCTCCACCCGCACCTTTATATCCTTTCTGAACGCCTGCCATATCCTTGGAATGAAGATATCTGAAATTCGCGGCACCACCACCAGCTCGGAAGTCAAAGGCGAATCCCAGGAAGATACGATCCGCACATTTGCCAGCTACGTGAATTTGATCATCATCCGGCATCCGGAAGCTGGATTTGCCGAAAAAACCGCCTGGCTGCTAAATCAAAACAACCTGCCGGTGGCTATCATCAACGGGGGCTCCGGCCCCGACCAGCATCCCACCCAAGCCCTGCTGGATATCTACACCTTGGAACGCTCGTTTCGCAATATCGGCGGGCTTGACGGCAAAAAAATCGCCATGGTCGGTGATTTAAAGCGCGGACGCACCGTCCGCTCACTCAGCTATCTGATGCGAAATTATAAAGATATCACCCTTTATTTTGTGGCGCCGGAAGTCTTTCGCATGAAAGATGATATAAAAGGCTTCCTCAACAAACATCATATCGAATTCTACGAAACAGATGATTTTGCCAGTGTCATGCCCCAGGTGGATGCTATCTACATGACCCGCATTCAAAAAGAATATTCAGAAGCACCTGTAGAAGAAACCGATGTCTACCCGGAGTTTTATTTCACCAAGGAGCATCTTTCCGTTATCCAGTCCCACTGCATCATCATGCATCCTTTGCCGCGCCGATATGAAATTGATGTAGAGGTTGATAAAGATCCGCGAGCCGTTTACTGGAAGCAGGAGCGCAACGGCATGTGGATGCGGGCAGCATTGATTTCGTATCTTTTCGGCGTGGATGATGAAATTGCGGCAGAATACCGTTAATGCCAGCTGCCGAGCTGGCCCATTAGAACAAAAGTCGGAACCGTATAATTGTCTCACATCAAATTTACTGCGCTTATGCGCAATTTATCTTCCTTGCCGGGATCCATACCGTAATCTTCGAACCGATCGGTCGGTCAATTGGCACTCCCCCGAGAAATTGTGATACCAGGTGACGAGATGCGCAGAAATACGATTTTACGGGTGTTCCCAAATTATCTCAAGTTAATATTATCGCAGGAGGCCGACTATGCTTAACCAGGTGCTAATTTACGCAGGTTCAGCATTTATTGCATTTTGGGGAATTGCCCATTTGTTTCCGACAAAGTCGGTTGTCGCCGGATTTGGGGATATATCCGTTGATAATAAACGGATCATTACCATGGAATGGCTTGTGGAGGGTGTCGCGCTTATCTTTATGGGAACAATCAATGCGGTTGTGACCGCTATCGATCTTACCAGCTCAATTTCTCTGGCAATATATTTTAGTTCAGCTGTTGCGCTTATCGCCTTAGCCCTGATTTCCTTTTTCACAGGATTTAAGATTAGTTTTCTGCCATATAAACTCTGCCCGGTGATTTTCACCACATCTGCTGTGCTGATACTGCTAGGCGCATTTCTCTAAGCGTATTGGAAAAATCGCTACCTTTTCAATATATGGCTGTGCTCGGTAAGGTGGGCTATGTTTTTAAGCGGCATATTTAGCTGACAGACGAGAAGATCCACTGATCGCGGGAATACAAAGAGCACGTCGACGACCTGGACGGCTTTTTTCACCCGGCGCAACCCGCATCCGCGCTAAATCTTATAGACCCTCTTCGGACCGGTCGTCTGTTGCTGGGGCAAACGGGAAGTCTGTTGGACACCTGAACGATCACTTTTGTTTGCTTTTAACCGGGGCAGAATCCGGAGCAAAAGAAAAATGATCGCAAAGCCGATGAAGCTGAAACCGATGAAAGTCAAATTGTTCAAAACGTCAACCCTTCTGAAAGTATCATAAGTTGCGGTGTCCTGAAAAAAAGGGAGCAATTCACCATGAACTGCCCCCCTTTTTAAAGGATGTACATCTTATCACGACTCTCACAAACTACCCGGTATTATACCATAAATATGTTGCTAAATAAAGTCTCTTAATTGATATTGTCACTCCACTAATCCTTTCCGTTTAACGAAAAATATGCCGCCTTTGTGGAGCAAAGCTTTTCGGGTTTTTATATTTAACAAGCTAACTCAAAACAGTGGCTCACGTCCTCGCATGAATGTGGGGTTTCACATCTTATCTGAGCAAATTAAGATGTTCAACAAAACAAGGTGTGGGAGCGGCATCTTGCCGCGATATTCGAGCATTTTGAATCCGTTTTATAAACACCTTGGTTTTGTGATAAGATAATAGATGTGTAAATCCAGTTATCCTGGATAACATCGCCTTTGGGTGTTAGATGCATTTTTGAGTTAGCTTCTAAAGTATTCCCAATAGACGCCAATAACATAGTTGAGGCATCTTATAATGAAACTATTTTTACTCATACTGGGTATCGTGGTTGTGGCGTTGAACGTTTTTCTGTGGTATTCGAAAAAGCACGGCAGGACCTCCGAAAATGATAAATCACCGGCTAATCCAAAGAAGTCAAAAGCTTCGCAGGCCGATTCAGCCAATTTTTTAGACAGCCCGGAAGCCGATGCATTAAAACAGGCCGCGGCCAACGAACTGGGTATACCGGTTGAAAAACTGAATCGTATGTCTGTTGAGGAGATCGCACATTTGGCAACTGAAAAAGGATTGATCAATTAAGAAAAAGTCTGATTCATATATCTGAATCATAACTAGAAAATTTAGCGGGGCCTTCTATGACATTCCAATGGGAATCATGCAGGTCCCTTTTTTTATCAATGGATCTTAAGATTGACTTGACGAAATCATTCCCTATGATGATAATCAATCATTTGTTAGATATACCCTTATTTTAGAAAGTGTGAATGACATGAAAATATTAAAAGATCGTAAAGGCTGTCAGGCCATCGGCTTATCTTTCTTGGTTGTCGCTTTTCTTATAGGCTGCACGGCTTCAAATTACGGCCGGCTAAATTCAGATACGCAGGTGACCAGGGCTTTTCAAGACTACCAGGTCCTGCCGGATCACACGTATTACTATAGGGGTCCCCAAAGTCGGCCTTTTGTCATCGCCGGCATATATAATGATTTTGTGCTGGATTCACCCCTCTGGGTTGAAATTGATCCGAAATCAAAAGATTTTCGCACCCTGATAGATCGCGTATCGCTTCAGGGCATGGGCAGCAACGTTCAGCCCTGGGGGTTCACCATTATAGACGGCTCGGGCCGTGAAGTCGGCGTATGGTATTCAGCCATTCGCGCCGCGGCAGTGGCGGTCAATGCAAATGGTCGGATCGTTAATCTATCGCCGATAGGTACCGTAACCAGGGGAGATCAAGGACGGTAAACCTGTTGTCGAATGAGAACCAATGGCCAAAAAAGAGCCCAGCGAAAATTTATCATAACCTTTTTAAGGCTTCGATCTTATCAAGCCAAAGAGGGGACATAAGTTTCTAGGATTCTATAAGTTCAAATATATTTTCACCAGCGATGGCCTCACCCCGCCTTACGCTCTGGCTAATGGCCGATTGAGTCATACCGATTCTTCTAGCAAGTTCCGTTGCGGTCATGCCTAA
>JASFNW010000064.1:0-26307 GCA_050116835.1 Desulfobacterales bacterium
ACTGATAGGGTTTTCCCCAGATGCAATCGATCGCATCTGGCAGTCCGGTGTTTTCAGCTGGATTATCGTAGAGGCAGACGGTGCTGCGGGCAAACCCCTTAAAGCGCCGGCCGCTCACGAACCTGTGATCCCCGAGAGCACCCACTGGGTAATTGCAATAGTGGGTTTGTCTGCAGTCGGTAAACCGTTGAACTCAAAGTGGGTTTTCCGACCGCAAATCGTCTCCGATTTAACCGGCCTGACTTCGGATACTGATATCAGCGCTTCGGCCATTGCCAAATTGTGCTTGGACAAAAACGGGTTGATGAAAAACGCTCCCAAACAGGCCCGGCGGTTTATTTTTCTCAATCAGACAGATCTTCCGGGCTGCTTGACAGCCGGGCAGAAGATCGCCTGGCTATTAACATCCTATGCCCGCACTGTTTTGAACGGTGTGCTCATCGGGCAAACTTTATATGAGCCAACAGTTGAAAAATATTACATAATGGATTGAGATGCAAAGACGTTTAAAGGCTTCTGCAAATGAACAGGTTGAATCCAACGCAACTGATTCCTTCCGCAACACGGTCGGTCCGATACTGATTCTGACTTCGATTTTTTTTCTGAATTTCACCTCGCGGATCACCCCGGCACCCCTGGCTCCCCGAATTGAGATGGAGTTAAATTTGAGCCACGCCGAAACCGGAGCCCTGTTTTTATTTATTTCAATTGGCTATTTTATAACCCTGATTGGATCGGGTTTCATCTCGTCCCGCTTAAATCACACACGCACCATCGTCATCTCCAACACGGCTCTGGGGATTGCCCTGATCGGCACCGCTTTTTGCACCGGGCCCTGGACGATGCGACTGGGTCTGCTGTCCGTCGGGATGGCAGCAGGATTATATTTACCTTCCGCCATTGCGACGCTGACATCTTTGGTTCCTTCGCGCCACTGGGGCAAAGCGATCGCTATTCATGAGCTGGCACCCAATATTAGTTTCATTGCAGCCCCGCTGATAAGTGAAGGCGTCCTGGTATGGTTTACCTGGCGGGAAGTCTTTTTAGTAATGGGTGTAATGGCCCTCATTATGAGCCCGGTTTTCATGCGCAATAGTCGCGGCGGCGATTTTAAGGGTGAGGCGCCCGGCTTCGGTGCATTGGGCCAGCTGATCGCCAATTTATCTTTCTGGTTGATGGTGCTAATGTTTAGCCTGGGTGTGATCGGCACCCTGGGCATTTATACCATGTTGCCGCTTTTCCTGGTCTCAGAGCACGGTATTGATCTTAATATCGCCAACACATTGATCGCTTTTTCCAGGATACCCAGTGTTTTAATGGCTTTTATCGCTGGATGGGCAACCGATCGCATTGGGCCGCAACGGACACTAAGAATTGTTTTACTTATTGCCGGTGTGATGACTTTTCTTCTTGGCATTGCCTCAAGCTCGGTCGTACGCTACCTTGTTTTTTTGCAACCGTTGATTGCCGTATGCTTCTTTCCGGCCGGTTTTGCCGCCATGTCTTCAATCGTGGAACCCGGATTCAGAAATATTGCGGTTTCATTCATTGTACCGCTGGCTTTTGTGGCGGGTGGTGGTCTGGCACCGATTTTTATTGGTTTTATCGGCGATAGGGGCAATTTTGCTCTGGGCATCATGATTTGCGGCGGACTGATCGCCATCGGTTCTTTTTTCACCGGGTTGCTCAGATTTCACAAACAATCAGAATGAAAGGATGCGTCTATGGATCTTCAAATATTTGACCATATGGAAAAAGAGGATCTGCGAAATTATATTGAATTCCTGCTGTGGCACTATCGGGTCGTCGATGCGTTCTGGTACATCAACATCGGCGAACAATATGATGAACCCACGGCAGACCGCTTAAATGAAAAGGTGTGGGGGCGCGTGGCGGCAATGGCGGCCAAAGATTTGCAAAAGCGCTTTAAGATTGAAGCGCAGGGGTTGGCGGGGTTTGTTAAAGCGCTCAAATATTTTCCCTGGTGCATTTTGGTTGGCTATCACATTACCGAATCTTCCGAAGAGGTTATTATTCATGTTCCATCCTGTCCGACCCAGACAGCCAGAATTAAACGGGGATTGGATGAGTATGCTTGCAAGGCCATGCACCGGGAAGAATTTTCCAGTTTTGCGCGCGAAATTGACGAGCGCATACAGATTGAATGCCTGTTTGCCCCACCTGATCCGCATCCGGATGACATGATGTGCAAATGGCGGTTTTTCTTACGCGAGGCATAGGGCATGCGCTTAGGGTATGAGGTGAAAATATATGCCGCTCGCTTTTGAATCGCTTAGTCATGGTACGATTGCATTTGGCTTTTTCAACATCGATTCGGATATATTACTCTTAGAAAAGTACTTTTTCTTTGGATCTGAATTTTGTGAACATATCGTTGCAATGGCAAAAAGCGTGCATGCGAACGAATATCGAGCCCGATGGCCGGTTTATGTCATAGAAGACCGCGCCAAGATTGGGGATCTAATGGGTGCCATTCATGGGACTCGCTACACTGGTTTCATCGGTGAATTATACCGACGCTATCCTTTTCCGAAAAAGCCTGAAGCCTTCAAACAGAAAACCATGGGCTTTCTCAGCCAGGCGGTTGTGCGGGAAATGATCTCGGGATATGCCGGCAACATTCAGATACCCATCTTAGCGGACCGGCGGTCCGGTGAGGTTGATATTGGCGGGTATAAATTCAGACAACACGCTTTTCAGCAACTGATCAAATATGTCTGGCGCGGTGGTTATCCCGGCTGGCAAGATGACACCCGCCCGGAATATGTCGAGACTATGAAGGCCAACATCGAGATACAGCCAGAAGGTTTATTTGAAGGTATTCAACTTCAATAAAGAACTTGAAATTCTGGCACGCAAAGACCGAGCGGCGGGTTGCAAGAAGGGGTAACTTAACCTTGGCGCCTTGGCAGCTTTACGTGAGGATATTTTTTAAATCGCTTTGACAATTCAGCCGCTAAATTGTATGAACCACGCCATAACTGAAATCTTAAAACGATGAAGATATAAAATAGGCATGGACAACTATCATTATCTTAAAGATGAAATTTTAAAGACCAATCAAGACATTGAGTCCTTGATATCCAAGGCGAAATCTTTACCCGGCATGGCCGAATCGCGCTTTGACGACTGGGCCAAGACCTGTCGGAGACTTCCGGAGCAGATGTCAGAAGATATGATGAGGGTGGCGGTCGCCGGGCCGATCAAATCAGGCAAGAGCACATTTCTCAACTCAATCCTGCAGGGTGATTATTTAAAAAGGGGTGCCGGCGTGATCACATCGATCGTCACCCGGGTGCGCAACGGAAAACAGTTGAGCGCAAAGCTTTTTTTCAAATCCTGGGATGAGATCAATGCTGAAATGGAACAGGCCCTGGTTCTTTTCCCCACACTGGAGTGGCGTCGCACGAATTCAGGTCTGGATATCCGAAAGGCAGAAGAGCGTGAGCAAATCAAACAGGCCCTAAAGCTGTTGAGCGCCGACCAGCTGATTTCACACGACACCCGCAACATAAATAATGTTCTGTTATCTTCATACATCAAAGGGTATGGCAGCGTTTGCGATATTATCTCCGACAAGAACACTACCCGGCAGTACGACACCAGAAGCTTTGCAGAACACAAAGGCTTTGTGGGGGATGAAAATCTGGCGGTTTACCTGAAAGACGTTGAACTGGAGATCCCCTCAAACGCATTTGCGACCAATATTGAAATTGCAGATTGCCAGGGCAGTGACAGCTCAAACCCCATGCACCTTTCGATGATACAGGATTACTTATTGCTCACCCATATGATTGTGTATGTCATCAGCAGCCGCACCGGCTTGCGCCAGGCGGACATCCAATTTTTATCCATTATAAAAAAAATGGGTATTCTGGACAACATCCTGTTTGTGATTAATTGTGATTTTAGCGAACATGAATCCATGCATGAGCTTCAAGCGTTGGTTGACAAAGTAAAAGAAGAGCTGGCTCTGATTAAACCCGATCCGGAGGTATATACCTTTTCAGCCTTATTCAATTTGTTTTCATCACCCAATCTGACGCTTTCGGAAAAAGATCAGCTCCGCTTACAGCAATGGCAGACCGAGAATGAATTAACGGAATTTTCAAACCAGGAGACGAGACAGTTCAAGACAGCGTTTGATTCCAAGCTTGGCAACACGCGGGGTGCGTTATTGTTGAAAAATCATCTGGAACGTCTCAACGTTATTATGTCCGGCATGGAAAACTGGATCAGCATTAATCAGGATATCCTCGCGCGGGATTCGGAAAGTGCCCAGGAGCTGGTCCAACGGCTAAAAGAGCACCAGGACCGGGTCGATCAGATGAAAACCGTTCTAAAAACCACCGTATCCGGCGCGGTTTCCAAGATCAAAAAGAAGCTGAACCTTGAGGTGAACCGGTTCTTTGATGTGCGCTCCGGTGATATTTTTCGCAGCATCACACGGTTTGTAAAGGAGTATAAAGGATTGACCCAGCCGGTCGACGGGAAATCGGATTTGCCCGGTGTTTCCAAAACCATGCACCGGGGTTACCAGGAATTCAAACAATCGTTGAACAAATTTATGACCGAAGAGATCAACCCGGAAATCGTTCGTTTTGTTAAAGCGCAAGAAAATGAAATCGGCACGTATTTTGAAACAATTCTTCAACCCTATCATGGTGCGCTTGCGGATGTATACGATGAATATAAGCGCATGATGAACAAACTCGGTGTGAGCCTGAACAACGAAACGCAGCTAAAGATTGAGTTGCCGAACCTGAAAGCCCAGCTGGAACAGTCCGGACCAAAGCCGCCCAAACTGGTAACAACGATGCAATACTCAGCTAAAATAAAAACCGCCGCACTGTTACGTCTGGGTGTTTACAGCCTCCAGCAAAATTTAAAAAAATTGCTCAAGCAACCCGCCGGCAAACGAACCGATGTGATTCAACAGGCCCTGAGCGGCGGGACCCTTCAGATGAAGCGAGATACGATGCGATTAATCGTCGAGCAGCTTAAGGATTACCGTGAGAATCTCAAGTTTGCCTTTTTGTTTAAATTGATCGAAAATTTTGCTGACAACCTGGTCGATCTTATGCAGGATCGCTTTCAACTGTTTGTGACTGACCTGTCTGCCATTGCCGATCGGTTAGACAGCACCACAGCCGACAAGCAACGGACACTGGAACTACTAAAGGAAATGAATCAGTGGTCTGGCGGCGTGAAGGGCAGCATCAGTCATCTGAGGCGACGGATTGAACAGATCAACTGAACTGCGAAGGCGTTTTATACTTCTGTAAAGTATCAAGAACGAGTACAACGAAGCGGGAGAATCAAAAATGCTCGTCAGCTATCCAGCGATTTAAGTCTATCCAGGTTTTCCCTTGCAAATTCTATGGATGCATCCAGCGTCAGTGCCATTTCATAATACCGAATCGCCTTGGCGGTTTGTCCCATATCACGGTAGTTTGAAGCGATGTTGGCATAATCTATGGCCGAGGATGGATCCAGCTGAATGATTTTTTTAAAGTTTTCAATGGCGGCTTCGTGCTCTTTTAATTTGAAATGGCAAAATCCCATCAGATTATAGATGTCGGTTCTTTGTGGATCTAATTCGATGCCTTTGCGGAGCACGTTGAGGGCTCTGCGGTATTCACCCATATCTTTTAAAGCCACACCTAAATACGAGTAAATGCTGGGAACATCCTGCTGATTGGGTTCCAGATTCAGGGCCGCTTCAAAATAGCTTTGGGCTGTCTTGGGATCATTTAGCGCCAGGTGGCAGGATCCAAGATAAAATTTGACATAATATTTGCCGGGCAAATCTCGATCGATTTGACTGAGTTCACCGATGGCCACGCGGGGGCTCTGGTTTTCGGCGATGTGCTTGGCAGCAAACATGCCGACACTGGTGGCCAAGGCCCGCTCCCGGAAATGCGCACCGGGTATAATGGTGTAAAAGGCGGGGATTTGCAGATCCGCGTGCATTGTATCAATCAAAAAGACGTCCATTCCTATTTGCTTCAGCGCCGCCAGGCAGTTTTCCACTTCGACTTTTATGTTTGCGTGTGATAAATCCGGCAAATCCTGAACGTCAATTTTCTTGTCCGGGTTCATGATATAGTCTGCTTCTATCAGATCGGTAAATTTGGGCAGTCCGCTGGCTACATAATTGGCCGCTGTATCAAAGTCACCTGCCAGCTGGGCCACTTCGGTAAGTGCCCGGCTGAATGCCTTCTGGGGATCCGGCGTTGTTCCGGCAGTCCAGACGATTTCACTGAGCTCAGGGAAGGTGGCTGGGTCATAGGCTAAAACGCCGACACCCGGGATTCCGGTATCGAGCGTAAAATCGGAAGCAAACAGTTGCACACCGGCTTTGCGATATTTGCCGATCATTTCAACCAGCAGCGGATCGGTGGCTGAGTCCACGCGAATTGCTGGCACTTTCAAATGATTGTGACTGATGACGGAGGAGGTGTGTCGCTCGATGATTTCGCAAATTCCCTGACTGATCGCTTCTTCAACACAATTGCCGGCAGAAGGGCCGTTAAATTCATTAATGGAAAAAAACCAATCGAAAGGGATCAGTGTAGGTTCTTTGCGGCTTAAATTATAGGCCCAGGTCCATTTAAGGGGTAAATTTTCAAATATTTTGCGTGTTAGCGGCAGGTCATCCGATTGATCGTGAACCGATTTAACGATGACTTCAAAAGGTAGAACCCGATCCTGTAAATTGCAAAATTTTTCAACAAAAAAATTGTTTGCATTTTTTACGAAACTGAAAAAACTGAATCGTTCGACCAGTTCCATAACAGCACTGGCTTCGGATTGACTGGGTGTACCGCCTTTGCCCATTTGTTTTTTCGTTCCGATGATCTGGCGAGCATCTTTTCCGCAGAGGCTAAAATAAATCGGTATGTCCAATCGACCGTTGTCGATGCGAACCGTGCGCTTGAGGATATCCAGGTTAACGGTTTTAAGTCTGGCCTTAAACCGTTGCACCGTATCTTCAGGCGCCATAATTTTATCCTGGTCCAAGGTATATTTTTTGTAAGCATCTTTTAGCTCTATGGTAAACGGATTGCGTTTCATTTTATTGACGTTAGATATCGGTTTTAGATTGACCGCTTTAAATCATTTTGATATAAAAACAGTCCGTTGTGGGGATGTAGCTCAGATGGGAGAGCGCGGCGTTCGCAATGCCGAGGTCAGGGGTTCGATCCCCCTCATCTCCACCATTCACTTAAACTGCCACAATGTGTCAAATATAAGCAAATTGTTGTAGCTGATTTTCCGGAGAGTGTCAACCTGGATGTGGAGCCCTCAGAAACGTAATCCAACGTTCAACACCCGGCCGGGAGATCGCCAGGGGCAATTGCAAAAAAGTGATTGCACTAAGTCAAGTTGTGCGGTTTGTTTATAATAAACCCTTGAGCATCAAATAAACATGCTTATCTTCGATGGAGGCCACGGGGGAGGCTACATTTATGTTTTGTTTCTCTCGTTCAGGGTAGCTCAAGTCCTTATTGGAGCTACCCTTTTGACATTTAGATCCGGTCGATGCGTTTTTGAAATAAAATAGGACCTGCGGATATCGGTTGTAACCTTTGACCATCAATAGGATCTATATGGTGGTTGCCCGGACTTCCGGGCCACCTCAGAGTAAGTACGTCATAGTGCTTCATTCTGACCTCCTTTCACGGGTGGTTCATTTCGATGAGCCACCCTTTTTTATATTCAAAACCGATTTGAACTGCAGCGTCTGGGAAACCAATCTTCGATATAAACTATTGCATTTCTTAAAAAAATTGATTATGATCGCTTTGACGATTCGCCACGGACAATCTCACGTGAAACAGGTTGCAGTCCGGCAGTTTTTCGCGTAATCTCTGCCGAAGACAGTTTTTATCGCCAACAAATTAACGCTAAAGGGTACCTAAATGATGGAAACTAAAACCGAGGTTGAGCGCAAAACCAAAGAAACCGCCATTCGAGTCGGCCTCAAATTAGACGGCAGCGGCCAAGCGGAAATATCAACCGGAATTCCCTTTTTTGATCACATGCTGGTCTTATTCGCCGTTCACGGCTTTTTTGATTTGGCTGTGAAGGCCAAAGGGGATTTAGAGGTTGATTTTCATCATACGGTAGAGGATGTTGGGCTCGTCTTAGGGGATGCCTTCGATCAGACACTCGGCAATCGCAAGGGGATCAAACGATTCGGCCATGCTGTTACGCCAATGGATGATGCCCTGGCTGCGGTAACTGTTGATTTGTCCAAACGTCCGTTTTTGGTCTACCATATCCCGTCATTCCAACCCTCCGCATCTGCTTTTGATGTTACGCTGGCAAAAGAATTTTTCAGGGCCTTCGCCACTCGCGGCGGATTAAACCTCCACATTAATGTTTCTTATGGAGAAAATGAGCACCATATCCTTGAGTCCATATTCAAGGCGCTGGGAAGGGCCCTGGATCAAGCTGCTACAACGGATAAGCGCATTTCCAATGTCCAGTCCTCCAAAGGAACACTTTAGGGTTGGGTGTTTAGTAATTCGTGTTTGGTGTTTAGAATTAGAGGGTCGGATATAACCTAATAAACAATATACAAAACACAAACCAACCAAACTCTGCAAATAATGATTATCATTCCGGCGGTTGATATTAAAAATGGTAAATGCGTTCGGTTGCTTCAGGGACGTATGAATGATGACACCGTGTATTCGGATGATCCGGCAGCCATGGCAGTTAAATGGGAACGGCTCGGCGCTCAAATTGTACATGTCATCGACCTGGACGGCGCTTTTTCTAAGAAACCTCAAAATGTGGCTGCTATCAGCAAAATAGTTCAATCGGTAAAGATTCCCATTCAATTGGGGGGCGGTATTCGCACTGAACAAACTGTCGCGATGTATCTGAAAATGGGGATTAGACGCATCATTATCGGTACTGAAGCCATTAAAAGCCCCGAATTTGTGAAACGGATTTGTAAAACCTACCCGGATCAGATCATTGTGGGAATCGATGCGCGTAACGGAAACGTCGCTATTGACGGGTGGACTCAAACAACGCATGTGGCAGCTGTGGATCTGGCTAAAGCCTTTGAAGATTGCGGTATTGCGGCCATTAATTTTACCGACATCCAGCGGGATGGGATGCAGACAGGTCCAAATCTGGAAGCGACAAGGCAACTGGCAGAGGCCATATCGATTCCAGTGGTCGCGTCAGGAGGGGTCTCATCGATTCAGGATATCAAAGATGTGGCAGCTCTTGAAAAGTTTGGTGTTATTGGCGTCATCGTTGGCAAAGCATTATACAGCGGCGAATTGGATTTGAGTACCGCCTTGAAAATGGTCTGACAGCCATTTTTAGCTGATAATTGATCGTCAATCAGGCATAAATATTACTTGACAAATTATATATATCTTATTATTCTTTGCGTTTAACAATTTCTTATACAGGGGGGCCATAAGTATATAAACTTATGGCAAAATCTTAGGGCAATTTCAAATTAGCAAACCGGGTAAATGCGAAATTTGAATCGCTTCATTCCATCAAAGTTCCTACCGCGTATCTGCTCCCTGTTCCATAAAATGGAGGCTGCTATTATTGGCAATATTTATCCCTGAAGATAAGATATTAGACATCAAAAATGCGGCTGACATTGTCGCTGTTATATCAGAGGTCGTCCATCTGAAAAAAGCAGGGAGGAATTTTGTCGGTTTATGTCCGTTTCACTCTGAAAAAACACCTTCATTTACCGTAAGTCCGGAAAAACAGATATTTTATTGTTTTGGATGCGGGGCAGGCGGCAATGTATTTAGCTTTCTGATGAAAAAAGACGGACTCGCTTTTCCTGAAGCAGCCCGTTTACTGGCGCGCAGATATGGCATCGATATTCCCAGAAAGCACCTGACGCCTGAGCAGAAAAAACGAATAGGCGAACGCGAAAGCCTGCTGAAAATCAATCGACAGGCAATGGATTATTATCACAAAATGCTGCTGCGCAGCCCAAAAGCAAAATCGGCAATGGCTTATTTGAAAAAAAGGGGCCTGTCGGCAGAGATCACTGACCGCTTTAATCTCGGATATGCGCCTTCGGGGTGGGATAATATCATCAATTTTTTTTCCAAAAGCGGGGTGCCGCTTGCAAAAATTGAGCGATCCGGCCTGATTTTGCCTAAAAAGAGCGGGCGAGGTTATTATGACCGTTTTCGGGACCGTATTGTATTTCCGATTATTGACGTAAATCAGAATGTTATCGGCTTCGGTGGGCGGGTGATGGATGATTCGTTACCCAAATATCTCAATTCGCCAGAAACACCGGTTTACAGCAAGAGTCGATCTTTGTATGGGCTGCATTTGGCAAAAGACAAAAGCCGCTCAACCGATTGCATTTACATCGTTGAAGGTTATCTTGATTTGATGACCCTGCATCAACACGGCATTGAAAATGCGGTTGCCACGCTTGGCACCGCGCTGACGATTGAACATGTTCGAATGTTGAGCCGCTATGTTTCCCGGTTGGTTCTGGTTTATGATTCTGATGAAGCCGGGATTCGCTCTGCCAGGCGGTGTATCGATACGTTTTGGCATGAACATGTGGATTTCAGCCGGGGTGATGTGTTTCGCGAAGAAAATGCGGACACCCAAATTCTGGTGTTGCCCGATGGACATGATCCGGATTCCTATATCAGAGAAAAAGGAGTGGAATCTTTTCTGAATGCAGCATCGCAGGCACCCGGTATCGTGTCGTTTTTGATAGAGCAAGCAATCGCCAAACACGGACTCTCTACGGAGGGGAAAATTCGAGTTGTAGCCGACTTAAAAGGTTCACTATCAGCCATTAATGATAATGTTGCCAGGTCCTTATATGTCAAGATGCTGGCTGAACGAATCGGCATTGAAGAAAACATTATTTTGCAAGAGATTCGGTCGGGTGCTGTTTCAATGAAAGGTAAAGATACAGGCAAAAAGGGAGATTCAGCGGAAATCGAGGGCAGTCGACTGGAACGTCAGATTATTGCCATGATGCTGCAATATCCCGCCATATTGCCTGAAATCAAAAAATATGACGTTATCGAATACATTGACAATCCCCATCTACATGCCATCGGTACCACGATCTTGGAAAGCCGGATATCTTCGGATGAGCAAATAGCAGCGCTGTTTATCGATAATCCCGAATTGGAAAGTCTGATATCTTCGCTGGCGATGATTGAGGAATCTTGGGAAAAAAATGGGTGCTTGAAGCTGATCGCTCAATTTGTCAAAAACGGGCAGCGGCGTCGGGATCGCCAAATCCTTGATCAAATAAAAGCTGCTGAAAAAATGAACGATCAAGAGACCCTGGCGAAATTACTCAAAAGAAAGCAACAACTGGTCATGCGCAGTCAAAAGCAGCGGTCGGCCTGAGCGACGGAGAAATAACTGTCCCATGGGACTTGACTATGCTCATTTAACATATAGAATTTATATGAGATTAAATATTTATTAAAATGTTGCCCACAGTCAGTGAGACCATTTGACTGGCAGCTAAATGATTTTCAATTGAATTTGCAGTCAGTTTTATGAATCGGCTTCGCATGCGGATGGAGAGTACACGGAATTCGGGATTGTAGACAACAGCTGATAACCGCCGATTTGGCGGGATTGAATATAAGAATTTTTTCGGAGGGCATGATTTTATGGCAAAAAAATCTGCTACAAAAAGGGAAACCGCGAAAAGGACCGTCAAACGGACAACCACTAGTAAAACGGATTCCAAAAGCAGGTCTCAAAAGCGCGCCGCAAAAAAAGTAACCACACAGAAACGTGCTGCCCAGGCCGCTAAAACTGCAAAAAGGACCACCCGGGCCAAAACGGCACGAACAAAAGCGAAAGCAGCGACGCCCAAGGCTAAAGCTGCAACACCCAGGACCAAAACAGCGTCGATAAAAGCTAAAGCGGCCTCTTCCAAAGGTAAAGCCGCAACATCGAAGACAAAGGCGACGGCAGGCAAAACCAAAGCAGTGACATCAAAAACCAGGTCCTCAAGGGCCAGGACCGGCACCGCTAAAAGCAAAGCCAAAACACCCAGGGCTAAAGCCACGGTATCCAGGACGAAAGCAGGGTCGACCAAAACCAAAACACGTTCCACGAAGCCCAAAACCGCCGCACCTAAAAGCAAAGCCGCCGCAACCAAACGCAAAGTTAGGGCCACCAAGGCAAAAGCTGCAAATCGCAAGGGCAAAGCCGCTGCTCCCAAAGCCAAAGCAACGGCTCGCACGACCAAGACCGCTGCGCCCAAGACCAAGAACGAAACAAAACGGGCCATTCAAAAATTGCTGGCCAAAGGCAAGAAACAGGGTTTTTTGAGCTATGACGAAATCAATGAATTGCTGCCCTCGGAATTGCTTTCACCCGAACAAATTGATGAAACCCTCATTATGTTCGATGAAAATGAAATCGAGGTGGTTGATGAAAAAACGAAAAAGAAACTGATCAGCAAGAAAAAGAAAAAAGATAAGAAACCGATCAGTCAAGCAGTTCGAGATACGGATTTTGGGACGGTTACAGATCCGGTTAAAATGTATCTTCGTGAAATGGGTCTGGTGACGCTTTTGAGTCGAGAAGGAGAAGTCGAGATCGCCAAGAAGATAGAAGCCGGCGAGCAAGAAGTGTTACATGCTTTACTTGAGACCACAACCGGGGTGGAAAGCATAATTCTGCTTGGAGAGGAAATTGCTGAAGGAAATATGCGCCCCAAAAATGTTCTGCGAGACGTCGATGAAGGCGATACTTATGTCGATGAGATGGCGCAAACTGAAAAGTTTTTAGCCACGATCCGCAGTATTCGTAAGCTCCATGAAGAAAATAAAGAAATTCGAGAAAAATTATTTGCCAATAAATATGGCCAAGATGAAAAGAAAAAGATTCAACAAGACATGGCGAAGCGAATTGATAAGATATTTGATCTTCTAAAAGATTGGCGTCTCGAGGCCAATGTGATCGATGATATCGAGGAATATATTCGCGCCCAGATTGAGTGGTTTGATGAACTGAACAAAATGCTCAACCGGGGTGCAAGTGTCGTTGATACTTCGGTCTCAGAGCTTAAAGAGCATCTAAACACAAAGACCAAGTTCGTAAAATGGGCTGCTCCGCGATGTGACTTGCCCAAAGAACAGCTGGGATTGCTTCACAAGGAACTTAAGAAAATCATCGAAGCCGTCGCTGCACGCGAAAACGAATTAAAAGCGCATAGCCGGTCTCTCAAGCGCGTTATGTCAGCCGCTGCGGAGGGTCGTTATCGAGCAAAATTGGCCAAAAGTGAATTGACCAAAGCCAATCTGCGACTGGTTGTCAGCATTGCCAAAAAATATACCAATCGTGGCCTGCAATTTTTAGATCTCATTCAGGAAGGCAACATCGGCCTGATGAAAGCTGTGGATAAGTTTGAGTATCGACGGGGATACAAATTTAGTACCTATGCCACATGGTGGATCAGACAAGCCATCACACGCGCAATTGCGGATCAAGCGAGAACCATACGGATTCCAGTCCATATGATCGAAACAATCAATAAACTTATTCGAACTTCCCGCTATCTGGTGCAGGAACAGGGCCGGGAACCGACACCTGAAGAAATTGCCGAGAAGATGGAGATTCCACTTGAAAAAGTTCGCAAGGTGCTAAAAATTGCGCGTGAGCCGATTTCCCTCGAAACGCCGATCGGTGAGGAAGAAGACAGTCATCTGGGCGATTTTATCGAAGACAAAAAATTCATGCTGCCCTCAGATGCGGCAGTGAACCTGAACCTGGCGGAACAAACCCGCAAAGTGCTGGCCACACTCACTCCGCGCGAGGAAAAAGTGTTGCGTATGCGCTTTGGAATCGGTGAAAGAGCCGACCACACACTTGAAGAAGTTGGACAAGATTTTGCGGTCACCCGTGAAAGAATTCGACAAATCGAAGCCAAAGCCTTGAGAAAATTGCGCCATCCGACGCGCAGTCGGAAGTTGAAAAATTTTATTGAAAGCTGAACTTGACAAAATATTTTGCTATCGTTAGATAACGCTATTCCTTCAGGGCCCATAGCTCAGTTGGCAGAGCCACCGGCTCATAACCGGTAGGTCCCTGGTTCGATCCCAGGTGGGCCCATCTAAATCGCCGCAAATGTTTAAAATGGAAAAAAACGAATATGATTCAATCTTACGATCAAATCGTCTAGCGCTTGATCGGTGCAAAAAAATAGCGGGCCTAAAAAATCCGCGAAGACGGAAGCTGCGAAAAGTCAGCAGTTTTTCTGAAACGGCGTGGGATTTTTTCCCACGCCGTTTTTGTTTCAAAATACTTTATTCCGTAGTGTCTCGAATTTGCTCCTTTTCAAGGCAAATTTCAGACGCAAGCGCTACGGTATATGGGGATTGATCGAATAATATGGTGCCCCTATGCCAGAATTTCACCGGCCCTTTCAGGTGTGAAATGAGATGCAAGCCACAGTCGCACAAATTATAGAGATGATGGACCGTCTGGTCCCGCCATGGCTGGCAGAGGAATGGGATAATGTCGGACTTCAGATCGGCGATCCCCGACGACCGGTCCAGCGGATTTGGATTGCATTGGATCCGGCTGTGGATGTGATCGAAGCGGCCTGTAAAAACAAAGTTGATTTATTAATCACGCATCATCCATTGATTTTCAGACCTTTAAAATCCATTGACTTTGGCACGCCGGGCGGATCCATTATCCGGATGGCAGCACATCATCACCTGGCCATCTTTGCAGCACATACCAATTTTGATATCGTCAGCAACGGCGTCAATGACATCCTGGCACAACGGATAGGGATACAACATCTGGAAATTCTTCAACCGGTCAAGGCTGAAGCGCCAACCCGAGAAGATGTGAACTCTCCTGCTAACGAAGAGGGGGCCTATGGAATTGGGCGGATTGGTGTACTGGACAAGCCGAGTAGCCTAAAAGCACTGGTATCCATGGTTAAAAAAAAGCTCAAGCTTGATTTTGTCAAGGTTGCCGGTGACCTGAATATGAAAATATCGCGGGTTGCACTGTGCAGCGGCAGCGGCTCGAGCCTGGTGCCAGCCTTTTTAGCATCAGACGCTGAAGTGTATATCAGTGGAGATATTCATTATCACAATGCGCGTGATGCTGAGAGCGTTCAGCGGGCGATTATTGATATCGGACATTTTGCATCTGAGCATCTTATGGTCGAGGCGCTTGCACGGCGCTTGGCGCAACTTACTAAAGATGCGGGGATAGGCGCCAAGATTAAAGCCTGCACGATTGAAAAGGACCCCTTTAGATTTTTATAAAAGTGCTTAACGGGCAGGGGATATATACGATGGGAAATATCACCAGAGAACAAATAAAAGCCTTGGTTAACCTGCAGCAGATCGAAATCGATACCCGCAATATTCAAACCAAATTAAACAATGTCGATCAGCGGCTGGAAAATCTTGATAACAAACTGAATGACTTCAAACAGACCATTGACGAACAGCAATCGGTGGTTGATGAGTTAAACCAAAAATACCGAAACTACGAATCAGATGTCCGCTTGAACCTTGACCGCATAAAAAAAAGTGAAGCCAAACTGGCCTCGGTCAAAACCAATAAAGAATATCAATCATCGTTAAAGGAAATTGAAGATATCGAAAAGAAAAATTCAGATTTAGAAGATGCGATGATCGAATTTCTGGACCACATCGAAGAAGCAGAAAACACGCTCAAGTCTAAAATGGCGGAATATTCAGAGCTTCAAAAGCAGATGCACCGTGAAAAGGAAATCATCCGCAAGGAAACACAAGAGAGAAAACGTCAGCTCGAAAGCCTTGATGCAGAACGGCAAACCATTTCCGCAGGTATTGATGCCGCGTTATATAAGATGTACAATGAGGTAAAATCGAAGCAAAATAACGCTGTGGGCATCATTGCTGTAAAAAATGCTGTTTGTCAGGGATGTCATATGAATATCCCGCCGCAGATGTACAATGAATTGCAGCGCGCTGATTATCTGACAAAATGTCCGATTTGCCAGCGATTAATTTACTGGGAAGATACCGCAAAACGGTCAGAGTAGGCCAAACGATCGCCGGATGAATCATTATCCGGAGGAAAGTCCGAACACCGCAGGGCAGGGTGCTCCATAACGTGGAGTCGCGGTAACGCGAAGGAAAGTGCAGCAGAAAGCATACCGCCTGGATCCAGGCGATTTCGCCGGGTTCCAGGTAAGGGTGAAACGGTGCGGTAAGAGCGCACCAGTTCCCCGGGCGACCGGGGAAGCTCGGCAAACCCCACCCGGTGCAAGACCAAATAGAGGAGCATTTGAGGGTTGCCCGCCCAAGCTCCCGGGTAGGTCGCAAGAGGTGTCGGGCAACCGGCATCCATAGATGAATGATCGTTGCCCGGCAGGGGTAACCCGGTCCGGGAACAGAATTCGGCTTACGGACTACTCTGGCCGTTACCCGTTACCTTGACAGGAAAATGCCGTTGCCGCTCATCGAAGCCAGCAGATTTGTTGTTGGCATTCTATCTTGTAGCCATTTCTACTAAACAAGGAATAGCAACCATCAATGAAAAAAACCGCATCAGCAGTATCTGAAGTTGATCACTCATTTGCTGAAAAAGTTCGCATTTTTTCAAATGATTATTTAAAATGTTGTTTTTACATTTCTGATGCTGATCGTTCCAGGTCCATCTTTACGCAAAAACTTTATTCGACCCTTATCTCGACATCCATGCTGCTGGAAGATTTTTTAGATTTTCATGGCGCTAAAAATAACTCCAACTGGTATTTTTACAGGGAGTTGAGTGCTGCCGTCCGCCACATGTGCCTGGCGGCAAATTTCCAGAAGCATATCACCAATCGCCTTGTGTTTTATGATCTGGCGGATGTGGGCGAATTCCCCGAGCAAGGTGAAACGACACTTGTTTTTTTAAACAACACTTTGGTTAAAATGGCGCCGGTCATACTGAAAGAAGCGCAGCGTCTGAAGATTCAAATGCCGCAAACGGCGTATACAGCAGTTGATTTTCCCAGCGTGGTCAGCAGTCAATTGCTTGACTACGATATTGATGATACGGACAAAGACGAGCAAAAAAAAAATATTGTTAAAATTTCAAGCGAATTTCTGAATATTGCCAAAAGTTTTGATCAGCTTAAATTTTATGACCCTTACTCGTACAAAGAAATCTTGACCCTCGTCCCCGAAAGAGTCAATGAGGTTGAAATCAGAGGATATGAAATGCTGGTGCACAATCTGCAGTCCTCATTTGACACGTACGTTATTCATGGTGGGTTCAGGTTTGGCAATCGAGAGCTCAAACAGTTAAGAGGATATTTTTCGGTCGTATTGCATCTTCTTCAAATGGTGGGTCGACTGCTTCATTTTTATGAACGTCACCTGCATGAGGCCGGATATAAGAAGATCTACAAGAAAGTACAGGTCCGCTTGTCCAAACTGGTTAACCCTAAAACGTTGCTGGATCGCACGATAAACTACGGTTTATTTTATGCCTGTCATTTTTTAACCAGTGGCATTGAATTGGCTCAGGAAATAATCAATGTCAATATCGAGCGTTCATCCATCAGGGTGGGCGTTCCGGTCAAACTCGGTTTTCACAGTCGGCCCTGCCTGTTGGTGGCCAAAATCGTTCAGCATTATGGCGGACAGGTTGAGCTGTGCGTCGGATCGGATCGGTTTGATGCCAGCAGTGTCCTGGATCTTCAGTGGGCCGGCGGTAAGATTCAAAAAGAGAAACTCGACCAAGTCGTTTTCGAAGGAGATGTGCGCACCCTGAAGGATATCGAAATCCTTGCCAGCGTCAATTACGGTGAAGATACCATGGGCAAGGGAGTGCCGCTGCCGGAAGCGCTAAGCTACCTAAAATGAGTTTGTTTGAATACCAATGTGCACTAAGGCAAAAATAGTTGAAACATCAAGGGCAATTTAGTGACTCCGAAGGTATACGCAATAATTGTGGCGGCGGGTAAAGGCTTGCGCATGCAGAATTCAAGGCGTAAGCAATACATAATGCTCGAGGGCAAGCCGGTTTTAGCCCACACCCTGAGGGCATTTAACCGCTGTGATCCGATCGATCGAATGATTGTGGTCCTGCCCGTCGAGGAGCTCGAGTTTTGCCGCCGGGAAATTGTGCCCGCTGCCGGCGTGAAAAAAAAGATTGAGCTTGTTACCGGTGGAATTCGACGCCAGGATTCGGTCTACAACGGTCTCAGCGCCATCAAAAGCGATGAGGGCCTTGTTTTGATTCATGATGGGGTGCGTCCGTTCGTGCGACAGGAACATTTGCTGGCCTGTATCGAGGGAGCTGAAAAGCAAGGCGCCTGCATTTTGGGCTTGCCGGCATTCGATACCGTAAAGCAGGTCAATGCCAGCAATGAAATTGTTCAAACCCGATCGCGCGATGCCTTATGGCTGGCCCAGACGCCACAGACGTTTGAGATCAAGCTGATCAAAAGAGCCCATGCTCGCGCCAAAAAGGACAATTTTAGCGGAACCGATGATGCCTCTCTTGTTGAGCGGATTGGGACAACCGTTAAAATCATACCCGGCAGTCGCAGCAATATTAAAATTACCCATCCGGAAGATCTGAAGCTGGCCCGGGCTCTGCTTCAAACAGGTATATTCGACGGTTAACCTGCGCCCTCATTTCTGTGGGAATAGATCCTCTTAACAATATCCAGCCTCGGGCAGCAATCAAGGTCCCAGACGATACGCACTTTGAGCTGTCTCGGGGTCGACGCCTCCGCCGCCCATAACGCCGACATCTAACGGATTTTGCATCATCCAACCTCTTAACTGAGCACTGTCTAAACCCGGTTGACACAACCATTTGTTGGACTTAAAATATCCGTTTGATAGCATTATCGTCTTAAAATTAACATTACAACTTAAAAAAGGAAGGGTTGACGATGCAGGATACCTCTCAGATGGACCCCGGACAAAGTGAAATGGCCAGTCAGGCGTATTTGCAACAGTTGAAATCGACCTTCGAGCAATTGCCCAATGAGATTCCGCTTTATCTGTTTGCGGCTAAAGGCCAGGAAGACGTTTTTACGCATGCCAACCGGGAGGTGATTCGTGCCTTTCGCCAGCTGAGCGATAAGATTACGCTGCGAGAGCATGGTCTGGATCACGAGCTGGCCCGACAGTGGAATGTCACCCATTCCCCCACTCTGGTGATTGCACCGGAAAGATACGCCATTCAATGGCTCGGAGCGCCTATGGGTGAAGAGGCCCGCACTTTTCTTGAGATATTGATCCTTGTTGGTCTGGGAAAGAGCCAACTGAGCGAGCAGGCGTTGAAAGTGATGGAGCGCATCGATTCAAATCGGCATATCAGGATTTTTGTGAGCCCGACCTGTCCGTATTGTCCTCAGCAGGCCATCAATGCGGTCAAGGCCGCCATTGAAATGCCGGATAAGATTTCTCTGGAAATCATCGATATCCAGAGCGAGCCGGAACTGGCCGATCAGTATTCGGCCCAGAGCGTGCCGCAGGCATTTGCCAACGATGTGCTGATCGGACAGGGTGCGCAGCCTGAAGAGGTTTTTATTCTTTCGCTGGAAAAATTAGAAGCCCAGACCATATTTATACCGGACAGCGATGCCGAGCTGGTTGAAACCGATCTTCTGATTGTCGGCGGAGGCCCGGCTGGCCTAACGGCCGGTATTTATGCGGTCCGCAGTGGACTGCGCACGGCTATTGTTGAGCGGGACGCGCTTGGCGGTCAGGTGGCCACCACCCCGATAGTTGAAAATTATCCCGGTTTTACCTCGGTGGGTGGCAAATCACTGGTGGACATCATGGTCAGTCATGCTTTGCAATATGTCCAGATTTTTCAGGGTGAAGCTGTTGTGGACTTACAGTCTGGTCCGCCGTTTACGGTTAAGACCAACCGCCGGCAATTTAATGCCAAAACGATTCTGCTGGCCACGGGTGCCAGCCATCGACATCTGAATATCCCCGGTGAAAAACGGCTGGCCGGAAGAGGGGTCAGTTACTGCAGTACATGCGACGGGCCGCTTTTTAAAAACAAAAAAGTCATTATGGTGGGCGGCGGCAACAGTGCTGTGACCGAGGCGCTGCACCTGTTCCACATGGGCATCGATGTTACCCTGATTCATCGGAGAGATAAACTACGGGCCCAGGATTTTCTGGCCAAGCAACTGTTCGACAATAACATTCCGGTTCTATGGGACACCGAAGTCAAAGAAATTCGGGGAGAAGAACGGGTCAATGAAGTTTTGCTGATTAACAACAAGACCAATGAAGAAACCGAATTTAAAACCGACGGTGTTTTCATTGCCATCGGATACGAGCCTGCCGTGGAGCTGGCCGAAAAATTTGGTCTTAAAATCAATGAAGACGGCTATATTCAACAGGACGGCAAGCACCGCACTTCGGTTCCCGGTGTCTATTCTGCCGGAGACGTAGAAGGCGGTTACAAGCAGATCGTTACGGCTTCAGGCCAGGGTGCCGAAGCGGCTATGACAATTTTCGAAGATCTGATTAATCCCTATTGGCTGGACGGCAGGAATGAATAAAGGGGTTATCATTCGTGCCTCTAAGAATAACAACTAAGCCCACATATGTTTGCATGGTGCGCAACCGAGTTTCCTGATCCGGATGCGAATCCCGTAGCAGCGCATTTCTCACTCATGGCCATTGCCTTCAGGGGTGTAGGTTACCGTTTCACCTGCAAGCATTTTGAGCTTTAACTGGCGTTTATCATCGTTGGCCAGATACACCGTGCGACTTGGAAACGCAAAATCAATGCCTTCGTCATTGAATCTTCGCAGAATCTCCAGACAGGTTTGTTGCTGCCATTCCTGCATGGCCCAGTAATCGGCTGGATGGTACCATGCAATCATCATAATATTCAGACTCCAATCATTAAATCCATTAAAGTAAACGCGGGGCGGGAAATCCGGATGCATGCCTTCGTGATCATCCAAGATTTCTCTGATGATGGCGACTGCTTTTTCGACTTTGTCAGGAGTTGTGTCATATGTGATGGTGATATTCGTCAGCCAGCGGATATGCGGACGCTTGCCGATGTTTTCCAGCCCCGTGTTAACAATCTTTTCATTCGGAATCGTCACCAGGTGCCCAGTCAGGGTTCTAATGCGTGTGCTGCGAAAGCCCACATCCTCGACAACACCATCAAATTTATCGATCGTGATCCGTTCGCCGAGCTGGAAAGGCTTGTCAAAAAGAATAGTCAGTGTGCCGAAAAAATTGGCTATGGTATCTTTGGCTGCAAATGCGACAGCAATACCCCCGATGCCCAGAGAGGCCAGCAAAGGACCTATTTCAACACCGGTCAAATTTTGGATAATTAAAACACCGCCGATAATGACGATGAAAACGCGCAGCGTTCTTCCCGCCAGTGGCGCCAAAACATCATCGATGGCGTTATCGGTGGATGCGGCCCAGTTTTTAAGCTTGAAATCCACAATCGACACCAGCTTGAAGATAAACCACACCAGCGCAACCGCAGCGCCTAGATCAGCCGCTTTACGAGCAACGGTATACACCAGGTTGGTTCCGTCAGGTCTGTGAAAATGCAAAAACAACGGCGTCATAACCAGATATATGCCATAGACCCAGATAAACAATGATAGTGGCTTGGCACTCGATTCCAATAATAGGTGCCTGATGGGTTTAAGGCCCTTTTCGTCTTCGATCGCCATTTTTCTGCGATCGATGGTCAACCGCACCGCTCGTTCGATCAGCAGCACAACAAAAAGCAGTAAAAGGCACAGAATTAATTTGAGCCACGTTATATCACGAAAAACCTTGGTGTCGATCCAGGCCCCAATCAGAGAAGACGCTTTCCGGGTGAAATTGTCCACTTTTTCATCGACCTTTTCACCGACTTCGTCTATCTTGTCCGGTGCTGCAGGCGTATCTTCAGCTGGGCGCTGAGGTGGTGATTCACTTTTTGTTTTTGTGGCTGCCGCAGATGCTGTTTTGTTAAATGCCAACCGGTAATCAATATTTTTTGCCCAAGACGACACGGGCGCATTGAGCAACAAACAAACTGCCGCAGCAGACCATAATAGACGTCTGATTTGTTTTGACCTGAAATACATGCTCTCCTCCAGATTTGCTGCTTTCCGCGTAAAGATATCTATGCGTGTCTATCATCAAAGGCGATTTGGTTACATCTTATGTCGTTCATTTCTTTTGTCAAGCGGATGGTACAGGAGAAGTGGTTTTTAGACGCAATTCTTACCAAGATTAGCTTGCAATTAACCGAGGTTTGCCGGTTTTGCGTTTGCTGATGCCTCTGGCAATGACTAATTGTTGACCCACTTTTTTGCCGTCTTTTAAAACACGGGCATCCTGCCGGGAGGCCGCTTTTTGGATGGAAGCGGTGTGCGGATACCTGAATCGATAATATTTTTTCAGCTGGGGATCTTTTTTGCGAATGAGCGCCCGCAAGTTGGGCGATGTCTTCTTGTGGTTAATATTGGATTCCAGTTTGTCCCGGAACCCTTCGATGATGCCTACGGCAAAATCGGTTTTGCGATAGCGATTTAACCCTTTGTCCTGGTTGTAAGCCGACCACTGGGATTCGATAAACGCTCGGATAAAATCATGGACGTAATCGGCCATTTCTAGATTATGGACCGTGCCACTGATTTCAAGGACCCTGCCCATCTTTTGTTTTTCAAGTACATAGGCCGGCACCCAGATGCCGCTGACAAAATAAAAATCCTGCAGCAAGTTGGCCATATAGTAATCTTCGCGGGGATGGCGCAGGGCAGGGGAGCCGACAAAGATGCTCATAAATTGACGTTCATTTGGGTGGCCGTTGAGATCGATGTTATGCCGGGCAATGAGTTCGTGGGCTTTGGTCATGGCCGCTTCGGCCTCAAATCGGTTTTTGCTTTCCGCCAAGGCCAGCAATTTTTTGATGCGCAGCATGTGCTTGTCATAAACGCTGGTACGATCGTTGATAAGACGGTCGTGAAGTGGCTGGTAATCGGCATAGGCTGCTGGATCAATTCGCAGCAGTAAGCAGGCCTGGCTGAAGGTCGATCCGTGAGGTGCCCGGGCAGAGCCATTCAAAAGCTCGTTTGCAATCTGATGGGCCATTTCATGCAGCAGCACATCGCGAATGGAATCCCAGGGATAATTGAGCGCCAGTCGGCGACTGATCGTAATCTGACGCTTTGCCGCTGACCAGTTTCCCCATTGGCTCTTCAAATCCGCCAGAGCAAATGTCGGTTTGCGGATCAGGGGCTGTTTGTCAGGTTCCAGACAGAGGCGAGCTGCCTCCCATTCACAGGCGATGCCGTGCAGGATGCCTTGCTCCAGATCCTGCAGAGCCCGCATTTTCATCGATTGTGTCTGTTTTTTCTTTTTTAAATCCGGCATAGTTTTTCAGCCGCGCCTTCAAGGGTTTCTTTTTTCTTGGCAAAACAAAACCGCAGCACTTGATGATCATCCTTTTGATGATAGAACACCGAAGGCGGAATGGCGGCTACCCCGTGCGCAACGGTTAGCCGCCTGGCAAAGGCCAGATCTGACTCGTCGGAAATTTGTGAATAGTCCAGCATCTGGTAGTAGGTTCCTTTGCAGGGCAGGGGCCGAAAGCGGGATTCGGCAATCAAACCCGAAAATAGGTCTCGTTTTTGTTGATAAAATTGAGGTAAATTCAGGTACAACTCTTTGTTCTGCATAAATTCCGCATAGGCCATCTGAACCGGGGTATTGGCGGCAAAGGTCAAATATTGATGAATCTTCTGTAGTTCGCTTGAGAGCGCTTCGGGCGCCAAACAGTAGCCGATCTTCCAGCCGGTGGTGTGATAGGTTTTGCCAAACGAGCAGATAACAAAGCTCCGCTGTGCCAACTGGGGATGCCTGGCCATGCTTTCGTGTTGCAGGCCGTCAAAGATGATGTGCTCATAGGCTTCATCGCTGACAATAAATGCGCGGGTGTTTTCGACGATGCGGGAAAGTTGGGTAATGTCTTCCCGGGTCAAAACAGCGCCGGTGGGGTTATGCGGATAATTTAAGATAATGAGTTTAGTTTTGCTGCTGACGGCAGTTTCAAATTCATCCCAATCAATGGCGTACTCGGGAAATTTTAATTGCAAAAAAACCGGTGTTCCGCCGTTTAGCCGTACGACGGGAGCATAGGCATCATAGGCCGGTTCGAAAATAATGACCTCATCACCTGTCTGAACGACGGCAGAAATCGCTGCAAAAACCGACTCAGTGGCACCTGATGTTACCGTTATTTCGGTCTCCGGGTTGTATTGGGCGCCATACATGTCGTACACTTTAGCGGCAATTTGCTCTCGAAGCGGCAACACGCCCTGCATGGGCGCATACTGGTTATAGCCCGCAAGCATGTATTTTTCCACCAGTGAAACGAGCTCGGGATAGGTATCAAAATCCGGAAACCCCT
This sequence comes from Desulfobacterales bacterium, assembly GCA_050116835.1. GTDB lineage: Bacteria > Desulfobacterota > Desulfobacteria > Desulfobacterales > JAHEIW01 > JAHEIW01. The sequence goes on from JASFNW010000064.1 coordinate 24,451, forward strand.
GGGAAAGGTTAATCGCCTCATGCTCAATAGCCAATTGGGTCATCACCGCAAAGATGGTGAGCTCAAGATCGGGCAGTTTGGATTGAATGTCCATATTTGGCATCCTTAAAGGCTTGTGCGTATTCATTAAACTTAGCTGCAGTTGAGCGCCAGATTCAAGTTGTGCAATATGCCGATGCGCGGCTGATATGATACAAATTAAAAAAGCGGATCGTTTTCCGTTTTTGGGACCATAGGTCAATGATAAACTGCTGTCAAGGACCCAAGGCTCTGTCAAGGACCATGGCTAAGGTTGATCCTAACCGAATCACCCTGGCGCTCTTTGACAAAAAGCAGCCGCCTCGCTATGAAATATTTGCCGAAGGATGGCTTCAAGGTGACAGGGCCCGGGGGCGGCCTGTGGATATTGCTGAAATGGCCGACGGATCGCTGCTCGTATCCGATGATAGAGTAGGCGCGATTTATCGCATCAGTTACAGCATATAAACTATTGACGAACTGGAGTGATGGCGTGTCGGCGCAATGGTGTCGCTATGTTACGTGTTTCGCGTTCCGTGTCGCGAGACAAAAATAGAAAACCAAATTACCATCCAATACGCGTAATGCGCAACCCAAAATACACAACGAAATGATAAACCCCATGCAGCCAGTCGACAAAAGGAATTTTGAATCTTGAAAAAGCCACAATCGAAATCCAAGAATGAATACCCTGACCATCCTCGGGTGGCTGTGGGTGCCGTGGTCTTCAAGGAAGATCGAGTTTTACTCGTTCGTCGCGGACAACCACCTGCTGAGGATTTCTGGGCAATTCCCGGCGGTAGTGTAAAAATCGGCGAAACCTTGCAGCAGGCGGCTGAAAGGGAAATTCGGGAAGAAACCGGCGTTCAGATTCGGGCTGCCAAACCCATTTACACCTTCGACGTGATCGAACGGGATGAAAGCGATGGCGTACGGTTTCATTACGTCATTGTTGACTTATCGGCAGATTATGTTTCCGGAGAGCTTTCAGCAGGAGATGATGCCGTCGAAGTCCGCTGGGTTTCTGCCGAAGAGATCAATATGCTTGCGGTAAATGCGACTACGTTGAGACTATTGCAAACCCAGTTCCATTTTGGCACCTAGTATCGTGTTCCAGAAATAACGGACAAAATTAAAAGCGCGTTGTCTTGCCATGTCATTTTCTGAAAGGCGCTATGAATGACGAAGTGCCGGTGCCCCAATATTTGGGATTCAAGTCGCGCTGCAGTTGAAGACACGCTTTTGCGCACTCACACCGACACTGTCACCCATAAAATATGTTATTTATGGAAAAATCTTTGCGTCTTGTCGGCCCACTCCCGCCAAGCAATGGGGGCGAGGCGAACGGGTTTGCGTGAGCCATTCAGGGATTGTCGATATTCAGCTCGATTTCCACTCGACGGTTTGCCTCCCGGCCCTTTTCAGTCGTATTGCTGGCAATCGGGTTCTTCGGACCCAGTCCGCGAGCTTCTATTTTGAGCGGGTCAACGCCTTTGCCCACAAGATAACCTTTGACCATGTTAGCTCTGAATTGAGAAACGCTCACATTGTAGCTGTAGGTACCGGATGAGTCCGTATAGCCGCTGATATTGATGCTGGCATCGGGGTTACTGACCATGAAGCTGGCGATGCGGTCGAGCATATCGTAAGCCTGGTCTGGAAGATCGTTGGAGTTGTGTTTGAAGTAAATGATGATTTTTCGATCCGGAAACGGCTTAACCTTTGGAACAGTAGCGGCTTCTTCTGTTGGCTTCTTTAAGTTCGGCTGCGTCGGTGCTGTGAATTCTTTGCCTTCAATGACCTGTTCATCTAAGCCTTTGGTCTTCGATTGATTTTTGT
>JASFNW010000065.1:0-26248 GCA_050116835.1 Desulfobacterales bacterium
ACCCAAATTATACTCATGTCCTTTTTATACAACTGTGCTTCAAAGCTTGATACGGTATCTTTTTTTTCAAATTGTTTCAAAAACTCTTTGCGTCGAGTTTGGTCAACATACATTTGTTTTCCAATATCCCGGACGCTTTTGACCAAATCATTCGGCCCGGCATAACCCAGAATAGATGCCATGGAAGGATTGGCATTTATGATTCGACCCTTGGGCGTCGTTTGATAAATACCCTCCACAGCATTCTCAAAGATACCTCGATAGTTCTCTTCGGCTTTTTTCAATTCATTTAATTGTTGCTTAATTTTTTTTGTCATCGCATTAAATGAACTGGAGAGCTGACCGATTTCATCACTGCCTCCGATATAAATCGATTTATCAAGATTACCCTTCTGGATTTCATCTGCTACTTTTGTGAATTTTTTTATCGGCAAGACCGCCGAAATCCAGATGATGGTGATCACAATTGCAAATAAAAGAATGCTTGCTCCGATGGCGCCAAAAATGAAGTTTATGCGAAATTGCGGAAGCATTCCCAGTATTTCATGCTTGGGCACAACAATGGCAAAATACCAATCAAGAATATCCAATTTGTACGAAAACAAATATTGGATGTCTTTTTTTTGATAAAATTGACGTAGGTCCAAACGGTTTCTTGCAGTTTTATTTGCAAGGATTTCAGCGATGACTTGTGTCAGTTCTTTATCTCCCAATTCAGAACTGCTCAGTAACGCTCCCATTTCGGCAGTATCCAGAAGCTTCGCCAGATATTTAGGATGAACAATAATGTTTTTTTCGGCATCAAAGATAAAACCATAGCCGGAGTTGAAGTATTTTTTATCCAGAATCTCCGAATAAATATCATCAAGAATAACATCATGCCCGACAATACCGAGAAACTCATTGTCGATGTAAATGGGTGTAATCAGGCTGGTCATCCAATGTTTCCATATGGAATCATAATAGGGTTTAGTCCATTTGGACTTGCCTTGCGGACTGTGTTGCGGGTCTGCAATATAGTAAAAGATATCTTGATTGAAATCGTGGTTTGCTTCAATTTGCAGTGCCCAGTCTTTTTCGTAAATACGAATAAGCTGGTGCCTTGTGATTAGATACATATTGAACACAATCGGTTTAATACCTTTTGCATAGTTTTCGAATTTTTCTTCGGTTGCAAAGATAATTCGTCTGATTTCATCATTTAACGTGCTCCTATTCGACAAGAAGACAGCTGAGACATCATCATCTGGATATGCAGCCATATTGCTGCGCAAAGCACCGTCAACATACTGAAACTTTTCGTCAAACTCAGTTTCAGAGTTTACCGCCGGTGAGTTGTTTATCCATTTTTGAATAATCTTCGCCGATTTATAACCAAGGGCCTCCAGTCGCTTGAAATGCTCATCTATGTCCTTCGCTTCATCAATTGTCAGAATTCTGATGGACTCCTCCATGTTTTCAGCGATCTGGGCCACAAGAATTGTTTCGGTAATCAGACCCACTATGAGAAAAAAACAGAAAAATACCGGGGCAAAAACAAACATCACCTTCTGGATCAAGCTCAGATTGCCCCACGAGAGGGTCAATTTGTCGAAAAAATGGGGCAGCCGTTTTTTTTGATTTAGCGCCATTGTTCCCTCAACAGGGTATTCCAAAGCATCGGCTTACAGCCCGGATTTGGTAAATAAGACGTTTTTGTTGCGCATAAAATGCCAATTCTGTGCCGAATGAAACGTATAAGTATAATTTTATCCGTTGTAAAAATTTTATTACAGCAACCCAAATCTGACCCCTTTGATCTAGACCCGGATGCATCATTTGGCCAGGGGTCCTGATTTTGGTCTTACGAAAATATTATCTTGACAAAAGCGTGTAAATGGATGAAATAGCAATTGCAATCTGTGTGTTAGCATAAAATAAAAAAATGGGCAATAATATGCCCAAAAATGTAATTTTTTGCCAATTTGATGATTTTATATTTAATTTCAAACAGTAAGCTTATGACATGTAAAAATTATGGGCAACTAATTGCACATCTCAAGATATCATTTTTTACTGACCGTCCACCCGGAATTAGCTAGCATCGATGATGATACTGTCTTGATCAGTTTGCATTCAGGTCGATAGATCTTTTGCTCCGAGCGTATGATGCGTTTTCTCACGTTATTGCCACACATTTAACATCGATTATTTATATCATCAATATCTTAAAATTGTTCAATTTAATTCAGATCGCTGTTCCCTGATCGAAGCCAACTCGTTTCTGGCATATGTATTGCTTATAAATTATATTCAATTAATATTTTGGTTTTAAATTTATTAAAACAATTTTGAGTGACTCCCTCTATTTCTTTTATCCTTCATCGATTGAGAAGATATAAACAAATTCAAATGTATGCACGCGTTTCGCGCCTTGATATTGAGCCAGAAATTTTAATCTCCTCCTTCCAGTTTAAATTAGCTGGAGGCCACTCCTGTGGCCGCTGTCCGATATTCATAAAAACAAGTTAAATAACCTGCAACAGGAGATTTGATGATGAAAGCTAAGTTGGAGGGTAAAGTTGCTGTCGTCACAGGCGCTGCTATGGGCAATGGTGAAGGGATTGCAAGAACCCTGGCTAAGCATGGCGCGCATGCGGTGCTTTGGGATATTTCAGAGGCGGTGGCCGACACAGCCGAGTCTATAAATGCCACAGATGGTCAAGCAACCTCATTCGAAGTGGATGTCACCGATTTCAAAGCCTGCAAGAAAGCAGCTGAGGAAACCATTGCCGACCTGGGCAAGATTGATATTTTGTGCAATAATGCCGGTGTAATTCGTCTTGCAAATTTTCTGGACATGAGCGACGAGGTCCGGGATTTTCATTTTGATGTCAATATAAAAGGGGTGTGGCACAGCACCAAAGCCGTTTTGCCCAATATGGTGAAAAATAAATACGGCCGAATCGTAGTCATGTCATCTGTGACAGGCCCAATGGTTGCCGATGAGGGCGAAACAGCTTATGCCACAACCAAGGCCGCACTGTGGGGTTTTACAAAAGCGCTGGCCCGTGAAGTGGCAAAGGATGGGATTACCGTCAATGCCATCTGCCCCGGGTACATTTTGACCCCGATGGCTGAACAGATTGCCAAAGAATCCGAGCCAGATAATCCGGATTCGGTAATCGAAGCAATTGCAAAAGGAGTCCCCCTTGGTCGCTTGGGGGACAGACATGAAGTCGGAGAGCTGGCGGCGTTCCTGTGCTCTGACGAATCAAAGTATATAACCGGTACACAGGTCGTCATCGATGGCGGCAGCACACTACCTGAGACCGTATCGGTGGGGGTATGAAATGGGCTCCGGAGAGTGCAAGGCTTTTCATACACGTTGGGTCTCCAACAAACTCATCTTTTGACTGTTTGATATTGCAAGTTGGGAGCTGAAACACCAGCATCCTTGGACTCATATCAAATTTCAAAAATAAATGCGTTTGCAACAGCCCTCGATTTAACCAGCAAGCGGAGTAACCAACCAAGGAGGTGAATTATTATGAAAGAGAAAAATCCAGGGCTCCTATTAGCGTTGCCGAGTATGATCGTTCTGTTCATATTTTTCCTCGTGCCCCTGTTTCTGGTTATCTTGTACGCTTTTCAGGAACCCTATTCCTTTGATATCACAGCTAACCTTAGCCTTTTAAACTTTAAAGACTTTATCGGGGAGGAATATTATTCTTCGCTGGGCTGGTCTGTCCTAATGGCATTCCTCAACACCGTTATCCTCTTTCTGGTGTGCTACCCTTGTGCCTATGGCATGGCAAAAATATTCCCCAAAATCTCCATATGGATCACCCTTTTACTGGTAATGCCGATTTTTGTCACCAGCAATATTCGGCTGTTCGGATGGACGCTTATACTGTTAAAGGGCGGGTTCCTGAGTTTTTTGATCGGGTGGTTCCCCGGTCTGGAGAATGCTGAATTTTTGTATAATTTCCCAGCAATTCTAATGGGTATGGCCTATATATATTTTCCGTTTATGCTGTTTCCGATGGAATTGGGGATTTTTATGATAGACGACGAGACAGTAGAAGCGGCCATAGATCTGGGCGCCAACCGCTGGCAGGTTCTCAAAGAAGTGGAACTCCCCATGGCTTCAGCCGGCATTTTTATCGGATGTCTTCTTGTATTTGTATTGTCTCTGGGGGCCATGGTTGAGGCCCAGGTCCTGGGCGGGGGTACAATTGTACCTTTTGCTGATGATATTCACCATGCCTTTTCGTTTCAGCAAAACTGGCCGCTGGGCTCAGCGCTTGCGGTAATCTTGCTGGCGATCACCCTGTTTTTAATCATCGTCGTGCTGCGGTACGTTGACCTAGATAAACTACTGGGATCCAGAGCCAAATTAGGATAAAGGGCCTTTACAACTGACCGGTTCTGAATGGAGATTGATGGATATGAATACTAAGAAAATAAGTTTCCGAAAGCCCCTAATGGCCGTATATATCGGAACGCTGATTGTTTTTTTACAGGCTCCGGCAATGTCTTTGCTGATCAGCTCTTTTTCCGCCGATAAATACTTTCATTTTCCTTTCGAAGAGCTCAGCTTTCAATGGTACATAGAGATGTTTCACTCGGGGGGGATTAGAAATGCAGTCGGAAACAGCATCTTAACGGCTATTGTGGTCATGATACCCACAACCATCCTCGGTTTTTTCGGGGCTCTTGCTTTTGCACGTTTCAAATGGCGTGGGCGCGGGATCTATCAGAAATTTTTATTACTGCCGATTTTTTTCCCGCAACTGGTTCTTGCTCTCGCCCAGCTGCTGTTGTGTAATTATTTTAAAATAAACACATCATGGATTGTCGCCGGTATCTCACATATGGTGTGGATGTTGCCGATCGTGACGATGGTTATCGCCATTCAGGTTTACGGGTTTGACCAGACCATGGAAGAGGCTGCCTATGATCTGGGTGCATCAACATGGCAGGTATACAAGGAGGTGACGTTGCCGGTATTGTTGCTGGGTATCGTGTCCGGTGCCCTTTTCGCCTTTTTGCTTTCGTGGAGTGATTTTGAACTGTCTCTATTCTTGCAGGGCACCGATCAGATGCTGCCAGTATATATTTATGGGAAAATGACCGGAGGATTTTCACCCACAGCGCCTGCGCTCTCAGCGACGGTCTATATTTTGTCGGCGGCGGCGCTTTTTGTTCCGTTCTGGTTTTTGACGCGATCGAGCAACTAATCGTTAGCTTTGAAAAATCCGGATATATGATTGGCCACCATGCCGGATATGTTGCTGAAAATGATGACCTATTTCAATTGTTTTAATATTCGCCTCGACGGCTACCCGGTGGCGATGAAGTTGAGGCGCCTTGGTTGAGAGGAGATATGCAATGCCTGAGTACGATGTTGTATGCGAGGATCTCTGCAAAAATTTCGGGGATTTCGAGGCGGTTAAAGACTTTAACCTTAAGGTAAAAAAGGGAGAGTATATCGCTTTTCTGGGGCCCAGCGGATGCGGCAAGAGTACCACTCTCAGATGTATAGCAGGCCATAATGACATAACCTCAGGAGATGTATATCTGAGAGGAAAACGCGTTAATGAAATGCCTCCGGGACAGCGTGATACATCCATGATGTTTCAGAACTTCGCCTTGTTTCCTCACAAAACCGTGGGTGACAACGTTGCGTTTGGTTTGAAAATGAGGGGCGTTGAACCCGACACAAGAAAGAAAAAAGTTGAGGAAATACTCGAGGTCGTCGGTTTGGAAGGAATGGAGAAGCGAAAGCCCGGCGAACTCAGCGGCGGACAACAGCAGCGCGTGGCACTTGCCAGAGCTCTGATAACCGAACCGGCGGTTTTGTTGCTTGATGAACCGCTGGGTCACCTCGATGAGCTGTTGCGGATTAAACTAAGGGGTGAGCTTAAAAATCTTCAAAGAAAGCTCGGCATCACCTTTATCCATGTGACCCATAACCAGGACGAATGCCTGACCATGGGAGATCGCCTGGTTGTTATGAACGAGGGCATCGTCGAGCAGATCGGAACGGCTCAGGATATTTACATCAGGCCCGCTACTTTTTTTGTGGCGACCTTCGTGGGAGACAATTTTGTTTTAAGAGGAAAGATTAAGTCCGCGGAGGGACGGGTGGTGACTTTAGAGACCGAGGCGGGCAACTTTAAAGTGGATACCGACCGGAGTCTTCCGGAAAAAGACGAAGATGTCGGTTTTAGTATCCGGGCGGATCTCGTGCACATTTTAAAAGACGGGGAGAATGCCGACAATGAACTGAGTGGTACGGTTGAATTTGTAGAATATGTGGGTTACGTGGTTAAGGTAAGAGCGAGACTCGCCACAGGTGACGAGTTGATCATCAAGCAGACTCAAGATGATTATTTTGAAAATCCGCCCAAAGAGGGGGATAAGATCAGATTGGGGTGGGAGATGAAGGAAGCTGTCTTGCTGACGGGCCCCTATACGGTTGGAGGCAAGTCAATCTACGGGGAATAAGAAAGCTAATAGCCGGTTTTTGCTGAAAGGAGGTGGTGAAGAGGATTCTTTAAAAAATAAAATAAAGATAAGTGCAATACGTTTCGGCTAAACGCCAAAGGAGGTGTAATGATGTCAGAGAAAAGAAAGAGTAACAGACGTGAATTTCTGAAACAGGTTGGGCGTATGGGAGCCGCTGGTATGGGTGGAATGATGTTAGGTCCTTCCTTGGTCAGTCAAGCACTGGCAGCCTCGGATCCTGAGGGTGGGCAAGAGATTTTTAGTGTCGATAAAAACGAAGCCGGCAAGGAGCTGAACTTATTTGTGTGGAACGGCTACGATGCGGATGCGGTCCTGAATCCATTTCGAAAGAAATACGACTGTGAGATCAATGTCGAGCTTCTGACAGACGACCCGGATGCGATCATGAAGCTCAAGGCTGGTGCGACCCGGCAATTTCATATACTGGTCCTGAACAATTGCTGGTCACGAGGAATGTATAAAGACGGCCTGATCAAAGCCTTGGACAAAAAAACATTCAAGCCCTTCTTCAAGAATTATCCACCCCGATACCATTGGCCGTACAAATGGGCGATGGCCGAAGATGGCAATCTTCTCGGCATGCCTCAACGTTACGGGCCGTTCAACTTTGTGATTAACAACAAGGGCATTTCCAAGAAAGCAGCCCAAGACGAGGGCTGGAATCTTTTTTCCGATCCCAAGAACAAAGATCGGTGGGCGCTGCTCAACTGGGACAACTGGGTCCTGTATCATATGTGCCAGGGCGCCGGTGTCTATCCATTCAAAAAGCACAGCGCCGAAGAGATGAAGAAGGTCGAAGCGACTGCTTACACGTGGTTTAAAAACGCAAAATTTGTTACCGAAAGTGAAGTGGAAGCCAATAATGCCCTGATTAATCGTGAAATCGATTTTTACGTCTGCGGTGGCAATTACACGGCTTCGCCGCCTCGGCGTGAGGGACGTCTGGAAGTTGAGGCGATAACACCCAGAAAAGGCGCGATGAAAGATGGCGTCGGTGGCATTGTGTGGATGGAGCTGACCAATGTTGTCAACAACCCCAACCCCAGTCCCCTGGCGGATGATTTTCTGGCCTATCTGCAGACACCCGATGTCGCATATCTGGTTGCTATGGCAGACAGCACGCACAATCCTGTCGCAAACATGGGGGATCCGGAAGTGTTTAAGAAGTTCTCCAAAAACGATTTGCAATCGATCCAGTGGGATGATCTTGATGAGGATCTCAATTACTGCGAAGATTACGCAGAGAATCCCGATTACCACAAGATGATGCGTTTTTACCGCAAAGCTAAAGGTGCACGCTAAAAGATAGTAGCAGAGGCTCTCTGTTTGCAGAGAGCCTCTGCACATATTCCTGATGAACAATTAATTGCGACAATGTTACACAACGGCCTTTATAGCAATGCGATGACTGTATTGCGCGTATCTTTAAGCTGACCGGCGTTCTAAGGCGTTGAATATTCAACCTGGAGTCTTAAGAATGATTAAAAAAATTTTACTGGCTACAGATGGTTCTGCAAATTCGAGGAAAGCGCTTGCATTCGCAGTTGAGATGGCATCGCGGTATGATGCCGAGTTGCATGTTTTGCACGTGATTCAAAATATAGAAGTCCCTTTGGAGGTGCTCGAGTACATATCTGCAGAAGAGATTGAAGATTCACCTGCCAGTTTTTATTTGGAAAAGATCGGCAAGAAGATTATCAAACAAAGTGAAAACGAGTGTAAAATTACTGGATGTGAAAATGTTCATACGATTGTACTTCGAGGTGATCCGGCGGACATGATTATCGAAGTCGCCAAAGATAAGAAAATGGATCTGATTGTGGTCGGAAGTCGCGGATTGCGAGGTATCAAGGGGAGACTATTGGGAAGTGTTTCACGAAAAGTAAGCCATGCATCAGAAGTCTCTTGCCTTATTGTCAAGTAAAATGCATTCGATCGGCAGTAAATTCGAAAAACATAATTCCAAAATAATTATAATAGGAACCATCACCCATGAGCGGACAAATGATGAGAATAAGAACTGCCCGCATCGCCTTGCGGTAGACCGAAGGTAAATAAAGGCGTTTGCAGAAAAACATTAACACCCAGAATGAAACCCGCATTAAAAAGACCTTGATTATCACCAAGAGACGTATGGTAATAAATTTAACGAATTTTAGGAGGTTCTAATGGGCAGGTTAGATACCAAAGTCGCAATCGTAACCGGCAGCGCTGAGGGAATTGGCAAAGCGACAGCTATATTATTTGGTAAAGAGGGCGCCAAGGTGGTTGTTGCCGATATCAACGAAACAAAAGGCAAGGAGGTTGTCGACGAAATCAATAGCGCCGACGGAGATGCAATTTTCTTTTTACTCGATGTAACCAATGAAACACAATGGAAAGATTTAATGGAGACAACAATTAAAAAGTTCGGCAAATTAAATGTGATTGTCAACAATGCGGGCATCTCAAGGGCAAAAGATATTGAGAACACATCTCTTAAGGACTGGAACGAAATTATGGGCGTCAACGCTACCGGTGTGTTTTTGGGAACAAAATACGCAATCGAAGCGATGAAAGATAACGGGGAACTTTGTTCGATTATAAACCGGTCATCTATAGACGGTCAAATAGCCGAATCAGGACTATTTGCTTACTGCGCATCAAAAGGAGCAGTTACGATCTTGACGAAATCCGCTGCTTTATGCTGCGGTGAGAAAGGATATAAAATTCGCGTCAATTCCGTTCATCCCGGATATGTTCACACGGCCTTAACAGAGGAAGAAGCCAGAGGATATGGATTGGAGCCCGAAGAATATTTTGTGAAAGTCGGCAAGCAGCACCCTCTGGGATGCATTGGTGAACCGGACGACATCGCCTACATAGACGTCTATTTGGCATCCGATGAGTCAAAATGGACGACCGGGGCTGAGTTCGTCGTCGACGGCGGATGGACGGCCCAATAATCTCATTAGAGACAGTAATAGCAATTTTTTTGTCCATCTTTTCCTGGAGCATATTTTAAATGTTTGTAACCGTCGTTTAGGTGAAATGCTATCGTAAACATCACATGTGCATCGTCCCCGGTCCTGATCGGTGGCTTTCGCTTCCAAAATTAGAGGGGAATAACAATGTTTCGCGTAACCAGAGATAAGCACATCTTCTTTGTCGGGCCCGATGTTGAACCGGTGATGGAAGTCCCGAGCGGCGCCACTGTCGTCTTTGAAACTGCCGATTGTTTCAAGGGGCACGTAAGAAGAACTGACGATTGCTTTGCATCATATGGAGAATGCATCGAAACCATGGAAGTGCCATGCATGAATCCGGTTACCGGGCCGGTGGCCGTCGAAGGAGCCGTCCCGGGCGATTTTTTGGCAGTTGAAATATTGGGAATTAAACTTCCCGATAACGGTGCTACATCGTACATTCCGCACCTGGGTATGTTCGCTTCCACTTATCAACTGAGTGATGATTTGGTACCCGATACCCGAATCTGCAATATTGAAGGCGATTATGTCTATTTGCCGACAAGCCGGGGCGATATCAAAATTCCTGTATCACCCATGATCGGCACGATCTGCGTTGCACCCACGCATGAAAAGATTGCAAGCTTTAAATTCGGTGCTGAGCATCTGGGCAACGTGGATTGCAAGGAAATTACCACGGGCAATACGTTGATACTCCCAGTTAACACGCTGGGCGGCATGCTAAGCATGGGTGATGTGCATGCCGCACAGGGAGACGGAGAAATTTCATGTGTAGCCGTCGAGATATCAGCCGATGTGACGGTAAAAATAGACATACTTAAATCCGAAGACGCTAAATTCGAAGGTTGCCCGCAAATTAATGGTAATGACTTTATCGGATCCATCGGCTGTCATTTTGGAAATGCCATATCCGAAAATATTAAATTCGCCTATTTTGATCTGGTGCAAAGGTTAAAAAATCACCACGGTTTTTCGATTATCGATGCCTATCATTTGCTCAGCCAGGTCGGTGAAGTTCGAGTCTGTCAGGTCTTGGGAGATCACCAGGCTGCTCTGGCGAAAATTAACAGGCAGTTTTTAAATTAAAAAAGCAGTGTTTATGAGATTGTATACGATTTGCGCCCTTTTTATGATCGCAGAGAAAAAGCGCGAGCAAGGGATGGAACTTTTTAAAGATTAAAATAATCGAATTATATTTTCAATTTAACGACTATTGGCAAGAAAAGGAATACAATGAAAATTGCAAACCGAATTCAGAATTTAGGAACCGAGACTGCTTTTGCGGTATCGGCAGAGGCCGCTGCCTTTGCAGCCAAGGGCAACAAAGTGTATCCCTTCCACCTGGGCGACATGAATATTTTGACACCCGCCAATGTCATGGAGGCCGCCATCAAAGCCATGAAAGACGGTAAGACCGGGTATTGTCCCAATGCCGGCATCCCGGAACTGCGCGAAATTTTGGCAGACGATGTGAGCGCTTCGCGCGGAGTTTCGTATACAATGGAAAATGTCGCCATTCAGCCCGGCGGCAAACCCACGATCGGCAAGTTCATCCTGGCGCTTATGAATCCGGATGACGAAGTGCTCTACCCCAACCCTGGATATCCGATTTACGAATCTCAGATCGAGTTCAACGGCGGCGTCGCAGTCCCTTACAGCTACCTGGAGGGTAAAGACAATTTTGAAATCGACATTGAAATGCTGGCCTCAAAAATTACGCCGAAAACCCGACTGCTGATCCTTAACGACCTGCAGAATCCCACCGGTGCGGAATGCTCGGTGCATGAGCTGGAACAGCTGGCGGAGCTCGTGCGCCAACACAATCTTTTGGTGTTGTGTGATGAAGCATACTTCGACATTCGTTATGCGGGTAAAAGCACCTCTTTTGCTTCACTGCCGGGTATGGCCGAGCGCTGTGTCATCCTGTATACCTTTTCCAAAAAATTTGCCATGACCGGATGGCGCTTGGGGGCCACCATCGGACCCAAAGAAATTATCGACATAATCGCCAAAATAAATGTCAATGACGAATCCTGCCCGAATCATTTTATTCAATATGGCGCAATTGAAGGGCTCACCGGCAATCAGACCGAAGCACAGCAGATTCTTGAAACGTTGAAGGCAAGACGGGATGTTGCCGTGGACATCTTGAATTCAATAGAAGGCATTCACTGCTTCAAGCCCAATGCCACCTTTTATTTGTTTCCGAATGTGACCGGCGCCATGCAGAAAAAAGGCTTGAATGATTACGAGGTCTTCAGACGAACAGTCTTGAACGCAACGGGCGTATCATTTTGTTCACGACTGCATTTCGGCCGTCCGCTGGAAGGTGAGAAAAATGCCTATATTCGTCTGGCTTATTCGGGCATCGACAAGTCAGAAATCGAAGAGGGGCTCGCCAAATTTAAGGCCTTTATCGAAGAATAGATGAACTTCCAATTTCGGCAGGTAGACTAACGACAGAAAAGACCGCGGACAATTGCTGCATGCAAAACGGTTTTGAAGAATCAAAGGCGTTTCGATTTAAGATTTTATCCTATAAGGAGCTTGGTTTATGGGAAAACTGAAACGGACCGTGCTTTTTGATCGCCATGAAGCTCTCGGCGCAAAGATAGTGGAGTTTGGGGGGTACGAAATGCCCGTATTTTACCCTGACGGCATTTTAAAGGAGCACCTGACGACTCGAAAGGGCGCCGGCCTATTCGATGTATCCCACATGGGTCGCTTTATCGTCGGGGGGGAAAATGCGCTGGATTTCCTGCAGCATGTTCTGACAAATAACGCACAGGCTCTGGATAAACCGGAAACAGGTGCCCAGTACACTTTTATCTCCAACGAAACAGGCGGGGCGGTGGATGATTCCTATCTATACCGCTTTTCTGAAGATAAATACATGCTGGTCGTCAATGCAGCCAACCGATTCAAAGACTGGGAGCATTTTCAAGCACAGTTGAGCGATTTCAACGGGGTAGAGCTGACCGATCGTAGTGATGAAACTGCCATGATCGCGCTACAGGGTCCGGCTTCGCGCACGATTTTAAATGAACTGATTGAGTCTGGTCGCTTGCCGGAACCCGCACGCAATGCCGTGAGCACGGCCAAGATGAACGGCAGCGCTGTAAAGATCGCCCGAACGGGGTATACCGGAGAACCCTTGGGTTTTGAACTGTTCATTGCAAACGAAGCCGCACCGCAGCTCTGGGATAAGCTGGTGGCTAAAGGCGCTACCCCGACGGGCCTCGGCGCACGCGATACATTAAGGCTGGAGGCAGGATTGCCACTGTATGGGCATGAGCTTGGACGCGATCCAGAAGGCAAGGAAATACCCATTTTTGCTTGTCCGCTGGCTAAATTCAGCGTGAGCTTCTCGGATTTGAAGAAAAACTTTGTCGGGCGCAAAAAACTGGCGAGGCAACATAAAGCCTTCAAAAAAATCATGTACCGGGATTATTCCAGCATCGATGATCTTCCGCGCATGATTTATCCCCTCGCAATTGCCGGTCGCGGCATTGCCCGTCAGGGTAACAAGGTTTACAAGGAGGACCGGCATGTCGGTTACGTCACCAGCGGAACGATGATTCCATTCTGGGAGTTCGAGGGGGCAGAACTGTCCTCAAAGCCTGTTGATCATAACCAGAAACGATCCATTTGTCTGGCTTATTTGGACAGTGACATTTTGGAAGATGAAGAACTTACTGTCAACATTCGGGGCAAACAAGTAAATGCTGTCGTTGCCCCGTATCATATGCGCAGTGAGTCACCCCCGTATGCCAGACCGATCCTTTTTGATCATGCGAAGGTGCTGCGGCAATTTAAAAGCGAAGCGCGAAAATCCAAAGCCATTGGGCTGTTGCGAAAGGCGATTGCCAACACGCATTGGCGGCAAAAGGAATGCATGAATCTGATTCCTTCCGAGATGACCGTTTCACCAGTTGTACGTCTGCTTTCGATCATGGATCCATCTTTTCGGTATGCTGAACACAAGAAGCTGAAAGCTTTCTATGATGCTGAAATTTTTTACTATCAGGGAACCGATTTTATCGATCAAGTTGAGGCTTTACTAGCCGAAGAATTAAAAGAATTTTTAGGCTGCGCCGAAGTTGAAACACGGATGATTAGCGGGCAGATGGCCAATGCAGCAATTTTCAGCGCCATGGTGGATTATATCAATCGGGCTGATCGCAAATTCGAACCCAGACGCATCCGCAAGGTGATGAACAACCATATCGGCAAAGGCGGACATCTCAGCTCACAACCCATGGGTGCTCTGAGAGACTTTGTTGCCCGTGACCCTTCGACGGAACGGCCAGCCGTGGTAAATTTCCCCGTGCTCGAGGAAAACCGCTATAAAATCAACGTTCCGGAGACCTTAAAACTGATCGATGAACATCGACCGGAGTTGATCATTTTTGGTAAAAGCATGGTGATCACTAAAGAGCCGGTCCGGGAGGTGCGCCAATTCCTTGATGATCAGGGCATTGATTCTGTTCTGATGTATGACATGGCGCATGTCCTGGGGTTGATTGGACCCCATTTTCAAGAACCTTTCCTCGAAGGTGCCGATTTGGTATCGGGATCCACCCACAAAACCTATTTCGGCACCCAGCGTGGTATTGTCGGAAGCCGATACCTGGAAGATGAGGAACGCTATGCGTTGTGGGAAGCCATTGAGCGCAGAACCTTTCCCGGCTCGGTTTCCAATCATCACCTCGGCACCATGGTCGGTCTTTTGATGGCAGCCTATGAAATGAACGAGTTCAAAGATGACTACCAGGCCAAAGTCATATCTAATGCCAAGGGTTTTGCGCGGGCGCTGAAAGATTGCGGCCTGCAAGTGGCTGGCGACCCGACAATCGATTTTACAGAGACGCATCAGGTGATCGTAGAAGTTGAATATGCCAAGGGCCCAGAAATTGCCCGGCGACTGGAAGACAACAATATCGTCTGCAACTATCAAGCCGGCCCTGAAGATGAGAGCTTTTCGGCTTCCGGTGCGCTACGAATGGGTGTATCAGAAATGACGCGATTTGGAATGGAAAAGGCCGATTTCGAAAAATTGGCACAATATATGTTTGATGTCATTGTGCATAATAAAATCGTTAAAGAAGAAATAATCCGGCTTCGAAGTCGTTTTTTGGAGATGAAGTATTGCTTTAGTGGAGATGATTTTGATAACAGCCTCCATAAGATGGTGGCATCCATTGATCGCAGTCTCAATTAAAAAACTTATAATCAAATGTTAAACATTTGAACGCAACATGGAAAATAATTTTGCTATACGTACGGAGAGATGCGACAGGTATGGATTAAAGGTGATACACACCGGACGAGTTAATTAAACACAGAAAGGAGGAGTACCATGGTTTATGGCAAAGTACATCCATACATCCCCAATTCGGAGAAGAGCGTCAAAAAAGAGATGCTCAAAGAATTGGGCATGAAAAGCGCGGAGGATATTTTCGATGCCATCCCCGAGCACCTTCGGTTTCGCGGTAAGATGAACCTGCCCGATCCTATTCTTTCGGAAGCCAGGCTGCGGCAGCATGTCGAAAAGATGCTGGCCAAAAACCGGAACTGCAAAGACAACGTCAGCTTTCTCGGTGGCGGCTGCTGGCAGCACTACGTCCCGTCTGTCTGTGATACTATCGCGGCACGGGATGAGTTTCTGACCGCCTACGTGGGGGATGCCTATTCCGATCACGGTAAGTTCCAGGCTCTTTTTGAGACTGCCAGCATGATCGGAGACCTAACCGGTTTTGACGCCTGCAACACACCGACTTACGATTGGGCTTCCGCCATCGCGATGGCAGGCAGGATGGCATGCAGGACCAAGGGGCGCCAGCAAATCTTAGTTAGTGAAGACATCAGCCCGGGAAGATTCATGGTCATTGAGAATTACTGGAAACCTGAGATTGAGCTTGTCAAGGTGAAGTATGACTACGATAAAGGCGGCATGGACCTTAACGATCTCAAGAGCAAAATTTCAAGCAAGACAACGGCCGTATACTTTGAAAATCCTTCCTATCTCGGTTTTATCGAAACCCAGGTCAAAGAAATCGTAAAAATTGCCCACAATAAAGGCGCTTTTGTCATTGTGGGAGCCGATCCCTCATCTCTCGGGGTGCTCGAAGGTCCGGGCAATTATGGCGCTGACTATGCGGTCGGTGATTTTCAGCCGCTGGGACTGCACCTCGGTTTCGGAGGGAACCAAGGCGGGTGGGTTGCCACGGGTGATTCCAAGGAAATGATTGCCGAATACCCCTCACTGCTTTTTGGTGTCCTCGATACAGTTAAAGACGGCGAGTGGGGTTTCGGTGAGGTCTTCTACGAAAGAACGTCCTACGCGAGCCGTGAAAAAGGAAAGGATTTTGTGGGCACGACCACAGCTCTGTTTGGGATTGTGGCAGGCGTTTACATGGCACTTATGGGGCCGCAGGGATTCAAGGAGTTGGGTGAAGGGATCATGCAGAAGGTTGCCTATGCCAAGGGTAAAATCGCCGAGATTCCGAAAGTAAAGGTTGTATTGCCCGAGGCGCATACCTTCAAGGAATTTCTTGTCGATTTCAACGGCACCAAGAAAACGGTGGCAGAGATCAACAAGGCCCTTCTGGCAGCAAACATTTTTGGCGGAAAAGATATCAGCAAAGAATTTCCTGTTTATGGTCAGAGTGCTCTTTACTGCGTAACCGAAATGCATACCAAAGAAGACATCGACAAGCTTGTTAACTCGCTCACCAAAGTCTGCGCGGCTTAACAATTATAGCAGAGGAGGTAGATAAAATGGCTATCACAAAAGTGAGAAAAAACTTTCACCAGGCGCGTTGGGACGAACCAATGATTTATGAGCTCTCCACGCCTCGTGTGCGCGGTATTTTACCGCCGGAAGTGGAAGATGAAATATCTGCAAGTGTGGGTGATGTAGCCGGCTCGCTCCCCGCTTCAATTAAGCGCAAAAAACCCCCGGAGCTGCCTGAAGTCGACCAGAAGCATGTCCTTGAGCACTGGCTGCACTTATCCCAGGAAACGATGGGGTCGAACCTGTCACCGGACATATCCGAGGGAACCTGCACGATGAAGTACAACCCCCGGATTAACGAAGAGGTCGTGGCCCTGCCGGACTTTGCCGAATTGCACCCCTTCCAGGATGAAAGCACCATCCAGGGGGCTTTGGCGTTTATGTACGGTTTTGAGCAGATGATAAAAGAAATATCAGGTATGGACCGCGTGTCCTTCCAGCCCGGTGGCGGCAACCATGCCGTCTATACGGCTGCATCGATCATGCGCGCTTACCATGCAAGCCGCAACGACTCCAAACGCGATACCATCATTACGACCATCTTCTCCCATCCCTGTGATGCTGCGACTCCGGCGACAGCCGGATACAAAGTCATCACCATTTATCCCGATAAAAGAGGTATCCCGGATCTGGAAGCTTTCAAGGCCGCAGTTAAGGATGCCGGCGATCGTTTTGCCGGTATTTTCATGACCAATCCCGAGGACATCGGTATCTTTAATCCCAAAATAGACGAGTTCGTAAAGATATCTCATGAAGCAGGCGGCCTGTGCTTCTACGACCAGGCCAACGCCAACGCCTTTTTAGGCGTGACAAGGGCCCGTGAGGCGGATTTCGACATGTGCCATTTTAACATTCATAAGACATTCGGCACACCCCACGGTTGCTGCGGCCCCGCCAACGGCGCCATTTGCGTTCGGGATTATCTGGCTAAATTTTTGCCGGTGCCCACCATCGAGTATGACGGAAAGAAATACTATCTGGACTATGACCGGCCCGATACAATAGGTCGAATCAGGGATTTTTATGGAACCACAGGGGTAATCCTTAAGGCCTACACCTGGACCATGAATTTGGGGGCAGAAGGTCTGCGCGAATGTGCCGACGTCTCGGTGATTAACAACAACTACATGAGAAAGAAAATGATGAAGATCAAGGGGCTCGGCGAGGCTTATGCCGGAAATAACATCAAAAGAATGGAGCAGATTCGTTATACGTGGGAACAGCTCCACAAAGAAACCGGTGTTGGCACAGATGATGTCAATTGTCGGCTCATCGATTTTGGAATTCCCTGGTTCTGGGCATCACACCATCCATGGGTGATTCCCGAACCCATGACGCTTGAGCCTTGCGAAACGTTTGCCAAAGCCGATATCGATTCTTATGTTGATACGATTAAGCATATCGCCAAGGAAGCTTATGATGATCCTGAGATTGCCAAAACAGCTCCTCACAATAGTTGCATCCACAGGGTTAAAAATCCTGAGGAGCTGGATGATCCTAAAAAATGGGCACTCACTTGGAGAGCCTATATGAAGAAAAAAGGCAAAAAACGTAAAAAATAATCCCTAACTGGAATGGATCCCGCCATAGGCATGCAATGCCGGGCGGGTTCCATTCTTTATCATCAAAAATAGCGTGCCATCATCGGCACTATGGATAACGAGGTTTAACATCAGATGAAACGTATTGGGTTAATTGTCAACCCGATCGCAGGAATGGGCGGGCGAGTCGGTTTGAAGGGCAGCGACGGAAAAGAAACCCTTGAACTGGCAAGAAAG
Source organism: Desulfobacterales bacterium (assembly GCA_050116835.1). Classification (GTDB taxonomy): domain Bacteria; phylum Desulfobacterota; class Desulfobacteria; order Desulfobacterales; family JAHEIW01; genus JAHEIW01. Next base: position 18,054 of record JASFNW010000065.1, read on the forward strand.
CTGGGCGCAGTTCCCGAATGCCCGGCAAAAGCATTGACTGCGCTGAAACAGATTAAGAACAATTTTAAAGGTGATGTTGAGATCATCGCCTATCCGGCGGCCATGGGCGAGCAGGAGGCGCTTGAGGCCGGGTTCAAGCCCAAAGTTATCGGTAAAATTAATTCCGAGGATACCACCGCCGAAGACACCATTAAGGCAGCCACGGACATGATAAAAGCCGGGGTTGACCTGATCTTCTTTGCCGGCGGCGATGGCACAGCCCGCAATATTTTCGACGCTCTGGGTGAGCAGCGGTTTCCAGTTTTGGGCATACCCGGCGGGTGTAAAATCCACTCCGCCGTCTACGCGATTAACCCAAAAACAGCCGGCAACCTGGTCGTCCAGTACCTGGAAGGTAAGGTAAAGGATCTGAAAATATCCGAGGTCATGGATATCGACGAGGATGCTTTCAGAGAAGGCGTGGTAACCGCCAAGCTTTATGGTTATCTGCACGTACCCAACGAGAAAAGAATGGTGCAGAATATGAAGAGCGGGCGCGGTTACAGTGAAGAGGGGGCCCTTGACCAGCTTGCCAGGTATTTTGCAGATAATATGGATCCGGACACCCTTTACGTGGTAGGAACCGGCAGTACCACCAAAAAGATCTTGGAAAAGCTCGGACAAGACGGCACGCTGCTAGGTGTCGATCTGGTATACGGCAATAAAATTGTCGCCAAAGATGTGAATGAAAAGGGTATCCTGGGCTATCTTGCAACCTCCAACGGAGCGGTCAAGATGATCGTCACCGTAATCGGAGGTCAGGGTTACATATTTGGTCGCGGCAATCAGCAACTCAGCCCCGCTGTCATCCGTAAGATTGGTCTGGATAACATCATTATTGCGGCCAGCAAACCCAAGATGCTGTCGCTCTTTGGAAAATCCTTATTGGTGGACACCGGTGATGAGGAACTCAACGAGGAGCTGTCGGGATATCGGCGTGTCTATGTCGGCTACGAGGATAGCGTCATGTTCAAGCTCACCAGCGATCCCTTTGGCGATACGGATTGATATACAGATGAAGGGAATCTAATTTATGGATTGGAAGCAATTGTCCGCTGAAATGCAAGAAGCCCTCAACAGAGCCATTGAGCGCGAAGACTTTGTGCTTGGAGAGGATGTGAGTGCGTTTGAGTCTGAGGCGGCCACTTATCTGGGTGTTAAACACGCGATCGGTCTTAACTCCGGCACGGACGCCTTCAGAATAGCGCTGGTGACCACTGGATTGCAGGAAGGTGATGAGGTCATTACTACGCCTTTCTGCTTTGCATCTGATGCCGCGGCTGTGGTGATTGAAGGCGGGAGGCCGGTTTTTGCCGATATCGATCCGCTTACCACTAATATCGATATTAGCTGCATAAAGGAGAAGATATCAGAAAAAACCAAGGCCATTATTCCTGCCCACATGTATGGGGTACCGGTGGACATGGATCCTCTAGTCGAACTTGCGCGCAAGCACAATATCTATATTATCGAGGATGCTTGCCAGGCCTTTGGCGCCACTTACAAGGGAAAAAAGGCGGGCAGCTTCGGTGAGTTTGCCGGGTATTCTTTTTACCCGACAAAGCCTCTGGGATCCTATGGGGACGCCGGCCTGATCACCACCGACAGCGACGAGTTTGCCGAAAAAATCAATATGATCCGCAACCATGGTTGCAGGAAAAAATACTACCATGAGCACATCGGTTTTTCCAGCAGGCTGGATACCATCCAGGCCGCTGTTCTCAGAGTCAGATTAAAGTATGTCGACTCCATACTGAGCAGCCTTTCTAAAATCCATGATCTTTATGACCATGGGCTGCGTGGATTAGAGGAAATCACGCTGCCACCGCAGCTGCCCGATATAACCAGGGGCTTCACCCACTATACGATCAGATTGGGAAAGCGAGATGAGCTCCGCGACCATCTTGCCCGGAATGGGATCAATGCCGGTGTATACTACCCACTTTCCATCCACCTGCAGCCGGCATTTGCCTTTCTTGGATACAAGCGGGGTGACTTTCCCAAGAGCGAAAACATGCAGGCGGAGGTACTGTCTCTGCCATTTGATATTCACACCACAGAGGAACAGGTAGACGATGTGTGCCGCGCCGTCCGGGAATTTTTCACAGGGTAATGAGCCGTTGCATAATATAAAATCCCGGTGCAATAAAACCGCAATGGCAATCCGGTTAACTGTGATTCTCAATCTAAATAAGAAGCATGTTTATAAAGGATTCAGTTCCCGAAAACCTTCTCTTCTTTTGGTTCGCCAAGCCATCTTTAATAAGTGTTATGTTCCAAAAAACGAAGAATTGCTTTAAATTGACTTTCTCCATCCAGACCCGCTTCAGCTAAAACCATTTCAGCCTGTCCACTGCCGAGATAATGACCTTTCTGGAAAGGATGGAGGGTCATTTGCCGGCCACGATCGGAACGAATCCAACGGTACATGGTTGGCAGGGTGAATCCGGTTATCCCCATCGCTGTTTGTGCCAGCGCATCGGGAAAAATCCGCTCTTTCTCAGCATCCGATAGCAAATCAAACAGTTCAGTGCTCGCAACATAATACACGTCAATATCAATTCCTTTTTTTTCAAGCTGCGGTAAGGCTATATCGATAAAATCATAAGCAACCTCACTGCCCTGAAGAACTAAAGTGCCGTCTGGCTTTCCATGCGCTTTACGTAGAAGATACAACCCAGTTGCCGCTTCAGTCGCAGGAGCGAGCCCAAGTGCTTCGCGATCGATAATTTTTTCACTTGGTCGGGTAACAAAGGGTGCAATTACTGCAGGTTTTTGATTCAGAGCAGACGAAACGAGTACGTAATTCTCTTGAGGATCCCAAGGCGTGAGCGTAATTGTAGTTCCGCGTGGGAAATTTTCCATCAAAAGCTGAAGCGCCTGGGGATCGGCGTGTGTTGGACCATCCTCACCTGTTTTAAGACCTGCATGCGCGCAGACGAGAAAAAAAGGTCGATAAGGCGTTTCTGCTATTACTTGTTGAGCTTGATTTCCAATAGAATGCAACCGGGCGGCAACATGTCCCAATGCTGCAATGAAAGCCCCATATGATGAGCCTGCACCTATATGGTGTCCGTATGTCGAAATACCGGATAGAATGCCCGCCATAGCATCTTCACATATACCACCGATAGACAAGAGACGCGCTTCAGGATTTGTATCTGAATTATAATAACCTGCAGGGAAATCCTGCCCGGCAGTGTTGATGCTCGTTGAACCAATAAGATCAGCTGATGCGGCCAGGATCGCTCCTCCTGAAACCTTGTTGAAATATTGGAACACTCGCCCTAACTCACCCCGCAAAGTGGTGATCGTACCAGGCTCTAATTTAAGTTCTGTGGGAATATCTTTTAGGGTACTGGCAGCAGCAGCATAGATAGTGGTGACGTCAGGGGCCTTATGACGCTTTTGGCGGCCACTTTCTTTGAGTCTCTTACATGCTTTGTGGAGTCTCGCAGCCATTGCGTCGACCATATTACGATTGTTTTCTAAAATAGACCTGATGGATGTTAATGCTTCCCATAAGCAACCCTCTATGATCTCTTTATTTTTCCCACCTTCGCAACGCTGTTTATTTGCTTCGCACCGGGGAAGCCTGATATCGGTAATGTCTGAAAGCGTTTTAAGTGCTTCGTAAAAACCGTCAGCACAAAGTTTATGCCCGGCGCCATGAGAAGCTTTTCCCTCAATGCCATACTGCCATCCTTTGGTTGTGCGATATATGATTGCTGTGGGTTGATGGTTATCAATCTCAGCAACTTTATGCTGAGCGGCGAAAATCTGTTGGAAGTCGTTTCCATCGGCAACCACAATGACATTCCAATCGTGGAGATATGCCAGCTCCATTGGATTCCATTGAACATAATCACCAGGATCATTTCCGTCACGACAAACATGGTTTGAATCGATCGATGCCTGATTCCAGTCAATATGCAGGATCGCATTCCTTATAGATGCCGTCCCAGCTGCGGCCATTGACTCACTGACACGACCTGGTGTCAGTCCTCCTTCACCTTCGACAATATGAACGTATGGAGCATCATCGCCAAAATAATCTAAAGCACCAAATGCAAGCCCAATTGATGATGCCACACCAACTCCAGATGCGCCAGTCGAAAGACGGACAAAAGGGGTAGCAGGTGTAGGATGTCCATCAAGTGCTTTGGCCTTGAAATTAACAAACAATGGGGTCTTTGTGGTAGGATTACGACGAAAGCCCAAAAGGTCTTCGAAACGAAGTTGCAGGCGTTCATCAGGTGGAAGCAGCTCGGGTGCACCAATTCGAGCTATTTCATTTCTCAAGGCCAGTATGGCGTAAAGCCCCAGTGCTTTGTGCCCAGCCGCATAGGATAAAATATCCGCATCATCCCGATGAGGATCTTTCAAATCATAAACCATTGCATCGAAAAGGATACCGGATACAAATCGTCCAGATGAGATGGAGCCTCCTGGATGTCCTGATGTAGGAACATAGTTAAACAACAGTGCACATAGCGAACGATAAATCAGGTTAAGCAATTCGAAATGTTTGATTTCGGCGTCTGATATAGGAATTGTCGATGGTTCCAACTGCTTGCTAATATCTACATACACTGCCCGTCTTGGTTCAAACATTACCGACATGACACCTCCTTTCAATTTCAATAGATTCAGGAAATTTAAGCTGCAACTTCACTCATTTTCGCAACGACTTGAGATATTATTTCATTGTGTCAATAATTCAAACAGAAATTTATCATATATTAAATTAATCAGCGAGATATTGAAAATTTCAACATTGACACCCTCTTCAAATTCGTCTATCGCCAGGCGAATTTCCTGATGCTCTTCATCACCTGCTGGTATCGCCATAACAGCTTCCTCAATATCTTCTTCCATCTTCACATTACAGGTAACCCGGTCATAGGTACCTTTGATGCCGGGCAATATGGATTGATCGAGCTCTCTGGCCGAATAGACGGAGTTTTGAAAAGCTTCTATCGGACAGTTGCTTATTGATCCGTTTGAGGATACGCTTGCCAAGCGCACCATTGCCATCCCACCAGTCAAGTTGCGAAACAGTATGAATTTAAAAATTATGGCAGATCGTATCTGGATATATCAAACACAATTCAGAATCAACGGCATTGCTTCAAAGCCATGCAGGTGGTCATGCAAAGAACCGGAGGTGATAGAGACTCAATTTGCTTGACAGCTACCAAAGACACATTTGTTAAATATCAATTAACCTATTAATATTAATATAAAAATTGGCATTTATTGCGTATAGCGTGCCTCCATCACCAATTCTCATTTATTATGGATTTGTTGTGCATATCTGAATAAAATTAGGTTCCAAAAAATTCCAAGTGTAAACTTACCACCACTTTCAGATAGCCCCGAGAATGATAAAAACGAATGTGGGGTTGTTTCTGTGCCGATCTCAAACACGAAACGCGCAACGCGGAAACTATGAACCCATGGTTTGTTTGAGCAATTTTCGCACTTGCGCCAGTGACCGGGTGTTGAGCACATCCTTTTTTTCCAACCAGCCGCGCCGGGCCTGGCCGACCCCAAATTCCAGGTCGTTATAAGCGTCAATGCTGTGGGCATCGGAGTTGATGGATACCAGCACTCCTTGTTCTTTGGCCATCTGGCAGTAAATGTCGGTTAAGTCCAGGCGTTTTGGATTGGCATTGAGCTCCAGAAAGCAGCCGCGCTCGCTGGCCTTTTGAATAACGCGAGTCAAATCGACCTGATAGGGATCCCGCTGGTTGATTTTGCGGCCGGTGGGATGGGCCAGCATGCTAAAATAAGGCTGGTCCATGGCGCGCAGAATGCGCTCGGTCTGTTTCTCGCGGGACAAATTGAAATGGCTGTGAACCGTTCCCACCACCAGGTCCAGCCGGGCCAGCTCGGAATCCGACAGATCCAGGGAGCCGTCTTTTAAAATCTCCACTTCAAGACCCTTAAGGATCTGGATGCCTTTGAGGCGATCGTTGAGGTCTTCGATTTCTTCGATTTGTTGCCTCAAGCGCCGCCGATCAAGGCCGCCGGCCACCTTGAGGCGGCCCGAATGCTCGGTGATGGCGATATACTTCAGCCCCTGCTGCTTGGCCGCCCGCGCCATTTCCTCCAGACTGTTGCGCCCGTCGCTGGCAGCGGTGTGAATATGCAAATCCCCTTTGAGGTCTTTACGGGTGACCAATTGCGGCAGCCGGTTTTCCGCCGCAGCTTCGATCTCCCCGCGATTTTCCCTTAGCTCCGGCGGAATCAACGGCAGATCCAAAGCCTTGTATACTGACGCTTCTGTGCGGCCGGCCACCTGTTTTTCAAACCGAAATACGCCGTATTCATTTATTTTGAGACCCCGCTGCTGCCCCAGCCGCCGGATGGCGATATTGTGGTCTTTGCTGCCGGTAAAATACTGCAAAGCAGCGCCAAAGCTTGCGGGTTCCACCAATCGAACGTCTACCTGCAAGCCGGACCTTAACATGACGCTTGCCTTGGTAGCACCGCTGGCTAAGACCTTGTCGATGGCATCATAGTCCATAATGCGGCGCATAACGGGGCTGTCTTTGCGGGCGGTGGCCAAAATATCCAGATCGCCGACGGTTTCGCGCGAACGCCGGTAACTGCCGGCCACCGCAACCTTGTTGACCCCGGAAACTTCATTCAGGAAATCAATGAGATGATCAACGACGGGCCTGACCGTTGCCAGCTTGAAGCGTTTTTCTTTTTGCGCCCGGGCTTCAATGGCCTCTAAAATGGCTTTTTCCGTTTTTTGGCCAAACCCATCCAGCGCCCTGATGCGCCCTTTGCGGGCCGCATTTGCCAGCTGGTCTAAATTTTTGATGTTGAGCTTCTGATACAAAACCCGCGCCCGCTTGGGTCCCAGGCCGGGCAGCTTTAACATCTCCAGAACGGTTTCGGGAATGCGTTTCTGAAGCTTGAGAAGCGCTTTGGCCGTACCGGTTTCCAGGACCTCGTGGATTTTGGCCGCCAGGTCTTTGCCGATGCCCGGCAGCTGTGTCAGGTCCGCATCGGCCGCTACCATTTCTTTCAACTCCGACCCCAGCCCGCTGACCGTATGCGCTGCATTGCGATAAGCCCGAATGCGAAACGGGTTTTCCCCCTCGATCTCCAGATAATCAGCAATCTGGTCAAATATGTCGGCAATGTCGCTGTTGTGTACAGGCATCGGTCAAATATTCCTTTGGCATGTTGGCGAGGCCTACTCCGCCGAAGTAGCATCGGCTACGAAGGCCGGGCTGGAGCAATCCGCCTATCATCAACGTCATGTGCGCGTGCTTTGATTCACAATACCAAACGAGCGTTCAACTAACAAACTTGAAAAAACGGTTGACTTTTATTTTTTTATCTCTATTATGCCGGGCTTTTGAGTCAACGGCCACCCGCAGGGCGGATCGCTTGGATTTTACCGCCATCGGCGGGGAAAAACAGGGGCGCGAAGCACCCAGTTTGCAAAACCCAATCAAGGAGATAGATTATGTATTTTGAAGCCGTATTTCAACCGTCAAATGACACCGACTACAATTCCAGTGCATCTGAATTTGTGGGCAAAAAGGTTGCCATTCAAGAGGGATGGATTCTGGAAGAAGGGCCGCATAAAGGTGAGCAATGCTTTTATATGCCCAACTCAACCGTCGGCTGCATCCCCGCCAGTGATCTGAAGCAGATCAAAAGCGTGCCTTACGTCCAGTGGCGCCAAATCCATAAAATGATCGGGCTGGGTGCGTAGTATCCTATCCCCAAATAGTTTACAAATGCTGTGAATTATATTTTTATCCAGTTGCGTTTCATAAAGGTTTGCGGCTGCTGGCTACTGGTCACTCGCTCCTGGCCAGAAGCCAGAAGCAAGGAGCCAGGAGCCTGACTCCTGACACCGGCCTGCGCGGACGTAGCCGCTACGGCGCGGCAAAGACTCGAAACCTGACACCTATAAACTTCCTTTCTTACTTTTGGGTTGACACCACATGACAAATTTTTTTAGTGGTGTACCATCGACTCAAAAATTTTTCGAATAAATCCAGCAGAAAATTGAGATACAGAAACATTCTCATCGCAAATGCGGCCAATCAAAGGAGCTGCAAATGGATCTTATTGTCAGAAATGCCCGTCTGGCGGATGGAGATGAACCGGTCGATCTGGCTGTT
>JASFNW010000066.1:0-26140 GCA_050116835.1 Desulfobacterales bacterium
TAGGCGAGGCGTCCATTTGGGAGGGGTCTTTTTCAAAAATCTCAAAGACCACCAGATCCCGATCTTTGACTCCAGCACTTTGAGCGTTGATTTCAGCATGCATACGTTTAAAGTGGGGATGCTTAAAATCCGGCGCAAAAATGAGCAACAGCCGGTTTTTCCATTCAAACCGGGAAAGATCCATGGAGATCGCCTCCTGGCGGTCATAAACCCATAAGGTCGCCAATAAGGCCAAAACTAACTCGAATATGATCACACCTTGGCGGCGATATAGGGGCAAGCTGTTTTTATTTGCATTATCTGATTTTCTACCCATAATACGGTATACGATAAGTCCATGCCGGGCAATGTAAAGTGATCAGAATGCTACCGGATGAAAAAACTCAGCCAAGGAGCGTCACAGATTCCATGCAACGCATTACCATCGGATTCTCAATTCATCGACCGGAAATCATCGGCATCACCGCCGATTTGATGCAGCGTCACGAGGCCATTTTTCTGGAAGAGCCGCCCCAGCCCGAATTTCAGCAGATGCTGGAAGGTGCGCTTTCGATTGAAGCATATTTGTTGCCGATGGATGTTGAATATCCGGCATTCAGCCGTCAGATGTGTCGACTGGCCCGTCAATTGTATGCCGACGGAAAAAAAATCTTTCAGGTGGAGCCTTTTTTGCAGCATCTGCTGGATATTCACGAGTTCTTTGCCCAAGGTCATGGTCCTGAGGAAATAGCGCCGGATTCACTTGCGTATCCGGTATACGTGGGCGAAAGGGATGCCACCAAGGCCCTTTTGGATTATTACCGCGTTGTCACAAGGGAGACATTTGAAGCAACCGTTGAGGCCATCATGCGCTTTGCCCGCGCAGACGCGGCCCGCTTCCGCTTACGGGATGCCCTGCGCACAAGGGCTTTGGTTGATCGGTTGGCCCGATTTAGTTGTGCATACATTGAAGCCGGTTCGATTCACTACGGACTGTTCCTTCAACTCCAGCAGCGTTTGGCAAAACAGGTCCGGCTCAAACCCGTATTTATTGCGCATAAAGCGCTGCAAACCCTTGGCGAACAGGGTCATCTTTACGGACCGGGTGATCAATTAACGCTTACCTACATATTTCATCCTCATTTGGAAAATAGGCAGCGTGAAGGCTTGCTTGCGGCCCGTTCGTTAATCTATACAAAACTCATAGAAAAAGAGGAACAGACGGCTGAATTGGAAAGCTTCCCCCATATTCGCGACGAACTCGCCTGTATTCAAGCGGTTGGGCTGCTGACGGTGAGTGATTGCGCGCGATTGTTTCCGTTGATCCGTCGCGCCGGGAGCATCCAGGTCCGACAAATAGTCGCAGATTATCTGTTGCGCTATAAGAAAAATCAGCGTCCTGAAATAAGTCGCTTGAGCTTATCATCCTCTTAACTTGGCGCAAAGGAGCATTTTCACGCAATGAAACCCGTGCATTTTAATCCGCAAGTAGATCTTGCACCGATGGCGTTTGACTATCAAATTTGCCAACTGGCTCTCAAAATCAAACGCCTGGGAATCAGCTGGCAGCCGCACGTGGGGTGTTTTGTGTGGGATCCGGATAGAGCCATCGCAGCTGATTCGCCGTTTCCGCACCGCATCTATTTTATTTTGAGTCTTCCGCGATTCATCGACATCTTCGGTAGCCGGGAAGCCATCGTTGAAAAGCTGGTGTGGCTGCCAACCTGGCACCAGGCCCGTTTGTTGTGCACGCAGCTGAATGTGCCCCATGATGCTGTGGCCAACATCTGGCAAAGCCGGACATCATTTTCAGCGGGTGAAGAATTGCATAAAATGTATGAACTGATTATCGCTGCCTTACAAAGAGAAAAAGGATGACCGGAAGGACAGGGGCTGTGCCAACATCACAACTGGATACGCGAATCGATCGACTATACGAAGACCTTATCGCTTGCGGTTAAAGCGGATCGCGTAGCGCTTCGGCGTAACCGGTCAATTCGGCATACCCATTCGCCTTTACGGGTCGTTTGGCGGCCGTACCGGATGCCGCCACGCTGCCTTCCCAGTAAATAACGCCCGTGCTTGCCGTTGTGACCATCTCCTGATCGTTTAAATCGGCAGCAACGTTCAGTTCGATCGCAAGCGGCGCGATATTCAGCCGCCAGGCCACCGGATAAACCGCACCGGATCGGGGACTTTTCCACCGGTCCAGTGCGGTTACGCTAAAATCTTCTGCGGTAAGATGCCGGGAAACTCCCGAGCGATCGATAAAGGTTCCACTGGATGCCGGATTTGCCTGACCGTTCTGATCTCTGAGCAGATACAGCATGATCTCGGTTTGATCGGACAGTTGCAGGCTAAACCAGTCCCAACCGATGATGCTCGCCTCTAAAGATGCCGTACTGTATTCATGGTCCATCCAGCTCAGACCTTCAACGGAAACGCTTTTGCCGTCGATCTTCAACATTCCTTTGGTTATCAGGCGCGTCAGCGAATAATAACAGCTTGCCCTATCGGCGGTTGACCCTTTGCGACTGTAACCCTCCTGCCCGTGTAAAACAGGCGGTTTAGCCGGCTGCAACTTGAGATCGAATGCAAAATCAGCTGTTCGCGCTTTTAGCGAGTGACTGCTTGCGCCAATTGTGGCCGACCAATCTCCTATAAACACAGTTGTTTCAGATGCCTGTTGAGCGACGCCTGCCATACCCAATGCTTGCCTGGCCATTTGTTCGGCATAGCGATGCGATTTTTTGTCTAGATCTGATACGGCGGCATGCCCCGCAAAAATCTGCTGGGTTCGCCAGGCAGATGACGTCCGGGGCCAATCCTGAACGGCGTCGCTCGGGCTTATCTGATTGCGAAAAAATGTTAACTGGAAGCCGTATCGTTCACCGGATTCGGCCAGCAGATTACCGGTGTAATACCACCATTCGATGCGATAGCCCGGATGGGCACCGTGATCCTCCGGAAATGTTTGATGGCAGGGCCCGCTCACCGCTAAATATCCCCTCTGATCTTCAGCTATCGGTTCGCGGCCCAAAATGGCTGTCATCAAAAAAAGACACGCTGTCAAAAGGACAATTTTTACAAATCGAGGTTTCATTTTTTTGATTTTCATTTTGCATAAAATTATCACCGCTCTACGCCAAGCGCCCGCCCCGCCTTGCTTGCATGGCGGGCGTGGGCCGCTCAGGCGAGGCGGCGGGTCTGCGGTGAGCATATCATCGTTCACGCAAAAGGGTTGCCGGCGGCCGGCGAAAGACCATCTTGACTGCCGGCAGAGCGGCTGCCAGTGCGGTGGTGACAATCAGCGGAATCGACAACAACAACGCGTCCCAATCCACCGCATAGATAAACGTCCAGCCAAATGACTGCCGATTGACGACAAATATCAGCAGATAAGATAAAATAAATCCGCAGACAATCCCGGCCAACTCCCCGATCACAACCAGAAAGGCCGCTTCCCAGAATATCATGCTCCGAATCTGCCGGAAACTGGCGCCAATCGCATACAGGGTGTTGAGCTGCCGGGATCGTTGCAACACTAAAACCGTTAAGGTAGTGGCAATCCCCAGACCGGCAATCAGCAGAGCAATGAGCAGCAGAACCGTTGTGACCGCAAAGGTTTCGTCAAAAATTCGCAAGACCGCGCCACGCAATCCCTTACCGCTGTACATATCTACCCGATCTCCGAAGCGGGCGATAATGTCGTTGTGGAGCCTGGCAACGGCATCATCCAGATCCTGCGAACGGTCTTTAAAGAAGATGCGCAATCCGCCCACATGCGTATGATGATACTGCGCGCTAAAATGCGACATGGAATAAAATACAACACCGCCCTGTGTGCGATAATCCCGCACGATGCCTAAAATGGGCAGCTCTACACGGGATTTTTCAATCTGAGCCGAGAACACATCGCCGACAGTCAATCCGGTGCGATTTGAGAATACCTCGGACACAATAACACCCTCGCCGCGCTTGAGCATAGGACGAATGGTTTGTGGATCCCCTTTCAACCAGAAAAAAGAAGCGTGTTGCATAAACCCCTCCATGTCCAAAAGCTCAAGCTCGTATGGAAACTTACCGTAGCTTAAAAAAACCCGTCGACTGGGTAAAATGTCCACTTCGGATTTATAGTTCTGTAGATAATTTATGACCCGTTCGGGGATGGGAAAACGAAAACGATTTATTTCTCCCATTTTGGAAGTTAAAAATAGATCCCCTTTGATGGCCTCATGGGTCCAGTATTCAACTGTCTGGCGAAAGCTGTATATCATAATAACCAGAGCGGCAAATAAGGCCACCGCTGTAATCAGGGCGCCAACCGAAACCGCCGTGCGGGTGCCGCTGTCGCGCACGTAACGCCCGGCAAGATAGGCCGGTATGCCAAACCGTTTCAACAGTACCGAAGACAGGAGGTGGCTGATTTTCATCAAAGCCCAGGGTGCCAGCAGCGCAAAGCCGACAAAGAGCAGAAAAATAGCCAGATACCCCGGTAACGGCATGCCCAGTACGGCCGGCAGCTTGGATAAGGGCAACACCAGCAGGATGCAGCCCAGCCCGCCGAGAGCCAGCTGCCGGGGAGATATTCGCGGCTGCATTCCCAGATGCGAAATCTCCAAAGCTTCTTTGGGGGGTACCTGCATGGCCTCCCGGGCGGGCTGATAGGCCGCTAGAATCGAGATACCGACGGTAACGACAAAGCTAAACGCTATTTCAAAGACACTCAAGGAAAGTGCATCCACTTGCACGCGTACAAAAAGGGTGGAAATGGTTTGACTGACACCGTGCAGCAGATATTTGATTAGAAAATTGCCGAGAGGAATGGCCGTCAGCCAGCCCGCTACCCCCATAAACGCCCCCTCGGCCAAAAAGATAAAAAAAACGTGGTAGGCAGATGCACCCGTGGCCCGCAGAACTGCCAGTTCGTGTCGCCGCGAAGCCGCATTCAGGGCCACCAGGCTGTACACCAGAAACATGCCCACAAACAGCGAAGCAAAGCTCAGAATGGAAAGATTGAGTTGATAGGCCCGGATCATCATCTGACCGCTTTCGCGGGTGGCTGTCGGTGGATTCAATTGAACACCTTCAGGCAAAAGTTGTTCAATAGCCGCCAGGCCCTTTTCGCTGGCCGGGGACGCCAGCTTCAGATCAATTCGATCGACTTTACCAAACAACCCGGTAAACTCCTGGAAGGTGGCGATGTCGGTTAAGGCAATCCGTCCGCTCTCGGCCAGTGCCAGCCCACTGGGTTCCAAGATCCCTGATACCTTAAAACGCGCTTTTTGGCGCGCATGTTCCAAAACCAGCGTGCCTCCGGGCGCACAATTTAGCTGACGGGCCAGAGGCTTGCCCAGGACAAGCGTGTAAGGCACTTTTAATAAATTCAACCAGACGGCGCCCTGTTGACCGTTTGGGTCATCAACTCGCCAGTGGCGCATGGGACGATCCAAAATCGGATCAAACCCGATCAGCAAAAATGGCTCCGCGTCTTCCCGTGAAACGCGTGTGTAGGTAGACATGATCGGGGAGGCACTTTGGATCATTGCCTGCCTTAGCAGTGTTGCCATCAGATTTTCAGGAACATAGCCCCCGGGCCGGGTGAGCACATGGTCCGCCTGCCCGGCAATCAGATCCATGCTTTTGGAAAAGGACTGCAGCGAGGCGTTGACCGATAGCCGCACACTGGTAAAAACAGCCGCTCCCAGCGCAATTCCGAAAAGAACTGTAGCCGCACGACCCATGTGCCGGCGCATATTTCGCAGACTGAACCAGGTAAAAAGGTGGAAAAAGAAAAACAAATTTTTCATGCAGAACTCGTAATCATACCGTCTTTCAGACCCATCCTGACGGACGCCATTTGATCGGCGAGCGTACTGTGGGTTGCAATCAAAACGGTCCGTTTCCATTTTCGATTCAGTTCGGCCAGCAAATCCATGACGATCTGTCCGTTACGACTGTCAAGGTTTCCGGTGGGCTCATCGGCCAAGATAATGGCGGGATCATTAATCAAGGCTCTGGCAATGGCGGTGCGCTGCATCTCACCGCCGGAGAGCTGGGCCGGAAGATGGTGGGAACGGTCTTCAATTTCCAGCCATTGAAGCAACTGCATGGCTTTGGGGCGGCTTTCGGCAACCGATTTGCCGGCCAATAGCGACGGCAAACAGATATTTTCGAAGACATTCAGCGTTGGTAGCAAATTAAAGGACTGAAATACCATCCCGACAACCTGCCGGCGAAATTGGGTCAACTGGCTGTCCGTTGTGTGATTCAAATCATGCTGCGCGACCGTCAATTCACCTGCGGAAGGCCGATCCAACCCCCCCAGCAGGGAAAGCAGGGTACTTTTCCCGGAACCACTGTTGCCTTTAAGCACCACCAGCTGTCCGGCAGCGATCTCGAGGTCGACCTGGCTGATCCCGATAACTTCGCTGTCACCCAGTTTGTATATCCGGGTAAGTCCTTGGGCCGAGATGATCGCTTCAGATGCTTCGTCGGTCATAGTGAATTTCGAAAGAAAGTTTTTTTATTCGTTATTAGAGGCCGTTTCAAAATTCCCTTTCCGCTGGTCTGCGGTTTTTGCAAAGCGCTAAGCTCGCTTCGCTAAATCTTGAAAACTCGGGCTTCGGATAGAATCAGGACCAATAAAGCAATATGCCAGGAGTGCTCGGCTGAATTCTCCTGACGCGAAACATCCAGCAGGGTGGTTCTGCGCGCAATTTTTATAGCCGATCTGCTTCCAGAATAAATTCTATCCGGCGCCTGAAACGCTCGCTTTCAGCAGGCCGGAAATTGCGCGTTTGTTTTGCGTTGCCGAATGGGCCTTCATTTTCTGCCTCACCCATAAGCCGGCCTCGTTCTGTAAGTATGGTCGTTATGGATTAAGATGAGCGGGTATATCCCCACACAGCGTATACCGGATCCGAAAATAGGATCTGCGAGGCATATGGATCATCCGCCGGTCGCGGCAGCCCCCGCATGGAATAGGTATGCAAATCTGTATATAAACCCGACTTCAAGAAGAATTCAAGTACCAGGCCCATGCGTTCAAATTCATGCAGCTCCGACCAGATTCGAATGGCTTTGGGCGGAAACCAGCGGTTGGAAAACGTAACGGCAAATAGACCCCCGGGTTTGAGGACCCGATTGATTTCTTCGAAAACCTCAAACGGATGAATTAAATACTCCACCGAGACGGTGCATATGGCTGCATCAAAAGCATGATCGTCAAAAGGCATGCGTGGATTTGCGTTCAGATCGTGGATGCAAAAGTCTATCAGCCGTTTGTTGGCCTGCAGTTCCTGTGCGTTCATTCCCAGGCCGGTCACAGATTTCAGTGAAAGATCTGGCGGCAGGTGCGACACCCAGCTGCTCATCAAATCCAGAACGCGGCTCTCAGGTTTTATCAGGCGGCGGTAAAGGCCACCGATAATATCAATGGCCGTGCGATCGATATGGTAGACATAGCGGGGCTGAGCGTAGAATCGTCGGTCGGGATTTTCATCCACCCTACGGAAGGGTTGGTCGACAAAAAAATTTGTCGCGTCCCCGTTCGCTCTTGCCTGCATGCCCGGCCCGCTGAGGGTGGTTTCGATCCAGTCGATGCTGGTTCCTCCGTGCTCTTCAAACTTTTCGCGCACATCTTTGATCGATGCTTTAAAGAGAAACGGCTTTTCAGCAAGGGGATGATTCGCATCCCCCTGGATGCCGTCGCCGTTTTGGGCCACGCAGCGAAAAGGCCTGAAGTTATTGGGATAAACACCCGCTACGTCCTTGAGAATCCCCAGCGGATAAAAGCGGCCGAATCGAAGTTGAATCGGATCCGCCTGCGAAGAAAGGGGGGCAACCTGCCGTTGCTGGAATTTATAAATGCTGCGTTCATCTTTGGCCGCCACCCAGGTGCTGGGTTGAACATCCAGCACGACCTGGTCTCCGGTTCGTTTGCCGTGCAATTCTTCAAGCAGCCGGGAAGGCAATATATCCCGCCAGATATTGATTCGCTGCCCGTAATAGCCGTCGGTATGCTCAATACCGTTGTGTTGGTAGGATGCGCTGAATTCTATGCTTGCCATAACATCCTCGGATATTTTTTGCATCATTTTTTCCCTGTTCGGTTGCAGTTGTTCAGATCAGCTCGGTTATGAATATTTAACAGTAATGATTTTTCCGGGAAGTGCAATTCCCGAATCGACAAATAGGCATTCAGTTGGCGATGTATAGTCGTTGTCAAAAAAACGTTCCGATTGCAGGACGTTTTTTTGCGACAACACTTATGCCGCCATCCTTTTTTCGAAACATTATAATGACAAGCGGTATAAATGAAGAAAAAAGGGAAATCAGAATATCGGCTGCAGGGATTAAAGTCGATTTAAATCTTTTTTGTAAGATTCCGCCTGTTTTAAAATCTGTTTCTGCTCTTTTTTGTCTTTACGCTTCCAGGTGCGGTACATCATGCCGATGCGCGGGTTGTTTTCTAATTTTTTGCGATGCCGGTCGAAAAAATACCAGAACAGACAGTTAAACGGACAGGCAGAGTCTCCATGCGGTTTCTGACGATCATAGTGACACTGGCTGCAGTAATCACTCATTTTATGAATATAGTTGGCTGAAGACACGTAGGGTTTGGTGGCCACCAGGCCTCCGTCAGCCCACTGGCTCATTGCACGGGTATTGGGCATCTCGACCCACTGGACGGCATCAATGTACACTCCCAGGTACCATTCCTCGACCGGATCGGGATGCACGCCGGCCAGCAGAGCAAAATTTCCGGTTACCATCAAACGCTGGATATGATGCGCATACGCGTGCTCAAGCGATTGGCCGATGGCGGCCTGCATGCATTGCATTTGAGTTTCAGCCGTCCAGTAAAAGTCCGGCAGCGCGGCCCGGTGATTGAAATAATTCATGCGGCCCAGTTTGGGCATCAGCGTCCAGTAGATGCCGCGCATATATTCCCGCCAGCCCAGAATCTGGCGCACAAATCCTTCGATCTGCTGGATTTTGATGCTGCGCTTTTGCTTCTCCCAGGTCCGCACGGCGGCCTCGATGACTTCCAGCGGGGACAGCATTTTGGTGTTGAGCGCAAAAGATATGCGTGCGTGGAACAAAGACCAGCTTTTGATGGTCATGGCATCCTGATAGGTCCCGAATTCTTTGAACCCGTTTTTCAGAAAGGCGTTTAGCAAGGCGCGGGATTGCGAGCGGTTGATCGGCCAGATGAGACTTTTGGGCTTGACGGTGCCGAACGTTTTTACCCCGGCTTTCTCGATCATTTTGTGAAGTTCACCCACGTCGTTGCGAAACAATTTGGGCTTGGGAATCGGAATCCGGCCGTCATATCGCCGACGGTTCTCCACATCAAAATTCCAGCGCCCGCCCATGGGCTTTTCGCCGTCCATTAGGATACCGTGTTTCTTGCGCATCTGGCGATAAAAGGATTCCATCAGGTAGCGCTTTTTACCGTCAAAAAAGTCTTTGAAGTCCTCCCGCCGGGTGACAAAATGTTCGGTGTCAACCGCCTCCCCGGAAACCGGAAGCGCTTTGGCCAGCTTGCGCAGCTCGACATCCAGTCGATGTTCGTCGGGCAGCAGGTATTCGAAACGCGCATACGGCGTTTCTTTGAACAGCCGTTTGATGTTGTCAGCGATGGTCTGTTTGTTTTTAGGATCATCCAGTCGCAGGTAAATTACCGTATGTCCTTTTTCCTGAAGGTTTTCGGCAAAAGCGCGCATGGCGGCAAAAAAGGCCAGCACCTTTTGAACGTGGTGTTTGACATAGTCGGTTTCCTGACGGACTTCCATCATGACATACGCAACGGCGCTATCCGTCTTCTGAAACCAGGAGTGGTTTTCGTTGAGTTGATCGCCCAGAATCAGTCTTAAGGTTTTATCGGTTGCCATGGGTCTTGTCTCCCATTTACTGGAGATAAAGTTACCTTAAATTGTTTGGACGATGTCAAATCATTCCACCAATACAAACAGCAAGGCGGGCATATTATTTCATGATGGGCGATATGCCGAAAATTTGCCATAACGATGAGTCGCGGTCGGGCATTTGGGATGAACAGCACTCAAACATTTGGGTACGTTCGCGCTGATGGTTGAATCCCAAATGTCAGGCCGCAGGCACCTTGGAATTCATATCGCCCATCGGGAAATGATATGACCGCCCTCATATTTTCGGAAAACTCGGAACAAATTGTTCGTCCTACCCTCCCCCGTTTTGTTTTTCGAGCGCATCCACCTTTTTGACGTAACCCTGGATATCGCATTTGCGCTCCAGTCCGGATGCAGCCATATAGCGTATTTTGCCGAATATCGGCCGCTCGACCCAGGCCCGGTCATGGACCCCGAAAACCCAGGCCACACCGGTGTAGGAATTGGCATCGCGGCCGTCCAAAAAATACTTATTGTTGATGGCCAACGTCGTTTTGAAAGCCTGTTGTGGCGTCGGGATCCATTCCAGAATCTTTTTGCCCCAGTACATGCGCATGTAGTTGTGCATAAATCCGGTGACCTTCATCTCCCGCATGGCCGCATTCCAGTATTCATCGTGGGTTTTGGCATTTTCAAGCTGCCGGCGGGAATACCTATGCTCGCGTTTGTCTTTTTTATGTGCATTTAAGGTCTTTTGCGCCCAGTCCGGCAAACAATGAAATGAATCATATTTGGGGGTATTGAAGACAAAATTCATGGCCAGCTCGCGGCGTACAACCAGCTCTTCGATAAACGCCTCCCGGGCTTGCTTGAGGCGTTTGTCGGTGTCTTGCACCTTCAAAGCCAGATACAAGGGGGAAATCTGGCCGAAATGCAGATATTTGCTCATGTGGGAAACATCATCGGTCTGGGGCTGGTTGCGATTGTCAACATAGTTTTTGAACCGATCGCGTAAAAAATCGGCGAATATCTTGCGGGCCTGAGCGGTGCCGCCTTTAAAAAAATGGCTGACCGGTGAAACATCGCGATCCAGCGACATCTCCTTCAAAACGGCATCGATATCACTTAAATCGATGCCCTTGATCCTGAGCTGCAGCGAAGATTTTTTTATTGGGGTGGGCTTGAATTCAACCAGATAATGGCCCAGATGCTTGTGGATTTTGGGTCGTATCGTGCGGGCCGCATACTCGGCTTTGTCGGAGACGACTTCAAGCGGCACGACGACATCACTTTCGACTTGAACCACCCGGCAGCCGGCGCCGCGGGCCACTGTTTGGCGCCACTGCCTTTGGGGCCGGAGATATCCGCGGTCGCACACGATCAAAGATGCTTTTTGGCCGGCTGATAGGGCCACATCCGCAGGATGGCCTTTTTGAACGATCATTTTGATTTTGCGTTTGCCAAGAGCCGCCCGGACTTCTTGGAGTCCTTCGAGCATAAAGGTGTAATGGCGCAAATTGGCCTCCGGATAATCATCCATCAGCCCGAACACTACCAAAACACCCTGCTCCATCCGGTTGGCCTGCTGCACCGCGTATTCCAGGGCGTGGTTGTACTCGGCCCGCTGGGACTGCTGCATCCAGTAGAGCACATAGTCAGCCGGGCGCACATCAAGATCGTTAAGCGACTGAATTCTTGAATCGTGAATATCCTGCGGTTTCATAGGCTTTGCGTTGATTGGATCCGGCGAACCTATTTTTTTGATGCGGCATCGAGTTTCTGGTGCAGCTTCAGCCAGTCGTTGAGCTCCAGCAGCGTTTGCGACAGTTGATAACGGCCACCGGCAAACACACCGTAATCTCCCCCGCCGGCCATAGACGAGGCAAAACGGATCGTGTTGGCATAAAACAGCCAGGTGGTGCTCCATTTTTTTTCAATAGCCTCGTCATAAGGGTTGTCCTGCCGCTCGGCCAGGCCGAGCGTCCATATCTCCTGCATGATCCGGGTGGCGGTCAGCGTCTGGGCATTGGTTTCCTTGATGGTGTTTTCAAAGCGTTGCCAGTGGCCGTTGACCCAGGAAGCATCGTGGCAATTCAGACAGGCCGCCTGCATGGCCTGCCTGCGAACCGCCATTTCCTTTTCATCGATTAAATATTGTGTTGCAAAGCCGCCTTCAAAATCGGTCGGCAGGGGCAATCCGTCCTTGTTGCGGATAATGCTGGTATCCGGCTCAATGGGGTGCGGGTGGGCATAAATCAGTCCCAGAATGCGCCACGGCAGACGGTTGTTCATCTGGTGGGTCCTTTCAACCACCACCTGCTCATCGGTGTTGACCAGCAGGCTGATATGACAGGTGGCGCAGGTGGGGGCTGTAAAATCTTTGCCGATCGTCCACGGCACGGCTTTAAAATTCCAGGCGGCATGTTTGCTTGAAAAAATATTGCCGTGTTTGCTGGCGGCATAGACCTTAAATGCCGGCACATCGGGCCCCACATGGCATTCCTTGCAGGTATAGGGTTTACGCGCCATTTCAATCGAAAAGGCATGTCGCGTATGGCAGGCCGAGCAGGCGCCCATGCTGCCGTCCAGATTAAGGCGCCCCACCCCCTGGTTGGGCCAGCCTGTGATAATCGGAAAATCGAGTTCGCCGGCAGCTTCGGTGTCGCGGGTTTCATAGCCGGCCAGCGCCAGTTTGGTGCCGTGGCAGTAATAGCAGGCCTCAGCCCGCGTGGCATCGTCGGCTGGCGCCAGCGATAGTTTCCCGTTTTTGTATTTTTTCTCTGCCAAAATCGCATGCTCATGTTGTCGATGCAGCTTGTTGTCAGCTAGATTCCCATAGGCATGCGCCATAATATTTCGGGCGTATTGTTTTCTTTCGGTTGCGTGACAGGTCTGGCAGTCGTCGGGGCTGACCACCACATGAACCTCATAGCCGTTGTGCTCGAATGTATCGGCGTGCGCCTCGGGTCTGAGGGTGTGGCACTCGGCACATCCGACCACAACTTTTTGCAAGTTTTCTGGAACCGTCTGGCTGGAGACTTTGCGGGCAACGCCCTCTACCGTCATGGCCTTTTGGGGAGTGATCAGCGCGTGTCGGCTTTTTTGCCAGCCGCTGACGATGCCCGGATGAATCGATGCGTGACAATCCATGCATTCGATGCTGGCTTCGCTGAGCGCTATGTCATCCGCCAGCACTGGATTGTAAATCAGTACACAAACGCAGACCGTCAAAATGATTAAAAACCATTTCATATGAAACTCCTATGGAATAAAATCAGAAAGGCAATTAGAAGGTTAGCGGCGGCTTTCAAAGATTGCTTCGAGAGCTGTTCGCCGGTAATCAAAGATTTCAATCAGTTTGCTGCCTATTACCATATTGTGCAGGATTTGTCCAAGCAATCCAAACTTTAGGAAATAATGAACGATATCCTGCATTTCTGGATTACGCACAAGTCGATATCGTTTCATAAGCCCCCAACGGATGCCGCTTGATATGAATTCATGCGGCAAGAAGACAACAGCTGCACATGTTTATCGATTAGGATTCAGTTTGCTTTGACGGTAATGCGCAGCTGTCGTGCAATGTGGGTGTAAACCGTTCCGGCCCCTGGGAAAGTGTTTTACCGCTGTGTCGGGCAATGGATTTAAGCATGCCGGCAAAAACCCATTGATGAAATGGATAAAACGCATACCAGTAAATTAACCCGCCGAGCCCTCTAGGCATAAAGCGTGAAATCAGCTGAAGCTCGGATTGAACAGCTCCCAAGGCGCTGATGTGAAATTCCAGCAGGGCATCACCAGGCGCTTTCATTTCAGAAAGCAATACCAACCGATGCGGCGGTTCCACCGTCAGGACCCGCCAAAAATCAACGGCCTCGCCCACCGAGCGGCCCGCCTGATTCAAACTTCCCCGGCCAAGTCCCGGACCGCCTGCCAGTCGATCGATCCATCCCCGCAGCCGCCAGAGCCGATGGCCAAAATAATAGCCGCGATGGCCGCCGATTTTATAAATCAAATCCCAGAGCATTTCCGCCGGAGCATTTATCTTGGCGCGGTAGCCGCATTTTAAAATGGTTCCCCCCGCCCAGTCGGCATCGCCGCAATGCGCCCATTCAGGTTCAATCAGCTCACCGGCATCGGCCCAGCAACTATCCATCTGCTGTTGCTTGACCCGCTGCAGCGCCAGACGGATGGCTTCACGGCAACTTAAAAGCCTCTGGGGAATGATGGACTGAATGCGGTTTTCGCTACAGACCGCCGCGCTGGTCAGGCCTTCAGTCAACGGCAGGGCAATTGAGGCCGGCACCGGGCTGATCAGGTGAATCCAATAAGCGCTCAATGTGGGCGTCAACACCGGCACCGGTATGATCCAGCGTTTGCGCAAATGCGCTTCCTCGGCGTAGATATCCAGTAGTTTGCGGTAGGTCAAAACATCCGGTCCACCGATGTCATAGGTTTGCCCGACGGTTTCATCGCGCGCCAGACATGCTACCAGATAATGAATCACATTGCGGATAGCAATCGGCTGATTGAGCGAAAACACCCAGCGCGGCGTGGTCATTACCGGCAGGTGCTCAACCAGGTAGCGCAAAATCTCAAAAGAGGCACTGCCAGATCCCAAAATCATCGGGGTCCGCAAATCGGTTGTGGGAACCGGTCCGGATTGCAGAATCTCCGCCACCTCGATACGGGATTGTAAATGTTTGCTCAGGGCGGTGTCCTGCGCTTCGGCCAGGCCACCCAGGTAAATGATTCTTTGCAGACCTTCAGATGCGGCGGCGTCGACCATGTTGCGGGCTGCTTGGCGGTCGGCTTCGACAAATTTCTTCTTTTGGGCGATCATGGAGTGCACCAGATAATAGGCTGCCCGGCAGCCTTTGGCCGCATTTTTCAGGGAAGCCTTATCGAGCACATCACCCTGAACCCTTTCAATCTGTTCGTGCTGCGCCCAGGGACGGCATCCAAGTTTCTCCAGGGAACGGCCCATGGCCCGTACCCTGTATCCGGCTTTTAGCAGCGCCGGAATCAACCGCCCACCGACATACCCTGTCGCCCCGGTCACCAGGATGGGTTTCGAAAACATGGTAAGGTCCTTTTGATCATCTGATAGTTAATGGAGATCCGCTTGAATCGGATTGGAACACAGCCATCGGGCAAAAAATGGCAATTTAAAAGCCATTCAGACGTGGGTTCGAAGTTTTAGCTCCGCCGGATGCGGGTTTAAATACGTTTGCAGTTTTAGATATTGCTGATCGTATTTACGCACAAAATGGTTGATCAATGTAATCGGCACAACCAGCGGCACGAATTCCTGACGGTATTGTTCGAACACTTCAAGCAGCTCCTGTTTTTCATCCCTGGACAGCTGTTTTTTAAAATATCCCATCAAATGCTGCAGCACATTGAGATTTTTTTTGGGCGTGGTCTTGAGCGCCAGAGCCTCCATTAAAAAGGCCTCATATTGAGCATACAACTCTGGCAGCGGCATCTGTTTGCCACTGGCCACCAGCTTGCCCATCAACCGCGAATGTTTCTGACTGTGCGATAGAATTAAAAGCTTGTTGCGGGTATGAAAATCCACCAGGTTGCCCATATTTTTGCCATTGGTGATGGTCTGCCGCCAGCGTTGCAGGGCAAAGATGCGTTCGATGAAATTTTCTCTGATCTGGGGATCATGCAGCCGCCCGTCATCTTCAGCGGGTATCAGCGGAAAATGATTCATAAATTCCCTGGCAAACATGCCTACCCCTTTTTTAACCGGCATCCCTTTTTCGGTGTAGACCTTCACCCGGATCATGCCGCTGCTTGGAGAATCGCTTTTAAAAATGAAACCATGCAGATCTTCTTTTTCCAGTTCTTTGACCCGCTTGCTTGCCCAGCGGCGCATTTGCTCGGTCTTGTCCGTTTTGGTCTTGAAGGTGATCAGGCGCGGGTTTTCCGGATCGCCCACCAGGCGCATGGACTCGCGGGGAACACCAAAACCGGCCTCGACCTCCGGACAGACCGGGACATAATCTACAAATTGGCCCAGTGTGCGGGTCAGGTAGCGATCCATTTTGTGACCGCTATTCCAGCGCACCGAATTGCCCATCAGGCAGGAGCTGATACCCAGACGAACACGCTCATTCATTGGAGACCTCCGATTTTATGTATTGGCGTAATGACAGGTCAAATCTTGAATATTTCAATTTTCATAACACAGTAGATGTGATACGCATGAAGATCAAGATAAAACCCGCTTTAGCAAAAGGACGCGTCGATGCTTGCAGAGATGAAAAACCTTGCCAAACAAAAAGACATCTGTGTTCTGGCTACCGTTGCCGGCCAGAAACCATATTGCTCGCTGATGGCCTATGTCACCGATGAAAATTGCGAAGAAATTTATATGGTCACTCACACAAACAGCACCAAATATCGAAACATGATGCAAAATCCGGCGGTCTGCCTTTTGATCGACACGCGCGAAAAATCCCCCCGCTCCCAGGCCAAAGCGCTGACGGTGCAAGGTCTTTTCTGTACGATTGAAACAGCCGAGAAACGCCGTAAAGCAGCCGTAAAACTGCTGCAAACCCACCCCCACCTGGATTCCTTCATGCGGCATCCAGAGGCTGATGTGTTTTGCGTCAAGATCAGCTCTTTTCTGTTACTGGATGGCTTGCAGGAAGCCCATTTCGAATCCCTCTGAAGTAACCTTATAGCTGTTCAGAGCCGAGGGTGACAATTCCCAGATAACCATCAACGGTCACCTGTTCGCCGTTTTGGATGAGCCTTGTGGCATCCGGAATACCGGTTACGCATGGCAAGCCATATTCTCGGGCAATGATGGCACCGTGTATCAGCATGCCGCCCCTGCGCTCAACGACGCCGGCCGCCAGCGGAACCACAAACGTCATGTTTGGATCCACAGCATCACAGACTAAGATTTCACCGTATTTAAATTCAGCCAGATCGGATGTTTGCCTGATCAGCCGGGCGGGTCCTTTTGCCAGGCCCGGGCCGGCAGGCTGGCCGATCAGCTGCCGGGCTTTCACCAAATAATCGCCTTGCGGTTTTTGGCTGTAAGACGGCTGAAACTGCGGTCGGTAATCTAAGCTTTCAACCACTTTAAGCAGTTCAGCAGCACTTTTTGGGGTCGTTTCTCCCTGAAGGTGAGCATCGATCCGCTTTCTGGCCTCGCGTACTGCAACCAGCAGCTGGGCCTCTATTCTGCCCAGATGGATATTATCATCATCGCGCAATTGGTAGCTGCTGCGGGCGAGATCCATGAGCTCAATGGCCGTTTGTTTTTGTTGGCCTTCAAAGGAATTAAAAAATTTTTCCTGCAGTGCGGCTTTATCTTTTGACGGCTGCCGGGTCATTTCCGAAGACGGATGGGCCGCCATTTCGAGTAAAATCTTAAACAGGGCGTCTGAATCCCGCTCACATTGCGTCCCGCCGGTTACCGCACAGGTCAGATCACCGAATTTTTCAACGAAGCGGTCCACCTCCGCTAAAAACTGCGGATCAAGGCCATCGGTTTGACCGGTTCTTAAGGAGTTTTCCAGAGATGGCATATTGCGTATCCAGTCTGCCAGATCCGAGAGCATCTGGTTTCTTTGCAGGCTGGCCATCTCGGTGCGGGTCAGCAAATCAATAAATTCATAAGGGTCTTCCGGTTGGATGGCATCATTGTAAACCTGCCCGAAAAGGCGAACACCGTGGGCGTAAGGGATAAATTGCTCCCAGTAAATGCTGGTCCATTTTTGATTGGTTTCCCAGCGATGATTAATCTCTGCGGCCAGGTCTTCATCGGATAGCGCCGTCAGTTCCTTACGGGCTAATTCGTCGGCTGCGCTAATCATGGCCGGTATCAATTCATTTTCAATCTTTTGCCGCAGCTGCTTTAAATTTTCAAAACTGCGATGCAGGCTCAGGTACCAGCTGCGGCCATCCTCAGTTTGTTGCGGCGACAGTGTGGTGATCGGGCGGGATTGAAGCACCACCAGATCCCTTTGGCGAAAGGTCCATTCCAGATCTTGCGGGGATTTAAAATATTTTTCGGCTTCCAGAGCCAGCTGAAAAACATGACGGGCCTCGGTGGAATTTAACGGCGGATCGTTGGCCAATTCCTCCGGCAGAGCATCGAGGCGGACACCGGATTCAACAGCAATCATCCAGTGCTTGCGCTCGGCCGGCGTATGGGAAACGATGGTTTTCTTTTGGCGGTCCATTATCCAACGATCGGGTTCAACAGCACCATCAACGAGACCCTGGTTTAAGCCATACACGGATTCGATCACGCCCTGGGCTGTGTTGTTGGGGTTTTGTGAAAAAGCGACGCCTGATTTATCGCCAAGGATAATTTCCTGAATAACCACAGCCATGGCGCTTTTTTCGACATCCAATCCAATTTCCTGGCGATACAGCAGCGCCGCATCAGACCATAACGACGCCCAGACTTTGGCAATGTGTTTTAAAATTGCGTCTGTCCCTCGGATATTGACGTAGGATTCATGCAGGCCGGCAAACGAAGATGCGGCATCATCTTCTTCAGGCGCCGATGATCGAACCACGACGGCTTGGCCTTTAAAAGTGGCGTCAATGGCACCCTTTAGCTGTATGGATATCTCTCTGGGAATCGGTTTGCGCAGAAACATATTCCGAATGCGGGTGGCACAATCCCATATTTCTTCCCAACGCATGTCCTTGAAGCCTTTACGGTTGAGCTCAAGCAGAATGCGCTCACGCAAACCGGTTTGCAAAACATACGCCTGGTAGGCTTCGCTCGTCACGCAAAGGGTTTTGGGAACAGCAAAACCACCTCTGGCCAGCAGCCCCAGCGAAAGGCCCTTGCCGCCGACCCGATGACCGTCTTTCCGGTCCATATTTTCAGGCGAGATGATCCAGCTCATTGATCGATGTGAAGCTCCATTACGCTTTGAAAATTCTGCACCATGTAATAGGATCGGGCAGCCACCCTGACAAACGCACAGGAAGGTGATCTGGCAAACTCTTCCAGGTATGGGTGCTTGGCAAGGTACAGTTCGAGAATGGCCTGTCGCTCAGGGTCTTTGATCTCTACGGCATTTCCGGTTACCGTTATGGAAATCGCATCGTGAAAGTCGGACTCCTGATTGGTGCTGCTATTGACCAGGACCGCCACGCGTGGATCCGAGATCAGATTTGAAAATTTGCGGGTGGTCCGGGCGGTCACAAAAAAAATGTGCCGCAAATCATCGGTGGCCACGAATGCCACCAGGCTGGCGTAAGGCTGGCCACCGGTCTGCGTTGCCACTATCGCTAACTTCTGCGATGCAAGAAGGCTGCGCAGACGATTCTGGATCTCTGCTGATGATTTCATATGCATGCCTCTGCGAAGTTGACTCACACAAAATACAAGGCACTTATTTACCGGAGCCTACAAGCGGCAGCTCCTTATCCAGCTTGAAAAACACTAAAAATTTGGCTTCCTCGTTATCGTTTGGATACTGCCGGCGACGCAAGGAATGCAGAAGCTCTGTATCTTTTTCTTCTTTAACCTTGGTCATAAACAGCCGTTTTCCCTTGTAACCGGGGCCCTCTTCCATAAACAGAAAAGTGGCGTGCGGATTGGATTGAAGATTATGGTGGGAAAGGCGATCGCGCATGATGACGGCCAGGGAGCCATCGTCCATAAAGTGCGGTCTGGCATAAATCGCCGCATCGACTTTGCCGTCACTATCGGCTGTGGCGAGCACGCCAACCCCTTTGGTATTTTCAAAATAATCTTTGAGTTCCATTATGGCCTCCTCCTGCAATCATTGATTGCCAACAAAATAATGGGTTGTTTTAGAAATCATTCAAAAAGTATTGGTTATGCGATGAGTATATGACACTATAATACATCTCTGAGAAAAAAAAAGGCGCATGGACGAGAGCAAAATGAAGATCTTGGAAAATCTGTGGCAAGTGGGCGGCAGCGGGGTTACTGCGGCGGAAGATGCTGCGGTTTACCTGATCCGATTTGAACACCAAGGAGAAGATCGAAAAATTTATTCGATCATACATTTAGCAGACTGAGCGATATGCAGGTCGCAGGGTGAACATAAGGCTCAAGGCCGATTCGTCAGATACACCCCGGCAGTAACCAGCAATGCCCCGACCAGCAGAGAAAATGTCAGCGGTTCATCCAAAAAGAAAGATGCCATCAAAATAGCACTGATGGGAACAAAATTGATGAACAGACCGGCCTTGGTGGGCCCGATCTTTTTTATGCCCTCATAGAACCATACAAATCCCAGCACCGTTCCGAAAAAACCCAGGTAAAAAATATTCCACCAGTCGGTGAATGAATATTGGAGACAATTGGCAAGACCGTCGCTGTAGGCGGGCAAAAAAAGCAAAAGAGCGCC
Source organism: Desulfobacterales bacterium (assembly GCA_050116835.1). GTDB lineage: Bacteria > Desulfobacterota > Desulfobacteria > Desulfobacterales > JAHEIW01 > JAHEIW01. The sequence continues at coordinate 20,225 of JASFNW010000066.1, forward strand.
GGTTAACGAACTGTATGTGACCGAAGCCAGGGGTGAAAGACCGGACATGACGGCTTTGCCCAGCAAAGAAAACGCCACCCAGCTGGCAACACACAAAAAAATATAAAACTCGCCCCATCCCAGATTACCGCGTAAGATAACACGGAGGTCACCTTTTGATATGGCTAAAATGGCGCCGATTACCGAAATGATAATACCCGCGACTTTAATGCCGTTTAGCTTCTCTTTAAAAATAGCAGCTGATAAAAGGGCAATTAATATTGGGTTATTGGCAATAATGATCGCCGCCCGGCCAGCCTCGATGATTTTCAGCCCTTTGAAAAAAAATACATTGTAGAAAAAAACACCGGTCAATCCAAGCAGAAAGACAGGCAAAAGTTGTCCCTTTTTTAAAAGGGCCAACTTGCCTTCCACTTTCCAAGTGATGAAAACCAGAAATAGGGATGCCACCGCAAATCTGAGAAATGCTGCCGAAAAAGGACCCACATGCTGGGCAAGGCTGCGTCCGGCGACGAAGGTCCCTCCCCAAATGATGGCAGTGAGCAGCAATTTAATATAGGTAACCATAAATTGAGGTCTTCTGGCTCAGACAGCCTGGTTTTAACAGGCTGCTGTTATACGGAAACATTCGTTGGAAGGAAGGTATCAATTCATGCTATCCCGGGCAGCCATAATCACGCGATCAAAGCATGCACTCAGGGAATGCAGCTGAAAACCGTTTCGAAACCGTAGAACTTACAGCGACCGGACTCAACATTGCTGGCTCTAACCTTTACCTAAGTTGAGCGTTTCATTATTTTTGTTGGCAAGCAACTGGTCGATTATTTGAGAAAGGATTTTATCCGCTTCGGATGATGGGATTCGCGCCGAGCCTGCACCGGGATGCCCCCCACCGCCGAATTGTGCCAGCATCAGACCGACATTGACATTGCAGCCGGGATTAAAAATGCTGTGGCCCAAATTAATGACCACCATTTCTTTGTTTTGATCCTCGTAGCGAATTCTGACATTCACCGAAGCCTCGGGAAACAGGGAATAAACAAGGAATCGATTACCAAACGGCGCTATATCGAAAGGTCGAAAGTCAGTTAAGGCCACATGCTGATTGATGACGGTATGCTGTTTTAGAACTTCCACATATCGTTCATTTCGATAGACCACCTCCTGACACTGTTGCTTAACCTCCGCATTTTCTAAAACCTGGTGGATATCCAATTCTCTGAAAAGCGCAACCAGAGAATTCCAGTAAGGTACATCGGCGTGGGCTTCGCTTGACACCGTCAGAGAGACGATCACATACGGATACTTCTCAGGATGAAGAACTTCGTCAAGAGTCAAATTGGCCGAATCAATCTTATTTGCAGCCTGCACCAGTTCACTAAAATCCCGCTGAAGGCGGTCTTTGTAATAATCAAAAATGATCCCTGCTGCAGACGGTGCGATTTCGAATACGCCTTTAACCGGTCCTTCGATCTGATTGGTAAAATGATGATCAAACCAGAGCGCGCAGCGCTCATCAAAAGGCAGATTGGCAATAATGTCGTGGTTGTAAATATCGACCCTGCCTTTTTGCACATCGTTGGGCTCTACCCATAGGGTCGGTTTGGTTATCTCTAACGCTTCATAAAGCAGAACCGCACAGACGATTCCATCAAAATCCGGCCGCGTTACAATTCGCATTCAAATACTCCACAGCAATATTGGCATGCATTCGGAAAGGTCGGGAAAAATTTATTGATGTTTAAAATAACTTACATTAAAACTATAGCCACAATCTTTTAAAAATACAAGGAGGATCAGCGTCATGGCACTTTATCTTGTTCAACATGGAAAGAGCCTGCCAAAGGACCAGGACCCCGATCAAGGCCTGTCTGAGGAAGGAAAAGCGGAAACAAAATTAATCGCCAAGACAGCCAAGGAAAAGGGCATTTCCGTATCCCAGATCAGACACAGCGTCAAGACCCGCGCCCGGCAGACAGCTGAAATTCTGGCCCGGTCCTTAAACCCGACCCAGGGCGTGCAGGAAATCAGCGGGATAAAGGCGATGGACGATGTTTCAGAGGCAGCGGCCGACCTCGACCCGGCGGAGAATACCATGCTGGTTGGCCATCTACCGTTTATGGAACGCATGACCGCGTTTTTGATAACCGGATCAATTGACAAACCGGTTTTTAAATTTCAAAATAGCGGGATCGTGTGCCTGGACAAAGACCCGGATACCCAAGCGTGGGTGATCCTGTGGGCCCTATTGCCCAACATTGTCTAATGCAGGAGAAATAATATGAATTTCGAATGTGTCGCATATGAAAAAGATCAGGGTATCGCCACAATTAAATTAAATCGTCCCGGGGTGTTAAATGCCATGAATAAGCAGCTCTGGCTTGATTTGCAGGCTGCGCTGGAAGATGCCCGTGAAGACCCGCAGATAAAAGCGTTGATCATTACCGGTGAGGGCCGTGCCTTTTCAACCGGGGCTGATCTGAAAGAATCGAAAACCAGAAGTGTGGAAGAATATCGCGACTATCTGGTCGAGCTTCAGGAGGCCTCCCGCAAAATTATTCGCTTTGAAAAACCAACCATCGCTGCCATTAACGGGTATGCTTTGGGGTCCGGCTATGAGCTGGCGCTGGCCTGTGATATCCGAATTGCTGCCGAGGAGGCTCAAATCGGCTCGCCTGAAGCCATGGTAACTTCGTCGGTAACCGGCGGCGCCTTTCGCCTGATACAAAACTTAATTGGCCCTGGGAAAGCCAAGGAGCTGCTTTTTACCGGTCAGTACATTGACGGCAAAGAAGCCGAGCGTATCGGTCTGGTGAACACGTCCGTTCCCCTCAAACAGTTGGAATCAGCTGCTCGTGAAATGGCTGAAAAAATCGTCGCCAATTCGGCCATTTCAATTAAAATGATTAAAAAGGGGTTGCAGATGGCCCAGAGCGGGATCAGTCTTGATGCCCTGATGGATTTTGAAATCGAAGCTTGTCTGACCTGTGTGTCCACCAAAGAACGCCAGGAATCCCTGAAGGCGTTCGCGGAACGCAAAAAGAAATAGGTTCAAAGGTTCAGTATCTGGCTATTGGTTCCCGGCAGCTGGCCGAAGCCAGTCGCCTGAAGCAAAATGGCCAGTAGCCAATGATTGAGGTTATAATTTACCCCAGTCCGTCGAAACTGAAATACGAAATTGGAGAGGCTGTATGTCCCTAGAGTGCATCTTTAATGCTGAATCGGTGGCCATTATCGGCGCCTCGAAAAATGAAACCAAACGCGGCTATCAAGCCATCCGGACCCTTTTGGACGAAAAATACGAAGGCAAAATCTATCCGGTCAATCCCAAGGAAAAAAGCATCCTGGGGTTCAAGTGCTATCCAAACGTGGCCGATATTGACGAGCCGGTCGACCTGGCGCTGGTGGCAACGCCGGCCAAAACGCTGCCGTCCGTGCTGGCGGAATGTGGCCAAAAAGGGATCAAGGGCGCGGTGGTGCTCGCCGGCGGATTCGGTGAAATCGGCTCAGAGGGCCGCAAGCTGGAAGACGAAATGGTGGCTGCGGCAAAAAAGCACCATATCCGGCTGATCGGCCCCAATACCTCCGGCATGATGAATCTTAAAGATAATTTAAACCTGGTAGGGTTAAAAGACGCCCCACGGGGAGATATTGCTTTGCTGACCCAGAGCGGCAATATGGCATTAACATTGATTACCGAAGCCAAGATCAAAAGCCGCAAAGGGTTTTCTTACTATGTGGGTGTCGGTAATGAAGCCGACATCAAGTTTCATGAATATCTGGAATTTTTCCGGCAAGACCCGGATACCCGGGCCATTTTAATGTATGTGGAAGGCATGCGCAACGGTCGCGAATTTTTGCAACAGGCCCAAAAAACAACCCTGGAAAAACCAATCATTTTGCTCAAAAGCGGCCGCTCGGCCACCGGCAAAAAATCGGCCGGATCCCACACCGGCGCCCTGGCCGGCATGTCCGAAGTCGCCCGAGGGGCTTTTCGGCGTGCCGGTATAGTTGTCATAGAAAATTCCGATGAACTTTTCCCGGCGGCCGAGACGCTTTCAAGCCTGCCGCCCATCAAAAACAACAAGGTCGCCATCTTGGCAGACGGCGGCGGCCATGCCACCATAGCCGCAGATATTTTAACCGACCTTGGCATCGAACTGCCCGAGTTGACAGGCAAATCCCAGGACCGGCTCAAAGAGATCCTGCCGGCCGCTGCGTCGGTAATCAACCCGGTTGATGTTGCCGGCGGCACCGATACGGATCCGTCGGTGTTTGCCGATTGCGCTGATATCATCCTTAAGGATCCGAACGTTGGTGGGTTGTTAATAGTAGGGCTTTTCGGCGGTTACGGCATCCGCTTTGCTGAAAGCCTGGCCTTGATGGAAGAAGATGCCGCCCACCGCATGGGCAAGCTCATCAAAAAGCGCAACAAACCCATTGTGCTCCATAGCCTATATGATTCTGAAAAACCGCATGCACTGGACCTTCTGCGATATTACAATATCCCGGTTCATGATTCTCTGGATGTGTCTGCCAAATGCATTGCCGTTCTAGCCGAGTACGGAAGTTACCTGGCCAGTTACCACACCAAGGCAACCTTTACGTTAAAATGGGCAGCAAAGGCTAATCCCGAGGCCAGCAATATCATCAAAGCGGCCTTGCGGGAAGGACGCCACTCGCTGCTCGAAAACGAAGGCAAGAAATTATTCGAAATTCACGGGGCCACTGTCCCGCGGGATCGACTGGTGCAAAGCGCCGATGAAGCCGTTCAATACGCCCTTGATCTGGGAAGGGAGGTGGCCCTGAAAATTGTCTCGCCGAACATTTTGCACAAAAGCGATGCCGGCGGCGTGCGTTTAGAGCTCAGCACCGAAAAGGAGATTCGGGCCGCTTATCGCGACATCATAAGAAACTGCAAAAAATACGATCCCAAAGCCGACATCCGCGGCGTACTTGCATCTCCGATGGCCGCTGATGGCGTTGAAGTGATTATCGGAACCAAAATCGATGATCAGTTCGGGCCGGTGATCATGTACGGGCTGGGCGGCATTATGGTTGAAATTCTAAAGGATGTGTCTTTCCGGGTGCTGCCGATTTCACCCACGAGTGCCCGCAAAATGATTGCGGAAACCAAATCTTATCCGATTCTTGACGGTGAGCGCGGAACACAACCACTGGATAAAAAAGCCCTGCAGCGCTTGCTAGTCCTTTGTTCGGATATCGTCGAAGCCTATCCTCAAATCCAGGAGATGGATCTGAATCCGGTCATTGTCCACCAAAAAGGCGTTAGCGTCGTCGATGTGCGCATCCTGTTAAAGACAGATGCCAAATGACTTTGTTCAGATGACAGAGGACCCGGCTTCGCTTTAGCAAGCTTCACCGCGGCAGGCAGAGGGCAAAGCGTGAGAAGGTCAAGATAAACGAATGCAGGTCTAACTTTCAACCCCATGCATCATGCGCCATGCCCCATGCGTATCTACTCTCAAAACGCCCGTACGCCAACCCAAAACACAGGAGAATAAATTCATGCGAAAAACAATCGCGACCCCGAACGCACCGCAGGCCATTGGACCCTATTCTCAGGCCATTCAATCCGGAGATTTATTGTTTGTCTCAGGCCAGATCGCCATTGATCCTGCAAGCGGCGATATCGTTGCCGGCGACATTGAAGCCCAGACCGACCGCGTTTTAAAAAACGTAGAGGCGATTATTCAGGCTGCCGGCATGGCGTTGCAGGATGTGGTCAAATGCAGCTGTTTTCTGAAAGACATGAATGATTTCTTAAAGTTTAATGCCGTGTACGAAAAATACTTTGGTGAAATCCTGCCGGCCCGTGAAACCGTGGAGGTGGGAAAGCTGCCAAAAGATGTACTGGTGGAAGTGTCGACGATTTGCAGCAGATAAAAAGTTTGC
>JASFNW010000067.1:0-26128 GCA_050116835.1 Desulfobacterales bacterium
GGCTTATCCGTTGCGGTTCAATATCTTTATCACGCAGTATTTTCATGGGGATCAGTTTGTCTATTTTGGCCACCCGCAATGGTTGTTCCTGTTGCTTCGAATATGGATAAACCAGTGCGGGAACTCTTGCAGCGATAAGATTCATGCAGGTGTTATATCCGGCCAGGCTGATGGAAAGATCGGCCGCCGACAAGTAGTCTAGAAAGCGCCTGGTATAATGGCGAATGCGAATACCGTTGATTGCTTTGGCCGCCAAGTTTTCAAATTCGTCAGGATCGCGGAACGGACCGGCAAACAGCTCGATTCTGATCGAATCCGTCTGCTTCATTGACGGGTAGGCGTCCAAAATACAATCTAAAAGCGCATACCCCGATCGCCCGCCACCGGCGCTGACGACAACAAGCTTTTCAGCCGGACCCATACCCAGCTCCTGCCGCAATCTGAGACCGGCTGCCGGATCGGCTTTTGGGGCAACAAAACCGGTATAAACCACCGGAATCTGGATATCGTTCATTCGGCTAAATGTCTCATCGAGGGTGAGCAGTTGATCATCCGAATGAATGAGCAAAAGATCAAAATAGGTGTGCAGCATATTGATGACCCGTTCCTCATAGAATTCCTGCTTTCTTTTCTCGACTAAAATATCCCTCAGGCTGCACACTACCTTTGTATCTCCGAAGCGGCCCATGTGAATCCAGTCCAGCAGGGGCTGAAGCTCAATGCCAAACACAGTGCGCCCGAAAGGATAGAGCTCGATCATAAAAACATCGGGCCGGTGCTCTTGGAATAAGGACATTAAAATGACCTTGCGCTGGTGTTGAATAAATTCAACCGACTGATTCGCATCTTCTGCCATCAAGGTCGTAAACTGCTCGTCCATGTACAGTCCCGGCAGGCGGACAAGGGTGACATGTTCGGGCAACTCGATATCAACTTCGCGGCCGCCGGCAATCAGGATAACCTGATGGTCCGATAACGCCCGCGCGAGTTCCAGGCTGCGAAATAAATGCCCCATACCCCAAACATATTGGCAGTATAATATTATTTTCATTGTGATGGGTCGATTAACTTCTTTGCTTTTTCAATATTGGCCTGTACGTCCCGGTTTGCCGGGTCCAACGCAATCACCTGCTGCCATTCGACCAGCGCCGCATCCAGTTTTCCCTGCATGGCATAAATAACACCTAAATTATTGCGTGCTTCAATATCATCAGGATCGATCTCGACAACCTTTTTAAATGCCTTTTTTGCGGCTTCCAACCGGTTTTGGGCCTTATAAATCGTGCCGAGATTGAAATAGGCGTTTTTAAATCGTGGATTCATTGCAACTGCTTTTTGATAGGCCGATATCGCTTCGGCGGCAAAACCCTGTTCACCTAGTACAACACCAAGGTTATAATAGGCTTTATAGTCTTTTGGATTTAGCTCGAGCGCTTTTTTAACCTCGCGCATGGACGCATCGATCATGCCCCTTTTTTGATAGACCCGGGCTAAATTTCCGTGCGCTCTAAAACTGTCAGGCTCAACCTCAAGCGTTTGGGTCCATAAGCTGTAGCTATCTTTCCAGTCACGGTTGCGGTTCATCGTAATCAGAGCACACGCTCCCACCATGCATAAAATAATCAAAACCCTTAAGATACCCACCCGGCTGAAGGAAATCCGACTCAGCAGGGTTTCCAAAAAAATGGAAATGACCAGACAGAAACCCAACAATGGTATATACAAATAGCGCTCGGCAAACGGGTTATAGATTTGAATTAGATTGTAAACCGGAAAGAGGGTAATAAAGAACCACCATATCCCGAAAGATACCGCCTTTTGATTTCTCAACGCAAAAAAACTGTATATGACCAGACCCAGCACAACCAAAAGCGATAATAGCGGAAGAAGATCAAAAAAGCGGCTTGGATAGGAAAACACATAGTCGGCATTTAACGTGAGTGGAAACAGACAGAGCCTAACATATTTTAGAAAAATAACGGGCAAATAAATGACCCGATCGATCAAGCGCCCCCAAATCTGGGTTTCAACTTCCTCAGGATTATGGATGGCAAAAAACCGCAACCACAAATAAAAAAAGCTGACACCCAGGTACCCGGCCCAATAATATTTGCGGTTCTTAATGACTGCCCGCACCCGTTTTAGGGAAATTTTCTCAGAGACGGAATCCCGCAGGATTAAATCATACAGAACAACAATTGCCGGCAGGGTAATGGCCATCTCTTTTGATAAGAGCCCCAGCAGGAAAAAAAACAGAGATACCATAAAGAATATAGTTCCCCGCTTTGTCGCGGGCGGCGTCAGCCGCATATAGAACAAAAACGCAGCAAAGAAGAAAAAGGCCGCCAGGAGATCTTCATTATAAGAAATCCCGTTGACTGCCTCTGCGTTGACCGGATGGCAGGCAAACAACAGGCCGGCAATCACAGCGACTCTTTTATCGTCTGTCATCGCATGGGCCAACAAATAGACGAGAATGACATTAAAAATATGCAGCGTAACGCTCAGCAAATGGTAGCCAAGCGGGTTAGGGCCAGAAACAGCGTACAGCAGGTAATAGGAAAGCGTTGCCACGGGGCGATAACTGGCTTCCCCGCCGGATATCTTAAAATAGGATTGATTGTAAAATGAGGAAAGGTAGTTATCCAACCGCTTGATATAGGCATTTTCAACAATGGTGCCGAGATCGTCATAAACGAACCCATTTGATACCGAATTAAAATAAACGATCGCGGTGATACAAACGAGCAATACAACGGGCCACAGGTGGTTTGCGTTTGTCTTGGCAATCATTTTATTTTTCATGGTTAGCATACGTGGCGGAACCCCGATAATGATTTTATCCCGGGCTCTTATTGCGTTTAGTGCTCAAGCCACCTGGCCGTATTCACAGCCCCATCTATGTTTACATCAAAAGACACCGTCGAACTCTGCGATAGGCTGCGGTCGATTTTTCGCCCCAGTCGCTGCGGCGATAGATCCTGCTGATGGATCAACTCCAGCGCGCCGATTGATGCCAATCGGCCGGCCCGCAAGGTTTGTTCGTGATTCTGGGAAAACGGCCATACCAGAGCCCGCACCCGGCAGGCCAAGATATTCATACTGGTATTGTACCCGGACATGCTGATCGAAAGATCGGCAGCCGCCAGATATGAAATAAAGTCGGTACTGAATTTTTCAACGGTCACCCGCCGGCCCGTATGGCGCCTTAAGGATTCAAAATCATTTTTGGCTATATAGGGGCCGGTGTAGATCCGAAGATAATTTGCGCTGCCGCCCGACAGGAGCTGAAACGCCTTGACGACGGATTCGAGCAGAACAGCACCGACACTGCCGCCACCGGCACTGGCAACGATCAGATTTTGGGTTTCGTCCAGGCCCAACTGACTTCGGGTTCTTTGACGGGCACCCACCGGGCACTGCTGTGCGACGAACCCGGTGTAGACAACCGGAATCTGAATGTCGGCGAAGCGAAAAAAGGTTTCCTCAAATCGAATCAGTTCCGGATCCGAGTGCACCAGGACCGCATCGAAATATTGATTCAGCGTTTTAAGCGCCCGGGCTTCATGTCTGTCTTGATCTTCCTTTTCTACCAGAATATCGCGCACACTGCAGACCACCTTGCACGGTGCAAATCTATTTTCAGAAATGGCTTCAAGAACCGGATCGAGCTCGAAACGAAAAGCTTTGCGCCCAAAGGGATAGAGCTCAACCAGCAAAACATCCGGCTTTTCTCTTTCAAAAAGGATCAGCAATTCCTGTTTGCGCTGGTCTTTGATTTGATTGACGGATAACTGTTGATCCGGACTTAAAAGTCCTGTAAAGCCGCTATCCATCTGCAATTCCGGCAGTTGAAACGTACTGACGTTGTGGGGAAGGTTCATCGCGATTTGCGGACCGCCGGTGATGAGCACGACCTCATGGCTGCGCAGTGCCTTACAAATTTCAAAAGACCTGAAGAGATGTCCGATCCCCAGGACATGCTGGCAATAAAAGAAAATCTTCATCAACGATTCTTTCTGAAACCCTCAAAGCTGACGCGCAACTTCGAGCAGCATTTGATTGCATCTTCCTTAATGCAAAGATCTCTGATATAAAAAATGGCGTCCTGAACTGCGCATTTGCCTGAGGCTTTCAAAATTCAGGCGTTAGCCTACGACGCATTCAGGTAAAAGGAAACAGATAATTGAAAAAAGAGCAAATTAAAATAGAAAAAATTAGACTCAAAAATATTGAGCGCTTTGCGCGCCGGGCCCTCAGCCCGGTATCCTATCAATCGACAGTTCCCATTTCAAGGCGCCGTGCGTTATCCCAACTCCACAACCCGTATGGACGTCCTGATGATGTGGCCTTACTGCTGGCATTGCGCGGGGACAAGTGTATCGGCTATCAGGGTTTGCTCCCGGGATTATTTTCTCATCACAACCAACTGAAAAGAATCCACTGGTCGACGGCCTTTTTTGTGATTTCCGAATATCGCGGGGCAGGTGTCGCCGCCCGCCTATTAGAGGAAATCAAAAAGCTCGACATCGACTTTCCGGTCACCCGTATGACCCCGGCTGCACAGCAGGCGTATATTAAAGCCGGGTTTAAAGATCTGGGAGACCTCACGTATTACCAGTTGAGGATGGAAAAAATCCGCAAACTGCAGACCATCTGGCAAGAAGCTGCGGAGGCATCATCATCGGCGCTGCACGCCGGCGAAACATCCGGATTAAATCCCGCCGCAACCAAAGCCGGGGACGCAACATACCAGCAATCCAAGAAAATTTTTTATCAGCGGTTGCTTACCGATTTTTTACGGAAACCCCACTCTTTTGAGCACGCTGCGGTCGCTCAGATAGACAAGCGGGCGCAACAGATGGTCCAGAAGCGATTGAATGACCCTCAATTTTTCCGTGGAATCGAGGCCATTAACTGGATGCTGAAATACCGGTGGTTGATATCGGCTGCACACGAAAAGGCAGAAACAGAGCCCTATTATTTTTCTCTGGTCAGCGATCTGTTCGACTATGTGGCACTGGAAATTTATGCGGCCGACAAACAGGAATTCAGGGGATTTTTGATTTTATCGGTACGGGCTAAAAAAGGCAGAACCTGGGTTAAAATTTTGGATTATGCCTTCAACGACCCTTCAGATGGTGATCTGGCCGCATATCACGCGTTGATTTGCGCCAAAAAGTTCAGTGCCGACAGACTTGAATTTCCGGCGGACCTGTTGGGCTATTTTGAACAACATCCGCTGCTTCAGCCGCTGATCAAAAAACAGCAGCGCCGGTATCTTTTTTATCCCAAACGTCAGAGGAGTGTGTTGGAGGGATGTGTGGATAAAATTCGATTGGATTACTGCGACGCGGACACAACCTTCACCTAAAACTCGTTTTACTATTTTTTATCATACAACTTCAGCCCAATGGTTATGATAACCCGTGGGAATAATTTTTGGCCACAATTTTTTATGACGCGGACACTCCTCTTTTATGCAAAATCGACGCCTTTTGAGTGCCTTAGTTTATTAAAATTAAATGCGAAATCCCGCTTTTAAGCGGGGGCGTAATCTACTATTATAAAGACAGATTCAAGTGGTTTTTCCTCTAAATATTCTTCCATTACAATCGTCAAAATCTTTATATCCAGGCGAATAAAGCAGCAAGGCGGGTATCTTAGTTTCTGAAAGGCGCTACGCCGATAAATTAACGTTTCGATTTGTGGTGGTCTGATATTTGGGATGAATAGCACCCAATCATTGGGATGGGGAGTTTTCCATGGGATGGGGAGTTTTCCATTAAAATCCATATATAGAGCGGAATGAATGATCGTTTGCGAAAACCGCGCACTGTCTGAGTGCATTGGGGATCGTTTAAAAAAACAGGGACCGGCACGATAATATGGTTTGTAAAACAGACCCAATTTTCAGTTAACCTTTTGTTTTTATGTCTTTTTACTGTTCTTTTAGTACGAGCCCTTATGCATGAGTTTGCGCGGATTTAGCAGGCGATTATTCATGCAGCACCTAAATCGAAAAAACTCCCCGACACCTTAAATATCTAAATTAAATCCGAAAGATTTAATTTAGTTTGGTCAAAATTTGTTTTTGTGCCTTTTTGACCGCATGAATGCGCGTTTCGATAACGTCTTGCGGCACTTTGTCCGCCATCTGGCTGGCGGCGGTGTTCGGCCGGTCATCATAGGCATAGATATCGACGAACGGAAATTCGTATTCTTTGATAAAATCGAGTGATTCTTTGAAATCATCTTCGGTCTCTCCCGGGAAACCCACCATGATGTGAGTGGATATCTGCAACCCGGGCACCTCCGCTTTCATGATATTCAGATACTTTTTGACATCTTCAATGGTGTAAGGTCGTTTCATCAAACGCAGCATCCGGTTTGAGGCCGATTGTACCGGAACCACGATATAGTCTATCTTTTCATAATGTTGTTTGAAAATTTGCAGCAGATTTTGAAAATATTTTACGATCCACTGGGCATTGAATTCTTTGATAATAATTTTATAGGATCCCTCAACAGCAAATAACGCCCCCAGCAGTTCGACGACCGATATCCCGATATCCACGCCATAGCATCCAACGTCGCCGGCAATCAGCACAAAGCGTTGAAAACCCTGATCCAGACCGCTTTTAAATTCATTGACAATCGTGTCCAGCGGCTTGCTTTCCAGCTGTCCGACCGCGAATTTCACCGCACAATAGCTGCAATTGCCCAGGCACCCCGTTGCGATCCGCAGCGTAAACAAATCCTCTTTTTCATAAGCCAGATCAAGGCGTTTGTTGAGTCGATCGCCTTTGGCCTGGCGTTCCGGTTTATCCGGAAACAGGGGAAAACTGCCAATCTGATTCGGATCCGGGATATCTTTGAAGCGGACTTTGGCGGCTATCAGATCATCCAGGGCATCGATTTCTCTGGGCGAAATAAATGCCACCTCCTCAAATTCCTTTTTGACGGCCGGATTAATTTTACCCAGGCATCCGGCCACCACGATCTTGGCGTCCCGGTGCTTTTGTTGCTGATACCAGGTCACCGCAGTTTTTGACAGATCCTCTCGTGACTTAAGCGCCGCACAGGTGCTGACAATGATCAGATCTGCCTGCTTAACATCTTGAGTATATTTGATATTATTGGTTTCAAGATAATCCGCTATTTTTTGAGAATCGACTGCTCGGCGCGGACATCCGGCTGATGCCAGGTAATATGTTTTCATCAGATGCCTCTCTGAAGCTGAATATTTGTGACCGTAATCGGCTAGAATTACAGTATCTGGGGCAGCATTTCAAGCTCTTTTACCGCCTGAAAAGAGGGTTTCAAATTTGAAAGGCGCAATTTAGCCCTTCATCAAGGAATCGATATCCGTGCGCCCTGTAATTTCTTTTTTGTTTTTAGGCCGGGCGGCGTAAAATTGCTTAAAGCCGAAGGATTTAAGAATCAGAATGAATTTGTCGCTGTATTCATTGAATGGAAAACCGTAAATTCTGGGCTGCATTTTTAAATTCTGATTAAACCAGCGCAGACAGAGTTCGGTATCATATTTAATATAATCCTCCCAGGCCGTTTCGGATCTGGGAATCAATTGCTCCCCGGCAACCTCAACACCTTTATAGGCCAGCTTGGAGCGAATGCTGAATTCTTCCGGGGGAACATCTTTAATCGGCTGGATGCGCGCAAGCTTCCAGGGGCTCAGGGCTTTTCGCTTGTGCGGAAGGGTGCGGGTTAGGATCACATCGTGGAAATGGCTGTGGGCTCCGATGTCGACATTTTTGTGCCGGCTGAGTTCCTGCAGTTCTTCGACATTCATAAAATGATCAAACCGGCCTTCAGCAAAGGTCCGCTGCATATACTTTTTGGATTTGATATAAACCAAATGCTGACCATTAAAAACGGATCTTGCAGAGCCGGGCTTAATAAAAGATGTCGTGATAAAATAGGTCAGTTTTTCCGGATGATCTTTAAACAGCTGAAAATAGTAATACTGGGAAAAAAGCCCATCGTCAAATGTCAGCTGATAGGCATCCAGGTTCAAATCAAAATATTCTTGGCGAACATCGTGAATTGTTATAAGTTTCATACGCTTATTCGACTGCTTCGGGTAGCCGCAGGGCATTGACTTGATAAAGCTGCAGGCCGCTTTTATGAATTACCAGCCAATGCAAATGGCGGGATTTGATCAAACTAATTTCACCCGGCGCATAAAGCCGATTGCACAGACGATAAATGATATTTTTAATGACCCCTTCGTGAGTGACGACCAGAATGGTGCTGCCGGGCCACTTGCGGGCCGCATCAACCAGGGCGTTATGGCTTCTTTGCCATACACTGATGCGATCTTCACCGCCCGGTGGGCAAAATAACCAGCCGGATCTTTTGGCCTCATCCAGCTTGTGTAATTCTTCGGTTTTAATGGCACCGGCCGGTTTAGCGGTCCATTCGCCCCAGTCCTGTTCGCGCAGCCGCGGATCGGTCTCAGACGGAATCAGCAGGTGACGATTGATAACGGCGGCGGTATTCAGCGCACGCCCCAGGTCACTGCCCAGGATGCGATCCCAGGCGATGCGCTTCAGGTAAAGTCCCCAGGCATCCGCTTCCCGTTTCCCGTTGTTCGTCAGGGGGGAATCGCCATGCCCCTGGATTCGGCTTTCCCGATTCCAGTGGGTTTCAGCGTGTCGAATAAGGCCGAAGCGGGTAATCTGTTGGTCTTCCATAAAGAATTGGCTTTATCCCTCTATTGAATTAAATCCGAGTCAATCGCCATAAGGCCGTCATCTGCGTATCGGCATATTGTCGCAATGGCGTATCGAGTATCAGGATGTTCAATGTCAATCTTCATTATTTGCTGTTTGAACGACGGCCTGCAGGATGCGGTCTATTTGCAGATAGTTTTGATTCAGATCATGGTTTTGCCGGACATAGGAATAGGCGGCCCGGCCCATCCGGCGGCGCAGTTGGGCATCATTTAACAATCGCGCAATGGCTTCTTCAAACGCTATACCGTCAAATGGCGGGACCAGCAAACCGGTGACACCGTCCTTTACGGCCTCAGGTACGCCGGCATTATCAAAGGCAACCGCCGGCAGCCCGCAGGCCTGGGCTTCCAGAAAAACCATACCCAGGGATTCCCGGATCCCTGGAAAAATAAACAGATCGCTCGCGCTATAGTAGCGGTACATTTCGCTGCGGGCAATGCGCCCAACAAAACAGACACGTTGGGGCAGATGCGCATCGGCCAGTTGTTTCAATTTATCCTTTTCTTTGCCGTCTCCGGCGATTACCAGCCAGAGTGGATTGCCCTGTCGGTAAAGCTGACCGCAGGTTCGAATCACCCAGGTCAGGCCTTCGGTTTTGACATCTCGCCGAAACATGGCTGCCGAAAACGCCACCGGATCATCACCTAAATTCATTGTTTTCCTGATCTCGGCCCTGGCCCCGGGATCGAAGTTGAAATCATCCGGTACCAAACCCGGTGCGATATAACTCATTTTGTTTTCAGGTAAGAGACGTTTCAAATTGAGCAAATCAAGCTTTTTGTTGCTGAAAATATGCTGTGCGGCACAAAGGCTGCGTCTATTCAAGTAAAATCCGGTGCAGGTTCTCCAGTCACGCCGTCGCTTGGTGGAATAAATGCCCTGAAAAATTACATAGGGAATTTCTAATTTTTTAGCGGCAAAGGGCCCCAGCAGATCCGGCGCCTTGTAATAGGTGTGGTAGGTAAACCAGATATCAATTCCATCGGCTTTAAACCGGCGCAGTATGCGCCTTCTTTCAAGTATCAATTTCGGCCAAAGCCATGGCTTCCAGTAAATCCAGCGGCAGCGCAGGGCGCTGGCCTCGATGACCTCATGGCCCTGCCTGACCAGATAGCCAACGATTTCAGTGGCCGTAACCAGATCGCCGGAGGGATGGCTGTGCCCCAGCGGTTTAAACGGTGCGTAAAATAGTATCTTCATATTTTAGATTGCAGATTGCGGATTGCGGATTTAGATAAAAGCGGATCATCCATTTTTTTAAAATTCAAATGCACTTTAACTCGCTGATCTCACTCTTATAAATAGCGGCAAGCTGTTTGACAAGGACCTTATTGTCAAAATCCTGCAGGACGCGCTGCCGGGCAGCCGGTATAATTCGGTCTCTGAGCGCATTTTTGGTCAGCAACTTTAGCATGGCTTCAGCCAGTTGTTGCGGTTCGCCGGGGTCGACCAGCAATCCGGTTTCTTCGTCGTCCACGAGCTCGGGGATGGCCGATACCCTTGTGGCCACCACCGGTACACCCATGGCCATACTTTCGAACAGAACGTTGGGAATCCCGTCCCTGTCGCCGTTGGGAGCGACTTCACAGCCCAGCACAAACAGATGCGCCTGTCGATATTGTTCCAGAACCGCTTCATGGGGCTGGGTCCCCAGCCAGCGGGCATGGGCGGTCAGATCCAAATCTTTTATAAGGGTTAACACTTTATGGCGATCATCACCATCACCGATAAGGGTATGCTCAAAGGCAATTCCGTTATCCTTCAACATTTTCAAAGCATGATATACGGTGGGCAGGCCTTTTTTGGCGATCAAACGCGCGACGGTCAGAATGTGATAGGGCGTCTTTACCTTCACAGTATGACCGGGGTGCTGGGAAAACAGTTGGGTATCGATGCCATGATAGACGCGATAAATCGGACGCGCGACGCCGTCGGAAAGTTTTTTCAGATAGCGGCGATTGTAGTCGGTGCAGGTCACCACAAATTTGGCCAGCCTTATTTTTTCTCTGAGCTGTCGGGGGTCCGATGTATAAATGTCTTTGGCATGGGCTGTAAAGCTGAACGGCAGCCCGCTGAGCATGCTGGTGAACATGGCCACCGATGCCGGTGAATGCGCAAAATGCGCATGCACATGCAGGCCGGGTTGCGCGGGCAGCAGACGGTGGACAAGATAGCCGGCCTGAAACAGATGCTTGAGGGTGGCCGATTTTCGCGTCCGCAAAAATCGTTGTAGCGCTTTTTTTAAGGCCCGGGCGTAGGCGGCAGGTTCCTGGGCGGCCAGAAGACAATTATGGTGCAGCAGCCGCGGCAGGGGACGCAGCAGGGTTTCGGGTAAATAGTCGACCGCGGCTCGGATCCGGGTGACACTCTGATGGGTAAAATTTTCACGGGGCCGGCGCATTGAAAACAGATGGATTGGAAACCCCATTTGCTCGAGCAGTAAAATTTCATTGGAAATAAAGGTTTCTGAAATGCGGGGATACCCTTTCAGGATCATGCCCAGATAGCGCTGGTGGCGGATGTTCATGATCGCTTGGACCTGAAGTCATGAATGCGCTGCTGCATGGTCTCGATTCCGGTAAAACGGAACTGCGAAATGGCCTCCACGTAAGACGCGGAATTTTCCAGAAAAGATAAAATTTTGTTTTGCAAAATAGCCGGTTCCAATTCAGCCCACGGGATGTAATCGACCAGGTTATGCCGTTTAAACGCCTCGGCCCGAATCAACTGCTCCTGGCGCGGTGTTTCACGGGGAATGACCAGGCTGGGCGTCCCCTGATTTAAAATTTCACAGAGCGTATTGTAGCCCCCCATACAGACAGCCAGATCGGCAGCCGCAAAGATTTTTTCCATTTGCCGATAAAAATGAAAGCCCCGCACGCCCAGTTTGCGGGCCCGTTTGAAGATTTTGCGGCGTTTGTTTTTGGGCATAAACGGACCGGTGATCAGCACGCTTTTAAACGGCAGCGGTTTCGCAGCAGATTCGAGCATATTGACATAGTTACGCATTACAAGATAGCCGTCACCACCGCCGCCGGTGGTGACCACCACCAGCTTTTCTTCGCGTTTAACGCCAAGCTCTTTGCGAATATGGCGCACCGCCTCCGGACCGGGCATCTTGCGCGGAATATATCCGGTAAAGTAGATTTTTCGACTGATCGATTCGTTGATGTCATATTCCTTAATAGGATCATAAAACTCGCGATTGCCGTAGACCCAGATTTCCGAATACAGATTTTGCAGGATTTCATAGACGCCTTTATCCTGCCAGTCCTTTTTAACCGTGGCCGCATCATCCATGATATCCCTGAGCCCCAAAATGGCCCGGGTATCTGGACGGGAACGCTGCAACCACTTGAGCGTCGGTAAAACCTCTTTGCGCAGGCCGAGCGGTTCCTTGTCCACGATGAAAAGCTGTGGCTGAAAGGCCTTGGCGGTGGCGGTGATAATGTTTTTGCGGATATCCAGTGCGTGTCTGGGATTGATTTTAATCGACAGCGGCAGGTATTCGTCGTTGGTTTTTTTGATCATCCCGGGGATACGCACAAAATCGATCTGCTCGGGAAACGAAAAGCGACCGGCAATGGGAGAACCGGTCAAGATCAATATGTTGACACGGGGCCCCAGCAGGTGGGCGGCAATCGCCATGGTGCGGCGGATATGTCCGAGCCCATAAGTGTCATGGGAATACATTAAAATGTTATATGTTGAATTACGACCCATTCATACTTCCAATCAAACGACCTATCAAAAGTTCTAAGCGAAAGTAGCTGACACCCTTCCTTGATCGACTGTTGTAAGCCACGAAGATCACGAAGAAAAAAAGGAATCGATTTCATTAAAACTTTTTAAACTTCGTGCCCTTCGTGGTGAAAAATATCAGAACGTCCTCCCTTAAAGCGGCCCAGGCGATTATCGCCTATTCTGCTGAAGCAGCTTTTGGATCTCTGCTGGATCCAGATCCTCCCGGACGCCTATTTTGATGGCCGGCGCCCCGGCCCAAACCTCATAAGACCCTGGATTTTTTGTTAATACAGAGCCCGCTCCCAGCACGACGCCGTCGGGTATATGCGTTACCTGATACAGCACGATTGCGCCATCGTGCAGCCAGACGTCGGCGCCAATGGTTTTGTCCTGCCAGAGGACCCCGTATTCAGCCTCGATCTCAAACAGCGGTTTTCGACTCGAGTGGATGTGATCGTGGGTATAGATTCGGGTGCGAGCCGATATATTGCACCAGGGGCCGATCCGAATCGTCCCGGTACAATCAATTATGGACCAGCGGCTGATGATCAGATTGGTTTCTCTGCCCGGCGTCTGAAACGCCTCGGGGGAAATGATTAAATCACCCTTGTGCACATGCGCGTGAGGATACCGTTTGGCTTCAGCCAGGCCTTCCTCCAGCTGCGCGGCGGTCATCGTCGATTGTTGTTCAATTCCCATAATGGATACAACTCTGGTAAAATCATCAAAAACGCCATTTGGGACACATTCGTCCGCGGTTTAATCAATAAAAAGGCAGCCTGTAAAGTGTATTCATATAAAAGAAGCGGGTGGATTTTGTCAAGAAATGGTTGGAAATCGGACCGTTGCTTTCATTCGCCCAAGCAATTTGTTATATAACCAGTGCAATGCTCAAATAGAGCGGAATGAATGATCATGGGCTATTTGCGAAATCCGCGTACTGTCCCTAGCATTAGGGATCGTTGCAAAAGAACAGGAATCGCCTGGGTGTTTGGATCTCAGAATAGATTCAATACCTGATCACCTATTGTATTTATATCCTTTACTGTTATTTTGCTACGAGCCTTTATGCATGAGTTTTATCCGCCCAAGGCGTGATCACGCGGATTTCGCGGGCGATTATTCATGAAGCGGCCGTCAGGGCCGAAAAAGTTGGTTTTAGTCGCTTAAATGAATTATATTGAGTTCGTGGAATGGATTTTACAGGATGAGGAACAGACAATGGCACGTTCAGATCCACATCCCGTCCATCGGTTCGAGCGCTGGCAGGTCTGGCCGGGTTCTTTTGAGAATCCACCGGTGGATGGCAATTTTCCTGCGCCTGAAAGCGGTCGTTTTGCCATTGCGCCTGAAACGCCCATCGCCTCGATGGGATCCTGCTTTGCGCGCGAAATAAAGCGGCGACTGGTTCAGCGCGGCTACAATTACATTACGGAAGAAACCGCACATCCGGCGTCTATCCATGCCAGTGCCGCCTGGGAACGGGTTTACAGTACGCATTGCATGCGCCAAATTTTTGAGTATACCTTCGAGCAATGGCAGCCTGACCTGCGATGGTGGATAAGCCCAAAATCCAGGCAAATCCAGGATCCGTATCGCAGGGTGATCCTGTATGCGGATCTGGAAAAAGCTGAAGCCGATTTTGCCCGGCATTGCCGGTATTCACGTAAGGCATTGGCATCGGCCGATGTGTTGATTCTCACCCTGGGCCTGACCGAAATCTGGCAGGATACCCGTGACGGATCGGTCATCTGTCTGCCGGCCGGGCCATATGTGAAAGAAGCCGGGGATTTGAGCCGTTATCGCTTCCGGGTCAGCCGTTACACCGAAAATCTTGCGAATCTGGAACGCATCCATGACATAATGGCCGCTCACAACCGGCAGTGCAAAATCATTATAACCTTATCGCCGGTCAATCTGTGGGCAACATTCCGCCAGGACACAGATGTTATCAGTGCCAGTTGCAATTCCAAGGCGACTTTGCGGGCCGTGGCCGATGAATTTACCGCGCGCCACGACAACGTCTATTATTTCCCGGCCTTCGAGATGGCCACTATCTACCAGCCCCTTTGCGGGCAGACCTATTTTTCCGAAGGCCGTGAAAATTTTCACATTAACAAGCCAACGGTGAAATTCATCATGCAGCACTTTTTTCGCTTTTTCGCTGCCAGGGAATCCAACGTTAAAAGCTAACTTAGGTTAAAGGCAACGTCAGGTAATGGGTCGTTCCAATGAGATTAAAAATCCTACTCGTCCTCGTTCTCGTCCTCGTTTTTAAAAATTAAGATGGATGGAAAAAATTGAAAAAATACAGATTTGATCATGAAAAACTTGACGTCTATCAACTTGAGCTCCAGTTCATCGCCTGGGTAACTCCGCTCATTGAAGAAGTAAAGTCGTCAGCCGGTTCGAAAGTGCGAGAGGTCTGTAATCATTTGGACCGCGCAAGTCTTTCAGCTCTATTCAACACTGCCGAGGGTAATGGAAAGAGACAATCGAAATTGCGGGGCCGGTTTTTTGATGACGCAAGAGGATCAGCAGCGGAATGTGCTTCATGCTTAGACGCATTAGTTGCAAAAGGTGTTTGCACTGAAGATCGTATTGAGAAAGGCAAAGCGCTTTTACATAGAATTGTGTCAATTTTGACCAAACTGGTAATACGATTTGCACCTGCAACAGAAATACGTGAAGAGGTTATATCATTTAATGCCGAGAACGAGGACGACGACGAGTACGATTACGAGTAAGTGCAACCTGTCACAGTTTATCCGCCCAAGATTATCACATGGTTTGCTGCGGCGGAAATCACTTGACTATTGGGTTCCAATCGTAGAAATTTACGTGTTTAATTAATTTCGAATAATCAATGAAGTAATGTTTTAGATTTTTATTTCGAGTTTTCTTCTTTTCGTGCTTTCGTGATTTTTATATTTTGAATTGGAATCCTCATGGATTATGAACCGGTTATCGGGCTTGAGATTCATGCCCAACTAAAAACAAAAACAAAGATTTTTTGCGCCTGCTCGACGGCTTTCGGCGCCGCGCCCAACACCCACACCTGCCCGGTCTGTCTGGGAATGCCGGGGGTGTTGCCGGTGTTAAACAAAAAAGTCGTCGACTATACCCTGCGCATGGCGCTGGCCACCGGATGCCGCATCGAACCGGTGAGCCGCTTTGCCCGTAAAAATTACTTTTATCCCGATCTGCCCAAAGGTTACCAGATCTCCCAGTACGAACTGCCGATTGCCCGCAATGGACATGTTGCCGTCGAGGTTAACGGCGATACGCATGAGATTGGAATTACCCGCATCCACATGGAGGAAGATGCCGGCAAATTGAGTCATGACCCCGGACGACCCATCAGCCGGGTTGATTTTAATCGTACCGGGGTGCCGTTGATTGAAATCGTCAGTGAGCCGGACATTCGATCCCCCGAAGCCGCCGGCGCCTATCTGCGGCAGCTGCGCGCCATCGTGCGTTATTTGGGTATTTGTGATGGGAATCTGGAAGAAGGCAGCTTCCGCTGTGATGCCAATGTGTCCATCCGGCCAGCCGGCGCAGAGGCGTATGGTACGCGCACGGAAATCAAGAATCTGAACTCATTCAAGCACGTCGAAAAAGCGCTGCAGTATGAAATCAACCGTCAGCAGGAAATTCTGATGGACGGCGGAACGGTGACCCAGGAAACTCGATTATGGGACCCTGAAAAAAACCGGACCCAATCCATGCGCAGCAAAGAAGAAGCCCACGATTACCGGTACTTTCCAGACCCGGACCTGCTGCCCCTGGTTATCGACGAGGACTGGATTGAAGCCGTGCGCCGGGATTTACCCGAACTGCCGACAGCAAAAAAGAAACGGTTTGTGGAGGCATACGGCCTGCCTTCGTATGATGCCGAAATTCTGACGTCAGACCGTGACCTCGCAACCTATTTTGAGGATTGCCTGCAAGAACTTGCGCGGCCCAAGCTGGTGAGCAACTGGATCATGGGATCTTTGCTGGGGTTGCTAAATGCTGAAGGAAAAACCATAGACCAGACACCCATATCCGCACCGGATTTGGCGCAGCTTCTTAAACTCCTTGACGATGAGCGCATCAGTGGCAAAATCGCCAAAACCGTATTTGAGGAGATGGCCCGTACGGGCAAACCTGCACGCCAGATTGTAGAAGAAAAAGGGCTGGTTCAAATTTCGGATTCAAGTGCGATCGAAGATATCGTCGCAGAGGTCGTGGATGCCAACCCTGCGGAAGTCCAGGCCTACCAGAACGGAAAAACCAAACTGCTGGGTTTTTTTGTCGGTCAGGTCATGCGAGCCACGCGCGGTAAGGCCAATCCAAAGATAGTAAATGACATATTGAAGCGCAAATTGGAAAAATGATGCCATCCAGTGTTTCATCATTAAGCCGTTTATTGCAGCAGTCCGTTAGCAATGGTCCGTTGCCAGTTGAGCATAAACCCTACAACGGACCACAGACAACCCACCACGGACAAAAATTAAAGGAGAGAAATGGCACCGTTCTTAAAATATAAAATAAGCCGTCTAATTATCATCATATTATTAATGACAATCATGTTGTCCTTTAATTTTTCGGCAACAGCAGCCGAACCCAAACGAGTTGCCCTGCTGCCGTTTAAGATCAATGCTGAAAAAGACATGACCTTTCTACAAAACGGCATCTTTGACATGCTCACCTCCCGTCTCTCAAAAGAAGGTGAGGTGGAAGTGATCAGCCGGCAGAAAGCTGAAAATGCCCTTGAAGCGGCAGGTAGCCCCGATCCGATGACCGAGCCGGCGGCGCGTTCCATCGGTGCCGGCTTAAATGCGGATTACACGCTATTTGGCAGTGTAACGGTGCTGGGAAACAGCATCAGTCTTGACACCAAAATGGTCGATGTCACCGGGCAAACCCCCACAACGAGCTTTTTTGATCAGAGTCAGGATTTGGGGGGCATCATCACCAAGGTCAACCAGATAGCCACTCAAATTAATGCCGCCGTATTCGGCCGGCAGGCTGAGGTTGCCCAAAAAACTGCGCCGCCGCCGGCAGAGGCAACCGCCCCACAAGCGCCTAAAGACGACTTGCAGGCCCATCCTGAAAAGCTGGTAAAAGGACGCGGCGGTGTGGAAAGCGGAGGCTCTCCGTTTATCATGTCACAGACCGAAGAGCAGTCTGAATATCAACAATTCTGGCGCAGCGCCAGATTTAACCATTTAATTAACGGTATCGCGATAGGAGACGTTGATGGTGACGGTAAAGTTGAAACCGTGGTCGTAACACCGAAAGATGTCATTATTTATCGGGCTGAAATGGGCAAGTTTTATAAAGCCCACGAAATCAAAATTGACAGCAGCCGGCAGAATATCGGCGTTGATGTCGCTGATATAAACGCTAATGGCTTTCCGGAAATTTTTGTTACCGGATTGACGGGAACTCGCAAGGTCTTAAATTCTTTGGTTTTTGAATATGACGGCCAGAATTTTAGCAAAATCGTCGACGGCAGCTCGTGGTATTTTCGGGTTACCGACGTGCCGGATCATGGTAAAATATTGCTTGGCCAAAAACATCGGGTAGACGAGCCCGCTTCCGGCCATATTTATGAAATGGCATGGAAAAATTCGGATTACGTGCCGGAAGTCGAAATTAAAACACCCCGGGGAGTCCAGGTAATGGGATTCGGCCTGGGTGACCTTTTAAACGATAAACAGGAAACCGCCGCGGCTTACCTCCAGGACGATCGCATCCAGGTTATCGATTCCAACGGCAAAGAGATGTGGAAAAGCAGCGAGCGTTACGGCGGCAGCACCCTGTACACCCTGGGAGCAAAAGAGCGCAGAGCGCAGGTTGACAACCCGATCTATTACCCCATGCGCCTGCTGATCACCGACGCCAATGGCGACGGTGAAAGCGAAATGATCGTGGCCAAAAACTATGACATCGCCCGTGGGCGCCTGGAACGATTCAGAAAATTCACCAACGCCCACTTCGAATCGCTAACCTGGGACGGGCTGGGCCTGCAGACCCGCTGGAAGACACGCAAGATTTCGGGTTTTGTCCGCGATTATACGATAGGGGATTTCGACAACGACGGTAAGATTGAATTGGTCGCAGCAATTATCTTGAGTGAAGGCGCGGTTATGTTGGTCACCGAGCCCAAAAGCACGATCATTGCCTATGAGTTGCCGTCGTAAGATCAATTTTTGGTGCCACTTCCAGCACGGGCGGGGATAAACCCCGCCCCTACATAGGACTGTTTGATCGCTCTCGTAGGGGCGGGGTTTATCCCCGCCCGTATTTTTCATAAAAAACCCGGGGTGAAAATCACCCCGGGTTTTATTTGCTTGGCGAACTCTAAGCTACAGCATAACGCTGTTGCAACTTAGAAGTCGATCTGCCATTTGGCACCCAGATAGAAGAAATTGCCTTCGTCATCTCCCTCTATGTCGTTTTTAAGGTCGTAGTAGCCGACTTCGGGAATCAGCCATACACCCGGTGCCATGGCGATAACGGATTGCAGATAGTACGAGTATTGTTCGTCTTCATCCTCATCCGGTGCGTCGGAATCATCCGAGCGGTAGCCAAAACCGCCTTCAAATGTCAGCTGGTCGGTGAACTTGAATCCGGCAACCAGGGCAGCCTGCCAGGAGTCGATGTCCCAAACATTATCGTCACCGTCATAAACGGCCTGATTGGAGGAAATGTGCCAGCCCGCTTCGGCCCAGTTTTTACCCCAGGTAAAGGCACCCTTGACATAGGCCGGACCGAAGTTGACGCCGCCATCCGCACCTACGGTATAGGAAGTTACATCGACATCTTCAGAGTTAGCACCCGCACCAGCGTTTTCAATTTCATAATACTGGAAACCGCCGTCGATATTGAAGTTCCAGGTGTCGAAAGCCATGCCCCAGGTTGCCTCGATTTTGGGCAGGTACTGATCGACATCACCGGTGGTCATGTTCTTGACGATGCCGGCTGAGCTGGGGTCGATCAGGGCGACTTCAAAGCCGCCGAAGCTCAGGGCGACCTGGCCGTTTCGGGAGCTGTAGCCGGTACCAATACCCAGCAGACCAAGGTCGCCGTCGAAGGCCTGACCGGAGATAAACTGAGAGGTAGGGCTGTAGTCCTTGCCGACCTTCAGGGTGGCGGCACCAAAATTCCAGGTGCCGTAAAGTCTACGCGAGGTAATGCTGCTTTCGTTGACACCGAATTCAAAGCGACCGCCGACGTTTTCAGCTTTGACCGTGGCACCCAGACGTGAGTTGCCCTGAAGCTCCCAATTGACATTATCGTCTTCATCCTGGGTTCCGTTAAAACGAGTACCCTCGCCGCTCAGGTCACCTTCGCCATCGCCGTAATCGCGGCTGACATAAAAGGTGGCCATACGGGCGGAGCCGTAAAAGTTCCAATCCACTGCCAGGGCCGGTGATGCCAGCAGGGCCACTGCAGCGACAATCAAAATAATTTTCTTCATCTTAATTTTCCTCCTTAACGGATTTTGTTAATTTGATTTTAATTCGCCTAATAATTTCCTGTATTGCGCTTGATGCCCAATGGCTAAGGATTCACCTCCTTCCCACGCTATATTTGACCGGCATCAGCGAGATAATATAAAGTGGTTTTCCCAAAACCCCTATTAGCCTAATAATAGATAAACGTGCCGATGCCAGAATGAGGAAATTTTAGTAATCATAGAATGAAGCCTAGAGGATGTCAAGTTTTTTTGTACTTTATTTAACATTTTATAATCATTAAAAATCTGCTTAAAAAAGGACACCAGAATCAAAATGCTCGACCGCTGTGAATTATGCCTCCAGGGTGCAGTTTAAAAAAGGGATTTAAACACGAAATCACGAAATTTAAAAAGCACGAAATTTATTTTTTTCGTGTTTTCTCTTTTTCGTGTTTTCGGGGTAATTTTGGCTTTCGCGGTAACTTCAGGGTACGCGTTTGAAGGATTTTTCCAGGGTGGCCAGATCCCAGCGGATCCAGGTGGGGCGCCCGTGGGGGCAATGAGATGGGTGCTCACATGCATCCAGCTGCACAAGCAGCTGCCGGATCTGTTCCGGAGTCAGCGACTGACGCGCCCGCAGGGACCCGTGGCAGGCCATTACCCGGCGGCATTGATCCAGTGCTTCTTGCAGTCCCGGTGAATAGCCCGACTCGGCTGCTTTTTCCACCATTTCAATGATCATGGGTTTGAGGTCGTGTCCGGCCAGCAGGCCCGGTACCGCTTTGATGACAAACGAATTTTTACCAAAGGGCTCGATCTCCAGGCCGACGGTTTTTAAATCCGGAATCATCTGTGCTAAAATTTCGGCTTCGCTGAAATTGAGCTCGAGGGTTTCGGGGACCAGCAGCTTCTGAGCGGCAGCGGGCTGGCCGGCAGCGCGCCGCCGCAACCGTTCATAAACAATCCGCTCGTGGGCGGCGTGGTGGTCGATGAGCACCAGGCCGGCATCGGACTCACACACGATATAGGTGCCGTGCACCTGGCCGACGACCCTTAAAGCGCTGAAGCCTGAGGTGTCAAATACCCGCTCCTGGCGCCACTGGCTGCCGGCCTCTGGCTGCTGATGTTTTTGGCCACTGGCTGCCGGCTGCTGGTGTATCTGGCTGCTGGCCACTGGCTGCTGGCTTCTGGCTGGAGGTTGGCTAAGACTTGATTCAGGATGTGATATCTGTACCTGCCATGCAGACGGTTCATCTATGTTTTCAGGCTTAAAGGGTTTAAGTGACTCGACAACCTGAGGCGTTTTTTGCGGCTCCATTGACGGGCGCCAGGTGACGCGCTCCATTTCATAAAGGGTCTGAGCGATGGCGCCTTTTACAACCTCATGTACCCGGTGCGGGTTAACAAACCGAATCTCATTTTTGGTCGGATGCACGTTGACATCCACCTGGTCAAATGGAATCCGAATGAAAATCACGGCCACCGGAAATTGCCCTTTCACCAGGCGCTGCGCAAATCCGGCAAAAACAGCATGCTGGATGGTCCGGTCGCGCACAAATCGGTCATTGACAAAAACATACAGGCCCCGGGAGGTCCGGCGCGTAACGGCGGGCGAACCGATCCAGCCTGAAACGGCAACGCCATTGCGGTCTGATTGAATGGCATGCAGGTCTGATCTGACATCTTTGCCCAGCACCTCCACAATCCGGTCGACATGTCGCGATGCGGCCGGCCAGCTTTTGACAACCTTGTGGTTGTGAACCAGGCGAAACTGCACTTCAGGGTGGCCGAGCGCGATTCTGGAGACGGTATCGGCAATATGGCCCATTTCGGTGCCGACCGTTTTTAAAAATTTTTTGCGCGCCGGCGTATTAAAAAACAATTGTTTGACTGCAACCAGGGTCCCAGGCGGGGCTCCGAGTTCACCGACACTCCGGACTCTGCCGCCCTCAACGATGATTTGGGTGCCGACATCGGAAGACGTGTCGCGGGTGACCAGCTCAAATTGCGAAACTGAAGCGATGCTGGGCAGCGCTTCGCCCCTGAAGCCCAGGGTCTGGATGGCAAACAAATCATCAACACTGGAAATTTTACTCGTCGCATGTCGCTCGATGGCCAAACGGGCGTCGTCGGCACCCATGCCCGAACCGTTGTCGGAAATCTGGATCAGGGACTGGCCGCCTTTTTCGACTTCAATGATAATACGCGTAGCGCGGGCATCCAGCGAATTTTCCAGCAGCTCCTTGACTACCGAGGCCGGTCGCTCGACCACTTCGCCGGCCGCAATTTTGTTCGACAAGGTTTCTGGTAGGATTCTAATCTTTGCCATCTTCGGCCCTATCGTTGGCTTGAGTATTTTAATCTCGTGGGAGCGGCCTCCGGCCGCGATCCATCGATCGAATTTCTTGAGTTATCAATCGCGGCTACAAGCCGCTCCCACTCCAATTTGTGATTTTTTTTGAAATTTACAAAACTCGCAGATCTTCAAATCGCAGAAAAGCCATATTTAATCCCCCTAATCAAAACGCCAGATACTAAACACCAAACACTATGCATCCGCCTTTTTAAAAAAATTCCTGAGGTACTCCGCATCCATCGGCGACAGGTCAAATTTTAAACAGGCTTCTTCGATGAGCTTTGCGGGGGTGGCTTTTGGATTGTATTTACGCTCTTCAGAAATCCATTTGACGGCTTTTCTCAGGTCTTCACCTTCCGGTTGCACTGTGGTCATTTCAAGCTCCTTTCTTTTATTAATGTCCAATTTTCACCACGAAGCACACGAAGGGAACGAAGAAATTATAATACCATACGCTTAATGCCATTTTTCATAAATCGGACATTAAAATTCATCAGCAAACCAATTTTTATCCCCGTGGTGATTAAAGCTCTGGCTTTTTTTTATGAAACTCTGTGGCTTGCTCGAAATTGTAAGCCACCCTGATAAGCATCTCTTCGTTAAAATGGTTGCCCAGCAATTGCAGTCCGATGGGCAGGCCCTTTCTGGAAAATCCACAGGGGACCGACATGCCGGGTATCCCTGCCAGATTGGCCGATAAAGTGAAGATGTCGATTAAATACATGGTCAGGGGATCATCGACCTTTTCGCCGATTTTAAAGGCCGGAGCCGGTGCCACCGGGCAGAGCAGCACATCGCAGTTTTCAAAAGCCTTACGAAAGTCTTCCACAATCAAGGTTCGCACCTGTGAGGCCTTCCCGTAGTATGCATCATAGTAGCCGGCTGAAAGGCAGTAAGTTCCAATAATAATGCGTCGCTGAACTTCAGGGCCGAACCCCCGGGAGCGGGTCCTGCGGTACATCTGGATCAGCTCGCTCTGATCGGCATCCCGCACGCCGTATTTGACACCGTCATAGCGCGCCAGATTGGAACTCGCCTCCGATGGCGCAATCACATAATACGCCGCCACCCCATAATCGGTATGCGGCAGGGACACCTCAATTTTTTCAGCGCCCATATCCTCGATGACTCTCACCGCCTTATCGACAGTATCCAAAACTTCGGCGTCCATGCCTTCAGTCGCCGTGTATTCGATGGGAATGCCCACCCGAATGCCTTTTAATCCCTTTTTCAATCCGGCCGTATAATCCGGCACATCTTTGGGAACCGAAGTCGAATCAGCCGAATCATATCCCGCTATGGCGTTTAGCATGACGGCGCAATCCGTCACATTCTTCGACAGCGGCCCAATCTGGTCCAGCGAAGAAGCAAAGGCCACCAGCCCGAAACGTGACACCCGTCCATAGGTGGGCTTCAGGCCCACCGTGCTGCAATAAGATGCCGGCTGGCGGATCGAGCCCCCCGTGTCCGAACCCAGGGCAGCCAGGCACATATCGGCGGCAACCGCCGCTGCCGATCCTCCGCTCGACCCGCCCGGCACCCGCGTCAGATCCCAGGGATTGCGGGTAATTTTGTATCCGGAGTGTTCTGTGGATGAGCCCATGGCAAATTCATCCATGTTGGTTTTACCCAATATAACGGCGCCCCCGCGTTCAAGCTTCTCGATGACCGTCGCATTATAGGGGGGGATGAAATTTTCAAGGATCTTGGACCCGCAGGTGGTCTTAACCCCACGCGTACAGATCACATCCTTGACGGCCAGCGGAATCCCGGTCAGGGGCTCACAACGGCCGTCGGCAATTTTTTTATCCGCCGCTTCGGCCTGCTTGAGTGCGGTCTTTTCTGAAACTTTTAAAAAAGCATCCACGCTGCCTTCAACCGCATTGATGCGGTCTAAAACCGCCCGGGTCAGTTCGACAGATGAAATGTCTTTTTGTTTTAAGCGACGATGCGCCTCTTCTATGGTCAATTCATATAATTTCACGTGCATTTTCCTTATTTAACCAAAAGCGATAGCTATCACGAAAGCACAAAAGGACGAAAACTCGAAAAACTCGAAGAAAAACCTTATACATTTGATTGAAATCTTTGTGACCTTCGCGCGCTTCGTGGTGAAAAATATTTTGATTTGAAGAGCTATCCTACTGGTCCTCCTCAATCGATTATTTTCGGGACTAAAAACTGCCCCTCTTCCTCTTCAGGCGCATTGGCCAGCGCCCACTTTCGGTCAAGGTGCTGCCTTTGTTCGTCTGCGCGGAAGGCATTGGTCAGCGAGATGGCATGCGAGGTCGGTTGGATGCCTTCTGTATCGACCTGATTCAACTTGTCAATATAGCCCAGGATCTCGTCAATTTGGCCGGCAAATCGATCGACAGCATCTGCGTCCAGATCAAGACGGGCCAGGCGGGCAACATACAACACTTCTTCTTTGGTAATCTTCATCGACACTCCTTATACGAGGTAAATCTTTTACCACAAAAGCACGAAAGGACAAAAACACGAAAATTAGTTCACAACTCGTTTTCGTGCTTTCGTGGTAAGTCCCTACTGACGCAACACCAGGATCGGTTTACGTCCACCTTTTTTTAATTTGTCCAGCGTTTGGCGCGCCTCGGTTTTGCTTTTATAGGATCCGATGCGAACCCTGAACCAGACACCTTTGCCCTGAATTTTTCCGATGGTCCGGTATGCCGGGTAGCCCTGTTCTTTTAATTTTTCGATCAATCGATCCGCATCCTTGGCGTTTCTGACTGCAGCGACTTGAATCGTGTAAGTCGGACCGGCTGTTTTGGTATTGGCGACGGCAGCTCCCTTTCCTTTGCTTGGCGCTGCGGATTGCTGGGGCTCAGGCGGTTTTGATTTAGGTGCCCTTTTTTTGGGGGCAGCAATTTTTCCAGCGGGCTTTTCATCCTTTGGTTTGGCAACCTTTGGCTTCGGCCGCACCGATACTTTTGTGTCTTCCCTGTCCTCCTTGAGCGCTTCATAAAATTCAAGCTTGGTTTTATCCTTTACAGTCACCGCCTTCTCCTGCGGCGGCACCTTGTTTTGCTTTTCGGGAAGCGCTTTTTGGGGCGCAGCCATTTTTTTCTGAATCGCCGCAAGATCAAATTTTAGCGGGGCCGTACCCCTGCCCACCAGAACCCCCAGCACAAACATCCAGGCACACAGAAAAAAAATCAATAACAACCAGCCGGCAATTTTATTGCGGGTCAGGACGATAAAGGGCTTCTTGAATTCAGGCGCTTTGCGTTTATTCTTTTTTCTCATCAATGAATTTTAGGCCTTAGATCTCGTGGCTGGAAAGCCACTCCCGCACAGTGTTAACAAGCAGTGGGAGCGGCATCTTACCACGAAAAATGGCCCTCCAGCCAATAGACGAACTGATAGAAGATGGTACCTGGATATTGCACGAGTCGGAGGCTTTCATATGCAAGGCAGTTAAGGCCGAGGCTATAGTCAACTATGCCTCGACCTTAATAACGCAGCAGATGGAAGCCTCCGGCTCGCCCATCGGGTGAAAATTAATGAGATAAAATGGCCGCCATCCTTATCAAAAAAATGTAGTCTTCTCATTAATTTTCATGCAAGATTCAGGTCTCGCCTGGATGTTGCACGAGTCGGAGGCTTTCATATGCAAGGCAGTTAAGGCCGAGGCTATAGTCAACTATGCCTCGACCTTAATAACGCAGCAGATGGAAGCCTCCGGCTCGCCCATCGGGTGAAAATTAATGAGATAAAATGGCCGCCATCCTTATCAAAAAAATGTAGTCTTCTCATTAATTTTCATGCAAGATTCAGGTCTCGCCTGGATGTTGCACG
>JASFNW010000068.1:0-26014 GCA_050116835.1 Desulfobacterales bacterium
CAGATGCCGGACACGATGCTCCAGGTGACGGTATCGACGCGCATAAAAAAGTCGGCGACCAGCACGCAAACATCCGGATTGACCACATTACCCAGATGAACATAGACTTTACCCTTGCGTCGTCGCATGGTCTGTAAAGCGGTCTTAAAATATTTCAAAAGATCAAAACGAAGATCAGCCTGTTCAATTTTGCGGGCCAAGTGGATATTGGCGAATCGAAATAAATATTGAAAAGCACGCACATCTTCAATCTGTGTTTGTCCTTTAAAGTCATTCGTGTCGGTTTTAATGCCATGATACAGACCGGTCGCCAGCTTGGTTGATGGCTTTATTTTGGCCGAACGCAGATACTCGGTCAGAATGGTGGATGTGGCGCCATATTGCGGCCGAATATCCATAA
This sequence comes from Desulfobacterales bacterium, assembly GCA_050116835.1. Classification (GTDB taxonomy): domain Bacteria; phylum Desulfobacterota; class Desulfobacteria; order Desulfobacterales; family JAHEIW01; genus JAHEIW01. The sequence goes on from JASFNW010000068.1 coordinate 401, forward strand.
ACGGGGCCTTGCAGCCCGAATCGGGATGGTGGTCGATGATCACGTCCACATTAAGTTTCGACATAATTTCATTATGATCCGGCTGGGAGTCGACAATGACGCGCCGTTTGAATTGATCCACCTTTATATCCTCGAAGGGAATCATATTTACGCCCAGCAATCTTATCATGGCCAGATTATCCGGTCGATTGATGGTGTTGATATTTGAAATCGTGACGTTAGGCACCTTGCGCCACAGCAGACGCCGAATGGCCATTGAGCTGGCGATGGCATCCGGATCTGCATTGATCACAATCAGCACCTGATGGCTGCCGGAGAACTGATCGTAAAACCGCCGCAATTTTTCAGGAACAGATAGGCTCATCAGAAATTGATATCCTGGGGTAATTGTCAGAATAGTACGATGGGTATATCTGGATTACAATAGTATTTTCGAAATTTAGCCCCCAAAGTAAAAGCCCGGCTCTCAAAGAGCCGGGCGATTTTCTCCTCAATAACCATTATATTGGCGTAAAAACAATTGTATCGCCCTTGGTTTCGGCTTTGACGCGGGCACCTTCGGAAATTTTGCCTTCTAAGATTTCCAAAGACAGCGGGTTCTCAATATATTGCTGAATCACGCGTTTCAGAGGCCGTGCGCCATAAACGGGATCGTAGCCGTTTTTGGCGATTAGCGCCTTTGCGTTATCCGATAATATAAGCTCGATATTTTTATCATCAAGGCGACGGCTCAACCTGTTCATCTGAATGTCCACAATCTTAAGAATATCATCGGCTGTCAGGCTCTGGAAGATAATAATTTCATCGATTCGGTTTAAAAATTCGGGTCGGAAACTGGCCCGTAGGGCCTCGGTCACGCGTTTCTCCATTTCCTCACGGTTGGCTGTTGCCAGCTCCTGGATAAATTGGCTGCCCACATTGGAGGTCATGATGACAATGGTATTTTTAAAATCAACGGTGCGTCCGTGACCGTCGGTCATGCGTCCGTCATCCAAGATTTGTAACATGATATTAAAGACTTCCGGGTGTGCCTTTTCAATTTCATCAAACAGGACAACCGCATACGGCCGACGGCGGACGGCTTCGGTTAGATATCCACCTTCTTCATAGCCGACATATCCGGGAGGCGCACCGATCAGGCGGGCAACGGAATGCTTTTCCATATATTCGGACATGTCAATGCGAACGATGGCCTGTTCACTGTCGAAAATAAATTCAGCCAGCGCTTTGGCCAACTCGGTCTTGCCGACACCGGTGGGCCCCATGAATATAAACGAGCCGATCGGACGGTTGGGGTCCTGTAGCCCGGAGCGCGCCCGGCGCACGGCATTGGATACGGCGGCCACAGCTTCGTCCTGACCGATTACTCTGCGGTGCAGCCGCTCTTCCATACGCACCAGTTTGTCGCGTTCGCCCTCGAGCATTTTGCTGACCGGAATGCCGGTCCAGCGGGATACCACCTCAGCCACATCCTCATCATCGACTTCTTCTTTGAGCATTTTGCTGGATTGCTGCAGCTCGGAGAGCTTTTGATTGGCTTCTTCCAGTTGTTTCTCAAGCTCCAGGGCCTTGCCGTATCTCAGTTCAGCCACCCTGGCCAGATTGCCTTCTCTTTCGGCCAGCTGAGCCTCGGTGCTTAATTGTTCTTGCTCTTCCTTTATCTTACGAATCGTCTGGATCAGATCCTTTTCATTTTGCCAGTGACCCTTCATCTGAGTCAGCTCGTCGTTCATATCGGCCAGTTCTGATTCCAGTTTTTGCAGTCGATCCTTAGAAGCCGGATCTTTTTCCTTTTTTAGGGCCTGACGTTCGATTTCAGTCTGGGTAATTTTGCGTTGAACCTCGTCGATTTCGGCTGGCATACTGTCGATTTCGATTCGCAGCTTGGAAGCACATTCGTCAATTAAATCAATGGCTTTATCCGGTAAAAATCGATCGGCAATATAACGATGCGACAGGGTCGCGGCCGCCACAATAGCCGAATCCTGGATGCGAACCCCATGATGGACCTCGTATTTTTCTTTAAGACCCCGCAGTATGGAAATGGTATCTTCCACCGAGGGCTCTTTGACCAGAACGGGTTGAAAGCGGCGCTCCAGAGCGGCATCTTTTTCAATGTATTTGCGATATTCATTCAGCGTGGTGGCCCCCACACACCGCAATGTACCCCTGGCCAGCGCCGGTTTGAGCATGTTGGATGCATCCACGGCGCCCTCGGCGGCACCGGCTCCCACAACGGTGTGAAGTTCATCGATAAATAGAATGATTTCGCCTTCGGCGCCTTCGACTTCTTTTAAGACGGCTTTGAGGCGATCTTCAAATTCACCCCGGTATTTAGCGCCGGCGATCAGGGCGCCCATATCGAGGGCCACCAGCCGGCGATTTTTTAAGGTTTCGGAAACATCTCCTTCCACAATTCGTCGGGCCAGGCCTTCAACAATGGCAGTCTTGCCGACACCGGGCTCTCCGATTAAAACCGGGTTATTTTTCGTGCGCCTGGAAAGCACCTGAACGATGCGTCTGATTTCTTCATCCCGTCCGATGACGGGATCCAATTTGCCCAGCCGGGCCAGGTCCGTCAGGTCGCGACTGAATTTTTCCAGGGCCTGATATTTATCTTCCGGATTGGGATCGGTGATGCGCTGATTGCCTCTTATTTCCTGTAAACCATGCAATATGGCGTCCCGTGTGACACCCGCACGGGATAGAATTTTAGCAGCTTCACCGGCGGATTCTTCGGTTATGGCTAAAAGGATATGTTCGATGCTGACATATTCGTCCTTCATCTTGGTGGCTTCGCTAAACGCCTGTTCCAGTATCGCTTTGGTCCGGGGTGAAATATAAACGTCTGCGGTTGCGCTGCCGCTAATCTTGGGGAGTCGGTCAACGGCATCCTTTACGGCCTGAGCGATATCACCCGGAGAAGCACCTAGTTTGCGCAGCATGGCAACGGCGATACCTTTATTTTCGTCGAGCATCGCGGCCAGTAGATGCTCGGGTTCAATCTGCTGGTTATTCAGCTGTGATGCCAGTGACTGGGCATTCTGAATAAGTTCTTGAGATTTAATTGTAAATTTATCGAAGCGCATTAAAGTTCATCCTCCTTCAAAAAACACAACGGATATTGAATTCACAGTGTATAAAAAATTTAATCACATTACTTTAAATGTCAATATATAAAAGTAATGAAAAATAGATATCACCTAACTGATAGCGGTTGTCAGAGATATATTCCGATAATCCGTCATTGCGAGGAGCTTTGCGACGATACAATCTTTTGCAAACCCTGAGAGAATGCTGCGCTTCGCTCGCAATGACTTTTGAAGGATTCGCTAAGTCAATGGGAACATATTTTTGACAATTAGGATAACCTTCGATAAAGTTAAAATTTACCCCATTATACTCGAATTTCTCAATTATCCAACACTTTAAATTAAGTGTGCCAGCCATGAAATGAATGTTGCAAGCGCAAACTCTCATAGAGGGCAATGCCCACGGCGGTGGAAAGATTTAAGGATCGAATGTATTTGGTGATGGGTATATGATAGGTAGCATCCGGGTACTTGCGCCGGATGTGCTCGGGCAGTCCCCGGGTTTCAGAGCCAAATACCAGAAATAAGCGCGAAGCTGACGGCAGAGCCCAGAACGACTTTGCGCCGGTTTTTGAAAAAATGACCACCTCCTGCGGCTGCGGGGTAAGCGTTGACAGCAGGGCTTCAAAATCATTCCAAACCTCGAGCTTGACGTGATTCCAGTAGTCTAATCCCGCTCGTTTGAGGCGCTTGCTGTCCAGCGAAAATCCCAGTGGTTTGATCAGGTGCAGATAGGCTCCGGTAGCCACACAGGTGCGGCCGATGTTACCGGTATTCCAGTGGATTTCCGGAGCCACCAGTACAACATGGCGCTCTAGTTGTTGGATCTTGGTTTTGGGCAGATTTTTATTCACCAAATTAACAAGCGCAATTATGTTAATTCCATCCTACAGGTTGATTGGTTAAATAGTTGATTGGTCAAATCGATAAAAGGAATATTCATTTTATCCCTAATCAACCAATCAACGAATCAACGATTTAACCATTCACACCCGTTTTCCACAATGCGGGCAGTATTTAAAATCCGCATTGAGCACTTTTCCGCAACGGCTGCACGTGCGGCGCAAGTCGGTTTGCGGTTGAGCATAATCCGGACCGAAACCCTGGCCGGACTGCGCGCAGCGGTCGCACACGCTAAACGGCTCGCCCTTTTTGACTCTGAATACGGGGATAAAAAAAAGGCTGAGATAGTGGTCGATGCGCTGATAATACGCCTGATTCAATCCGCACACCGAACATCTGCGCGGATTTTGGTCCAAAATCTTTTTTTTGGGTGAAACGCCAGCGATAAAAATCATAATTTATAGGTGCAGAGTTTAAAATGAACTCGGTTTACAGATGATTTCCCTGATCCGCAGGTCAAAAAAATTGTTCTGGTGCGCCGGTTTCAACACCAGGGCCGCATCTGCACCCCGGCCTGATCCGCCGACGGCGATAATGTCATTGCCGCTCAAGGCGCCGGCGTCGGCGGCCATCACCGCAACCTCCACGGCCACTTTGACGCCCTGGCCGAAGAGTCTCAGGGTGTCGGCCATAATCAAAACCGGATATGCACCGGAATGTTTTTTGGCAACCGAGCGCTCTAATCCTGAAAGCGCATGGCTGGCGGCCACCACGGTGACCCCTTTTTGTTGCAGGTCGGTTTTAACATCGGCGGGCATTTGACTTTTAAACGGTTCTTTAAATCCGCAGTGGTAGGTGACGGCTGTGATGCGGGGGCCATCAAAAATGTCGAGGGCCTGGTAGGCGGTGAAGCCGCTGGTCGATGCCACCACCACCTCCTTGATACCGAGATCTTTGGCCCTTGCAGCCGCCAAATTCAAAGCTTGCTGCGTATTGTCCTTTCCAGGTTTATCAAAATACATAAAGGCCTCACTTTTGTTAATGGCGTTGGTAAACTAAAAAGACGCGGCTATCCGAAAAGCGCCGTTTGAATACGACCCTTTGTATTGCACCATTCAGAACACGAAGATCAAGAAGGGAAAACACGCAGGATTATTCGATGTTGAGCTTTATCTGGCGCGTGCGGCGTCTGCGTTTGACTCTGATGGTGATTTCTTCCCCGCTGGCGAGCCTTTCGAAAAAATCTGAAGCCTGATCCGGGCTGGTAATGTCATCTTCACCTACGCCGACGATCACGTCCCGGCTGCGCAGCCCCATTTTGCGTAAAACACTGTCGGCCGGTATGTTGCTGATTCTAAACCCCGACGGTTGGTCGCCCTGCATGTAGGGTCTAACGTTTATCTTTTCCATTAAGGCGTTGACATCGGCAAGGGATGTTTCCACATCTTCACGTTTGAGTTTAATGGAGCGGGTCCTGACGAGTGATCGCGGTCTGCGGGCATTTGATTGCGGACTGCTCTGCGAGGAAGGCGAACGACTGCCGATGCTTTTCGACGGTGCAAAAGAAGTCGAACCTTTTGCGGATTCTTTGATCTCAACGGTCAGCAGCTCGTCGCCTTTGGCAGTGGTAATGATCACGTTGTTGCGCAGAATTTTCTTTATTTTTATCGTTCCGGCATTATCCCCTTCTCGATAGGCTTCCTGCTCGCGGGTTTTGCGGTTGTCGATAATGGCACGGCTCAGGCCAGGATCGTCGGCCACCACCGTTCCCACCAGCTCCAGACCTATATCTTTTTTGGCCAGAGCGATCTTATCCAGAGAGATTTCCTCCTGCTTGTCTGAATCCTTGGATAGCGCGACGTTGAACAGATTGCGCTGCCAGATAACCTGGTAATCGCTTAAGGGGCGGATGGAAGCCTGGGGTTGAACGGATGGCCGCCCGCCGGCAGAGCCCGAAACTGCTACCGCATCCGCTTCCTGCCGGGAAATTTGTATGGCCTGTACCGCCTGAAATCCCAGATATCCAATCAGCAAAAGCAGCAACAGATAAAGCGGATAAAAAATCCAGTGGCTTTTTGTGCGCGGTATTGTTAAAAGCGTTTTTCGCGCCGGTGGCGGTTCGGGTTCAGCCGGAGCGATCTCGATGCTTTCGGTTACGGGCTGCGGCTCTTCGACCGGCACAGGCGCTTCCGCCGCAGGCGGGATCGGTACGGCCACCGACGGCTCAATGACCGGTTCCGGCATTTCTTCTGCTGCCTGCGCGGGCTCTGTTTCCGGTGGCCCTAAAACAGGTATGGGGCCTTCGGCCTCAGCTGCAACCGGGACTTCCGGGATCTGTTGCTCTTTGAGCTTCAGAAGTCTTTTGGGCCGATTTTCAAGGTCGTTGCGCTTCAGGATTTTATAGACTGACGCGGCCGAAACGAATATATCCTCCTGCTGCAGTAGCTGCATCAGACGCCGGGCGCCCAGGTCGGGGTTTTCCAGTGAAAGACCGACAATTCTGTCTTCGACCTCGGGCGGAATCTTATCCGGAAACTTTTTGGGGAAAATGACCGGTGCGGCGGAAATTTGAGCGGCTTTATCCAGCCGAATCTGGCGGGTTTGCAGTCCGTTGCGTTTTAAAACCCGATACACAGCCGATGAAGATGCAAAAATTTCCTGTTCTTCGAGCAGCGGCACCAGCCGTTGGGCGCCGAAATCAGGATTCTGCAGGGAGATATCGACGATGCGCGCGGCAACTTTATCGGAGATTTGGGGTGAAGGTTTTTGGGGCTGCGCTTTGGGCTTGCGGGTTTTTGGGGATTTCTTTCCAGGTTTGGCTTTCGCCAGCCGCATAGCGCGCGTCTGCAGGTTGTGGCGGCGCAGGATGTTTTGGACGCTGGTCGCGGATACCGATATGCGCTTTTTTTTCAGCAGCGGCACCAGTCGCCGGGCCCCCAGCTCCGGATGCTGCAGGGCGATTGCCACAATCCGCTCGGCGGTTTCAGGCGGGATCTTTGCGGGTGCTTTTTGGGGTGCACGCTTTGAAGCCATCGTTTGATACTCATAAATCAAAAAAGAAAAATTCAGCCGGCTGGCTCTGTGCTCAATAGCCATGGATCCACTATCTGCATCTTGAAACCAGAACCTATCTGAAAAATAGCAGATCACGTCCAAGGGCGCGACGCAAACGGCGCGCCTGAGCTCGTCGCAGGCCGATTCAAAAGTGGCGCATATTATTCGTGGCTAAAAGCCACTCCCACTCTTTTGATTCATCATAGTGAGTTTAATTTAATACCTTAATTTTGCACGAGTCGGAAGTTTTCATAAGCAAGGCATTTCAGGGCGAAGCAATAGTAATCTATGCTTTGCCCTTAATAACGCAGCAGATGGAAGCCTCCGGCTCGCCCAGCGGGTGAAAATTAATGCGATAAAATGATCTCATCCATTATACCAAACAGGTCTTTTGTTGTATTTCTATAATTTGCTTGACGTGCTGCCATAAAAGGCATTCTAAACTTCGCATTAATTTTCATGCAAGATTCAGGTAATAACTGCCAAAACATATGTGGGAGCGGCATTTTGCCGCGATATTCGAGCATTCTGAATCGGTTTGATGCACACCTTAATCTTCATAAAAATAGATGTGTAATCCATTTATCCTGGACAACAATGCCCTTGGGCGTTAGATGCATTTTGCAGATGGGTTCTAGTTTAACCCATCCACTTTGCGGGCGCAAGGGCTGAATGGATGAAAATTTGCAGGGAAAGCTGCTTTACAGCATTCTTTGCCAGCTCATGACGCAAAACGACAGCTCACGGTTCTGCAAGGACCAGTCATGGCGCAGACGGACACGTCATGACGGCTATCGACGCATTGAATTCATCTCGAAAAACATATAAGACACAGATCTGCACGGGTTTCCACAGATAGTTTTTAAAATGGAAAATTCGTCTAAGTTTGTAACCCTAAAATCTGTGTTTTTCTGCGTTTATCTATGTCCTAAAAAATCTCAGGTCCCTCTGGAGGCCCTGTTGTGCAATATTTTGCTATGAGCTACAAGTTATGAGCTCTTGAGCCTTAAGCAAAATTCTGGGAAAATGACTTCAATGAGAATATGAAATGGCTGCTCGTATCGGGTCTCGGAAATAATTGACAAAATAAGGGACGGGCATGTCATTTTCTGAAAGACGCTATGAACGGCTAAGTGCCGGTGCCCCGATATTCGGGATTCAATTCGCGCTATGGGCTGCGATAAATGCTTGGGTGCCCATCATCCCAAATATCGGGACACAGCACTAGTAGGAAGGAGCCGGGCTTGGCGACCATTCCAGCACCTGAAAGGTTTGCCGGTATTTGTCGAAAACCGGTTTTGGCAGGTTTAACTGGGTTTCATAATCCAGCTTGATCTTATCGAGTATGGTTCCCTGCATATCCGTATTGCGCAGATTTGTGCCATATAGATCGGCTTCGCACAATTTTGCGCCTTTGAGGTTGGCCCCTTCAAAATCAGCGAATCGCAGGTTGGCTCCGGTTAAATTCGTACCTTCAAGGTTGGCCCATCGAAGATCAGCGCCCTGAAGATCCGCCCACTTGAGATTGGCCCCGTCAAGGCTGGCCCATTCTAAGATCGCACCCACCAGGTTGGCTTCCTGGAAATTGGTTTCGTAAAGGTCGGCTTCGGACAGGTCGGCACCGCGCAAATCAGCTTCCCGAAAATCCACCTGAGACAGCCGAAGACCGTAAAGATCAGCCTGTTTGAGCTTTGCGCGGATCAAAACGGCCTTTTCACCCATTTTACCCTCGGACTCCAACCAGCGTTTATGGTTGCCTATTATAATTTTGAGACTGCCCGGACTGATGACACCGGTGCGAACCGCGTTTTTTTGAGCATGAGTCCTATGGTGCAGGTTGATGGGGTCGGGCTTTGCATTGAGCCTGTCCTTCAGACGTTTATAAACTTTAAAAGTAACCACCCTTTTAGGCGGCAGCACCATTTCGTTGCCGGACAAGGGATTACGCCAGCGGCGACTTTTTTTTTCTTTAATCGCGAATTTACCGAAATGCCTGATTTTGATATCATCGCCGGATTCGAGCGTGCTTTTGATGATTTCGATAAGGGTATTGACAGACTCGCGGGATTTTTTCTGAGTAAATCCCGTATGGTGGGCCACGGTGCCGATGATCTGTTTTTTTGTCAGAGACATAACGGCTCCGGATTTATAGCCGTTGTCAAAAAAACGTTCCGATTGGAGGACGGTTTTTTGCGACAACTCTTATGCCGCCATCCTTATTTTCGGAACATTAAAATGACAAGCGGTATAAACGGCTAATCGGATGAATGACTAGCAGATGCTCGTGTTGATGTAACCTCCCTGCAATTGCTGTATAATAGACTCGCGAAAAGGAATCAACATTTTTTTAATATACACCAGTAAGTGGGTCGGTGTCCTTCGATGACTCAAAGGATATGGATTTCGCAGACTTTTCGGAAATGGTGACCGTAAATGGCAAAGGTAACGGCCAGAGAAAGCAATTCCGGTCGCTTACGCAGGGTCCACAACAAAAGCTTCCAGTAATGGAAACGCTCCTTGCCAAAAATCCCCAGACGAATGCAGGATCGCAAAAACGCCATCAGGTCGTGAATGCTGAGCGGCAGTTTCGCTTCCGGTGCCTTGTACTCCTTCAGAAAGGTCCGCACCCGGTCATAATAGATTTTGGGTGAATAAATGTGACCCATGATGCGCTTATATCCGTCGCTTAGCGCTTTGAGATCCATACGCGGGATGATATTGGTGGTTCCATCGGTATTGCACGAAACTAAGCCGTCCAGACGGCCCTCTTTTTTCAGGCGGTTATAGAGCCGCGTGCCCGGAGGAGCATTCAACAAACCGACCATGGCGGTCACGATGCCACTATTTTGTATAAAGTCGATCTGGCGTTGAAAAATGGAAGGTGTATCACTGTCGAAGCCCACAATAAAACCGCCCTGCACCTGTAAACCGGTTCGATGAATCCGCTTTACACTTTCAACCAGGTTGCGGCCTTTATTCTGATTTTTGTTGCACTCGGCCAGCCCTTCTTCGGCCGGTGTTTCAATGCCGATAAAGACCGAATCAAAACCGGCGGCGACCATCATGTTCATTAACGTGTCATCATCGGCCAGATTGACCGAGGCTTCGGTGTTGAACCGAATGGATTTTTTATCTTTATGCCAAGCGATCAACGCCGGCAACAGTTCTGCTTTAAGATATTTTTTATTGCTGATAAAGTTGTCATCAACAAAAAAAATATTTCCGCGCCAACCCAGGCCGTAAAGACTGTCCAGTTCGGTGATAATCTGGGAAGCCGTTTTGTGCCGCGGTCGGTGCCCAAGCAGCGCTGTGATATTGCAAAAGTCACAATTAAACGGGCAGCCGCGGGAAAACTGAATGCTCATTGCCGCATAGCGTTTCATATCGATTAGATGCCACAGTGGCGGCGGAGTTTGACTCAGATCGGCAAACGCGCTCGTCTGGTACAATCGTTGAGGACATGCGCGTTGCAGGTCGCGCAAAAAAGACGGCAGCGTCAGCTCGGCTTCGTTTAACACAAAATGATCAACGGCTCCAAAATCCTTATGTTCATCTGTAAACAGCGGTCCACCGGCGACGACTTTTAGACCGGCTTCTTTGCAACGCGTGATGGTATTGCGCGCCGATTCACGCTGCACGGCCATAGCGCTGACGAAAACACAGTCAGCCCATGCCATGTCATTTTCTGTCAACGGGTTAACATTGAGATCGATCAGCCGCTTGGGCCAGCTGGCGGGCAACATGGCGGCTACCGTTAGCAGGCCCAACGGCGGGAAGGCCGAGCGTTTCTGGATAAACTTCAGGGCGTGCTTAAAACTCCAGAAGGTATCTGGAAAGGACGGATACAAGAGCAATGTTTTCATGGATCTTCTTCGTACCCTTAAATCAGCAAGTATCTGCGGTTTTCAGGTGTTTCTCAAAATTGAATGATCGCTTTTCCGGTCTAAGCGCCATCAAGAGGGCTCTACGGCGATGCTTCCTGAAAAGACTCGAACAGGTCCAGATCATCAAATAAGAGCTCTTTTGAGGAATGATCATTCTTGCCATAAATCTCTATGACGGACTCGGCAATGACATCCGCGTAGGTGCCGATGGGAAAAAGATTGTCGGTCCGCAGCATGGTTACCAGGGCCTCTTTTCCCTCTGAAATCGCTTTTTTAATGGCTTTATCCTCGTATGTTTCAATGCACAACAGGGTAAAATCGTCCCGGGCAATGGCGCTGATTTCATGCCGCTTTACATTGCCGGCAATTACCGCATATTCCTCAATCGTCAATTCACTCGTCTTTTCGTCGCGCGAAATATGATAGCGTTGTTTCATAATCCCCCATTTCCTTGAACTAAAAAGGCAGAGCCTCTTTGGTGACTCTGCCTTTTTGATTAAAGATAGGCAGCGAACCATTAAATGCGCTTAACATTTATGGCCTGCTTTCCTCTCTGGGTTTGCTTTGTTTCAAATGACACCGGATCATCAGCTCGCAATGTAAAAAAACCGTGGTCTACGATCCCGGTTTTGTGCACGAAAATCTCACCCTCTTCGTCGGATTCAATAAATCCGTATCCCTTTTTTTCGTTATACCATTTGATACGACCTTCAGCCATTGGTGAAATCCTCCTTAACCTTCAGCATCTGTACGATTTTCTCGGGAGGTGGCTTCCAAAAAGGCGAAGAAGGTCCAAATTAGACATTATTATATTAAATTGGAGAATTCCAAGCTTGATTCGAAGATTAATCCCAGAAAGTGTACAAAAGTGACATTTTCAAACCATTTTCGTTTCATCTTCGTATCATTAATCCCCAATCTCTACAAGCTTTATATTTTATTCCCCATCGTCCTGAAAGCCCTTGCTGCCCAGAGCCATATCGGTCACAACAAAAATAAATTATTGGCAGAAGGCATCATTTCTATTATGATGGTCGGTCTAACAGATTGGAATACTGCCAGAAGGTATTGATTTGGACCTTAAAATGGTTATATGATTATGTTTTACGCCTAAATGTTGCGCGAAAAATTGAGGTTAATAAGAATGGATGCTTGAATTTACCGGTTAAAGGGGTTGGTTATGGAGATCAGTCAAAAAGAGGAAAACGGGATTGTTTTTCTGGCCTTTAAGGGGCGTTTGGATGGGTCATCAGCAATCGAAGCCGAACAGACGATTAAAGGCATCCTGGAAGGTGAAAATAATCGACTCCTTTTTGATTTCGCAGACCTTGAATATCTGAGCAGCGCCGGCCTGAGGGTGGTTTTAGGTGCTGCCAAAGAAATAAAGCGCAAAGACGGAAAATTTGCCCTCTGCGCACTCAATGCCTATGTGAAAGAAGTATTTGAAGTTAGCGGATTCGGCGCCATTATACCCATTGCAGAATCTGTTGAAGCGGGTATAGATGAAGTTAAGAAACGAGAAGGGTAAATGCTTAGATCTGCTGAAGGGATAACGGATGTCGGAAAACAGCCGGGAACAAGAATCTTTACTGCTTGTAGATGATAACCCCACCAATTTGCAGGTTCTCTACCAGACACTTGAGACTACCGGGTGTAAGCTGCTGGTGGCCAAAAACGGTGAAACAGCCCTTTCCATCGCCGGCAAGGCCTCGCCGGATCTAATTTTGTTGGATATCATGATGCCCGGAATCGACGGCTTTGAAGTCTGCCGCCGCCTGAAAGCGGATCCCGCCATGGCCGCCATACCGGTTATATTTCTATCGGCGCTCACCGACACCAAAGACAAGGTTCAGGGTCTGCAGCTGGGAGCGGTTGATTATGTATCCAAGCCTTTTCAGCCGGACGAGGTTATCGCGCGGGTAAACACCCACCTGACCATACATCGACTCAAGCGTGAAGTCGAAGAAAAGAAGGACGCACTCGAAGATGAACTCGAGGCCGCCTCCGATGTCCAGCGCCGCCTGCTGCCCAAGAATCTTCCTGAGATTACGGGTTTAAAGCTTGCCGTGCATTATGAAACCAGTCTGTATGCCGGCGGAGACTATTACGATATTGCCAAGATGACCGATAATCAGTGGGGTTTTCTGGTGGCCGATGCCGAAGGGCACAGTGCGCCGGCGGCAGTCATGATGGCCATGACCTGTGCGCTTTTCCGCTCCTACCCGCAACCCCCCGCCAATCCCGGTGAACTGTTGTATTTTTTAAATGATCACATGTGTAAAGTGGCTGATCCCAGCTTTGTTACGGCCTTGTATGTTGTTTACGACGCCGCAAGCCGTAGCCTTAAAATTGCTCGGGCCGGCCACCCGCCGCCAATGATCTACCGGTCTGCTGAGCAGAAAGCGATCGAGTATAAATGCGGTGGTGTGTTCCCATTGGGAATCGATCCATACGAACAGGTTCCGGTGACAGAAGCCGAACTGCATCCGGGCGATCGCATCCTCATGTATACCGATGGGATTACCGAACGGTTTAATACAGACGGGGAAACCTACGGGGAGGAGCGCTTATTGCGGCAGCTGGAAGCCGGCGGTGATTTTCAGCCCCGGGAGCTGCTAACCGCGATCATGCAGGATGTCAACGCGTTTGCCAACGGGCGCGCGGCGGATGATGACCAGGCGCTTTTCTTGGGCATTGTATGCTAGTGTGCCGTCCCAGAAATAATTGACACCATGAGTGACGGTCATGTCATTTCCTGAGTTTGACTCTCGGCTCGAATCTTACCACCAAGATCACGAAGGATACGAAGCAAATCATTAAAATTTGATTTTCATCTTCGTGTTTCTTCGTGCTCTTCGTGGTGAAAGTCGCCGCTACTTCACAGCCGTCCCCGCTATTTTCCCAGTTTGGCGATCAGTTCGCCGATGCCCTCGAAATCAAAATCGTCGGCGAGTTGAATGCATTGGGCGCTGAATGATTCAAATGCGCTGGACTTTGATTTTAGTTCCTTAGCAACGGATTTAATCTGGTTGACATCTCCCATCTCAACCGGCTCTTTGAGCAGGTCGGCCGCTTCTTTTGCCAGTTGTGGGCTAAGGGTAGCCATGGCATCGCCAGATGGTGCTGCGGGTATTTTCTCAGGTGCGGAGCCCAGTGATTGAACGGCCTCGATTGCCCGATTGATGGCTGTTTCCAGGATTTCAAATTTTTTATCAAACTGATTTTGGGAGGCTGCCGGCGGTTGATCCCCTTTGATCAGCTTTTCGAATTCCACCGCGGCGGCCTGCAGCTCGGTGGCCGCCAGGTTGCCGGCCAGACCCTTGATGTTGTGAACCAGGCTGTGAGCCTGTTTAAGATCTCCGGCAGTGAGCGCATTCCGGATTTCAGCCGCGACCCCTTTGTAATTAACACCAAAATCCAGCAACAGTTTACGGTAAAGCTTTTGATTGCCCTGCAGCCGGTTGAGCCCTTCGGCCAACTCAAAACCCGGCAGGGTCTGCGGCAGCTGTTGAGCGCCGGGTTCCGGTTCTTCTGTGTCTGGGCCCGTGGCGGGTGTGTTTATAGACGCCCATGCTTGACGCTCGTCCGGCGGCTTGACCCATTGCTGCAGGGCACCAAACAGCTGATCCGGATCGATGGGCTTGGTGACATGGCCGTTCATGCCGGCTTGCAGGCTTTTTTCTTCATCGCCGGCCATGGCGTGCGCCGTCATGGCGATGATGGGCACATTTCGGATTTCGGATTTCAGATTTCGGATTTCCCGCGTCGCGGTGTATCCATCCATGACCGGCATCTGCACATCCATAAGCACGACATCATAATGATTGTTCTGCACCGCATCAACGGCTTCCTGGCCGTTGTTGGCCAGGGTGACCCTGAGGCCGGCGCCTTCCAGGATTTCCCGGGCCACCTGCTGGTTGATCTCGTTGTCCTCAACCAGCAATATCTGCGCGCCACGAATATTTTGCAGCGTATCGGCTTCCCGCTCTTTTATCCGGGTTCTGCCTGCGGCCTCAGATACCTCCTGGCCGAAAGCCATCATGATGGCATCAAACAGAATCGAAGGGTTCACCGGTTTGAGCAGAAATCCCTCCAGGCCCAATTGCTCTGCCTTGCGCATGATGTCTTCGCGGCCGTAGGCCGTTGCCATGATAATGGCGGGAATATGCTTTAAGCCGGGATGTTGCTTGATGCGCCGGGCGGTCTCGATGCCGTCCATACCCGGCATTTTCCAGTCCATGATTACCAGCTCAATGGGGTCCTCCTCGGGCGCATTCTCCAGCTCGACCAGCCCTTCTTTGCCGGAAGCCGCCTGGGTAACGTCAAATGAAAAAGACGCCAGCATCTCTTCAAAAATTTCGCGCGAGGTGGCATTGTCGTCCACCACCAGCACCTTCATGCCCCGCATATCCGGGGTGGTGGTAAAATGTCTTTCGGCTTTCTCTTCCCCCAGGCCGAAGACAGCCGTAAAATTGAAGGTACTGCCCTGACCGGGCTCACTTTTCACCCAGATTTCACCGTTCATCATCTCCACCAGACGCTTGCTGATGGCCAGACCCAGCCCGGTGCCGCCGAATTTGCGGGTGGTGGAAGTGTCGGCCTGGGTGAAGGATTGGAACAGTCTGCCTGCCTGCTCCGGGGTCAATCCGATACCCGTATCGCTGACCGCAAACTTCAGGTTGACCCGCCCCTCATCCCGTTTCAACAGCTCGGTGGAAACCACAATTTCACCCTGTTCGGTGAATTTAACCGCATTGTTCGCCAGATTGATCAAAATTTGTCCCAGCCGCAGGGGATCTCCAACCAGAAACCGGGGGACATCCTGCGCCGTGGCGAAAAGAACTTCAAGATCCTTTTTCTCCTGCGCTTTGACGGTCACCAGATTGCCCAGGTTATCCAGCACTTCATCGAGATTGAAGTCAATCGATTCCATATCCAGTTTGCCGGCTTCGATCTTGGAAAAATCCAGAATGTCGTTGATGATGCCCAAAAGTGAATTCGCCGATGACTGGATCTTGGCCAGGTAATCGCGCTGCTTTGAGGTCAATTCGGTCTTTAGGGCCAGATGGGTCATGCCGATGACCGCATTCATCGGTGTGCGGATCTCGTGGCTCATGTTGGCCAGAAAATCACTTTTGGCCTTGTTGGCCTCGTCCGCCGATTGTTTGGCCTCGAGGAGTTCATCTTCCATGTGCTTGCGTTCGGTGATGTCGGTAAACATGCCGAAGGAGCCGATTTTATTGCCGTCTGCATCCAAAAGGGGCGCCGCATTGACCAGGCAGGGTACGAAGGTTCCATTCGCACGGGATACGGAGACCTCATATAAGCCCTTCCTGCCCTCGCCACGGGCATGTTCCTGCCCGCGAACGATCTTGATGTTTTTTTCGTCCAGAAAGTTGTTGATACTCTGGCCGATAACTTCATCTCGCGGCCGTTGCAGGATTTCGCACATGGCTTCATTGACGTCCAGGGTGTTGTCGTCTGTGTCGATAAGCCAGAAACCCTCGTTGGTGGTTTTTAAGATGTTGCTCAGGCGTTCCTCGTTTTCACGGATGATGTCGTCGGCCTTCTTTTTTTCGGTGACATCACGCAGCGATTCGATGGCACCGGTCGCCTGGCCGGCGGCGTCGTAAATCAGACCGGCCGTTCCGTGCAGATATACGTCTTTTCCTCCCAGATCGGGGTGGTAGGATTCCGAAATTAGATTATTTCCATCCCTATCAACGGACAGGTATTTTTTTTCATATTCGGCATTCCAGTTTTTGACCAGATCGATCAGAATCGGTCGTCTTTCACCATAAAAAGGCAGGGCATATTCATAGTTGCCTTTGCCCAATATTTCAGCTGCAGCAATTCCGGTCAGTTTTTCCATGGCCTGGTTCCAGGTGACCACCGTGCCTTCATCGTCGATAACAAAAGTCGGATCCGGCAGGAAGTTGATGATCTGGGCCAGCCGCTGCTCGGAATTTTTTAGCGCTTCTTCGGCTTTCTTACGCTCGGTAATATCCTCTTTGACGGCCACAAAATGGGTGATCTGGCCTTCCGGGTTGCGAAGCGGCGAAATAACGGCATTTTCCCAGAAGATGTCGCCATTTTTCTTTCTGTTGGCAAATTCCCCCTGCCAGACGCGACCGGCACTGATTGTATCCCAAAGGTCTTTGTAAAACTCGGGACTCTGGAGTCCCGCATTCAACACGCTCGGATTTTGACCGACCGTTTCTTCAAAGCTGTAGCCGGTTACTTCGCTGAACTTGGGATTGACGTACTCGATGACGCCACCCGGATCGGTGATGACCACCGACACCTGGCTTTGTTCAATGGCGGATGACAGTTTCCGAAGTTCTTCTTCGGCTTTTTTGCGCTCGGTGATATCGCTGAACACCACCACGCTTCCCGAGATGTTTCCGTTTTTGGCAATCGGCACGCTGCTGTATTCCACCGGGAAATAAGTTCCGTCTTTGCGCCACAGGATTTCGTTGTCGATTTTGGCAGTCGTACCGTGAACCAGCGAATGATGCATGGGACAATCCTCGACCGGGTAGGCGGTTCCGTCGGCATGGGTGTGGTGAACCAGGTCGTGAATCTGTCGGCCGATGACCTCCTCGGCCTCAAAGCCCAGCATGGCCAGGCCGGCCGGATTGATGAAGGTCACCAATCCGTCGTGCCCCACGCCAAAGATGCCTTCACCGGCGGATTCTAAAAGCAGGCGGCTGCGTTCTTCGGCCCGCTCGAGACGCTTTTGATTTTCTTCCAACTCGGCCGTGCGTGCTGCGACCAGTTCCTCCAGATGGTCGCGATGTTTTTTCAGTTCGGTCTCCGATGCCTTCAGGGCAGACTCTGCCTGGTTAATGGAGGTTATCATTTCGTTGAAAGAGTGAGCCAGGCTGCCAATTTCATCTCTGGAGTTGATTTCAATCTGGTAGTTAAGGTCACCGGTTTCGGCGATAACCCGGCTTCCCTCATTCAGCCGTTTTATGGGTTTGATCACAAACCTTTGCAGGCCGAAGATCGTCAGAACACTCAGCAGCGCCAGTGAGACGAATAGCACCATAATAATCTTGTTCACAAAGCTTCTGACCTCGCCGTCTATTTCCTCGACCGGAATGATCATTCCCAGCTTCCAGCCCAGCTCGGGGGAAGTATAAAAGAAGATATAATGTTTTTCGCCGTCTCTGGTGACGGTCACAAAGCCCCGGTCCTGTGTGAAAAACGGCTGCAAATCATCTTTAAATAAGGCTTCAATGGTCAGCGCGCGCACAGACTGGTCCTGGCTCGCTAAAAAAGTTCCTTCTTCATCCAGTAAAACCATATATCCTTTGTGTCCCACCGTGACATTTTCAATGTAATCGGTCAGGCTGGCCAGGGTGATATCAATGCCCACCACCCCGAAAACCGCTCCTTTTTCATCCAGGAGCGCTTTGACGGTCCCGATGTTCACATCCGGAGAGGTTACGGAAGAATACGGCGGGGTTCGCATGACCTGCCCTGGATTTTCCTTGGCCAGCGTGTACCAGGGCCGTGTTCGCGGATCATATTTTGTGGACCGTGCCCGCTTATGGGACCTGACAAAACTGCCGTTTTTCCGGCCCATATAAACCGAGTTCACATATTTATGTGTTTTTCGATAGCGGTTGAAAATGTCGATGATCCTCTGCTCCGGTGCACCGATGGCATATTGGAAGGTATCCGGGTCGGCTTCCAGGAAACTGGTAAAATCCGCATCGTTTCTGAATCGAACCGTTTCGTCGGCAACCAGGTCGTTTAAATCCTCTTCGACCTGTAAAAACGTGTTTTGCAGGGCAAAATCAATATGGGTCAGCTCATTCTGCAGCCCGTTGTAAACTGTTGAAAACCGATCATTTTTCAGCCGTGATGAAACGAATTCGCCGATTGACAGCAAAATCAGAAGGCCGACCACCACATAAAGCAGCAGTATTTTATATTTGAGTTTCATTGCACTTACTCCAAATGCGCTAAAATTTAAAATGATCTAAAATGCCTAAAATTGAGGAATTCTATCATATAATATAAAGATGGAGCGCAGCGACACCATAACTTTCGGCATTTTAGATCACTTTCGGCACTCATATTATGAGGCACCGTTAGAGGCTCATTTTTTATTTAACAAAGCCCTTGGGCGTTAGATGCATTTTTGAGGTAGCTTCTATTTGAATTGAACGCTTGTCGAGTTTGCCGCAGCTACAAGGCAGATGTTGTGCCGCTATAGTGTACTATGCGGGACAGCATCTAACGCAGTAGATGCGGTGAGATCGGCAAGCCCGAAGGGTTTCAAATTCTAAAAATTAAAAAGAATAAAATTCTTTATACTTAAAAAATATTCATTTTTAGAATTTGAAATGCTCAATTTAAATTATTTTTGAGTGAGAACCTCAACCCCGATCCAATCGTCCGGCACGCCGTTGACCATATAGTTGGCGGAGCGTTTCAGATAAATGCGGGCGGCGCGGTCCGCGGGATGTTTTTCCAACACCTGGTTGAACTTGACACTGGCCTCGGAAAACTTGCGGTCATAATACAAACCCAGTCCCTGTTCAAATTCGTCTTTGGTCTGTTCTTTTAAATCAATGACTGCCGGCGGATCGCCGTCATAGACTTCATGAACCGAAACGGGATCCTTTTTGCCCTTGACCTGAACTTTGTCGACGAACCGATGTTTGTACTGGTCGGGATCTTTCAACTGCTTCAGAGTGGGCTCGCTGATGCTGATCGAGGAACCATATACGCGGGTTAACCCTTCAAGTCGCGAGGCCAGATTGACCGCGTCGGCCACCACGGTGCCCTGCATGCGCTCGGCGTGGCCGATGATGCCCAGCATCAGATCACCGATGTGCAGCCCCACGCCGATGCCGATGGGTTGAAATCCTTTTTGCTGGCGGTCCTGATTGTACTCTGCGACCGCCGCATGCATCGCAATCGCCGCCCGGACCGCATCATCGGCCGATTGCGGGAAAAGCGCCATCATGCCGTCTCCCTGGAAATTGTCGATAAATCCTTGGTGGGCCTTGATTACAGGGCTAACCCGGTCTAAAAAGGCATTGATGAAGTTAAAGCTTTCCTGGGCCGACATATCTTCTGAAATGGTGGTCCAGCCCCGGATGTCGGAGAACAATACGGTCATTTGTTGAGCGATCTGGTCCCCGAGCTCGACCTCCAGAATGCTTTCCTTCTTCAACAGGCTCAAAAATTCCCGGGGAACGAAACGTTCGTAAGCCGTGTTGAGTTGAACCAGCTGGGCGGTGCGCTCCTTGACGCGCTCTTCCAATCGGTCATTGGCCTCCTGCAACTCTTCATTCTTTTTATCCAGCGCTTTTTTTAAGCGATAAACGGTCAAATGCGTATTGACCCTGGCGATGACTTCATCGGGCTGAAACGGCTTGGTGACATAATCCACCGCACCCAGATCCAATCCCTGCACTTTGTCTTTGGTGTCGGTCAGGGCCGAAAGAAATATCACCGGTATCTCTGCGGTGGTCGGGTCGGCTTTTAAGCGACGGCAGACTTCGTAACCATCGATTTGCGGCATCATGATATCCAGCAAAATCAGGTTCGGCCGGGCCTTGCCGGCGATTGAAAGCGCCGCTTTGCCATCCTTGGCGATCAGCAGTTTATAGCCGCGTCCATCTAATGTATCGAACAGCAGCTGAAGATTGGTGGGATTATCATCCACCAGCAGGATGGTTTCTGCTGCGGAATTTTCTCTCGTCATCAATTATACTCCATGGTTCTGGAACTCCAGAAATGTATGTTACCAGTATCTTGCACGAGAAGGGTGAAAATTAATGAGATAAAATGATTTTAATCTATTCATAACTGGCCTGAATTTAGTTTAAAGGCCATAATCGTTTAGCTTGCTGTCGAAAAACATAAAAAAATTTCGCATTAATTTTCATGCAAGATCCTTAAGCCCCTCCTCAACCGTATCTTTGATCGGAATCATGGCGGTAAAACCGCTGACTTCAAAAATTTCATAAACATATTCTTTCAGGGCGGCAAGCGCTACCTTGCCATCTCTGCGTCGGATTTCCTTGGCCGCTCCCAGGATAACACGCAGCCCACCACTGCTGAGGTACTCCAGCCCGCTTAAGTCAAAGAGCAACCGATTTTGGTCTCCTTCCAACGCCTTATTGATTTCCCCTTCAGCAACTGATGCATTAGAGGCATCTAAGCGGCCATCGATCGTAATAATTAAAACGCCGTTTTCCACCCTGTTGTTAATTTCCATTTTCTACTCCTTTAATTCCTGAATTATACACAAAATTAATGCGAAGTTGAGATACCCATTCAAATTGATGGCAGCACTTTAAGCCTATTATTTGATAGAAATAAAACAATATACCGATCAGATATATAAAAATCTATCATTATTTTAGGATCTTGTACTTTTTCGACACCACAATGTCAATATTCGATTGAAGGCGCAAGACATTAAGCTCAAGTCGCATGGCACAGGGCGCAAAAAGAACTCAAAGAGAAATAATGGAAGAGCAGGGAAAGATGAATGGGGATTAGATCTAAGCATTTGAAATTATGTATTAATTAAGTTCTGCCGACCTTCCTTTCATTTGTTTTTTCAGGGCCAGGGCGAGCAGGTTGACGAGCACATTCACCGCAAAAGGTTTGTCGATGAACTGATCGATGCCGCTGCGAATGGCTTTAGACAATATATGATCATCGCGGTAGGCGGTAATCAAAAAGCGGATGGCATCCGGGTGAGTGACGCTGGTCAGCTTTAAAAAATCCAGTCCGTTCATGCCCGGCAGGCGCAAGTCACTGATGATGATGTCAAAGTGCTGCGCTTTGATGGCCTGCAGGCCTTCTTCGGCACTTTCGGCCACATGTAGGGCACAGCCTTTGGTCTTGAAGGCAAGCTCAAGGGAGTTTCGGATAAACTCATCATCATCGACCAGCAGGGTTTTGACCTGCTTTAGTTCATCAAATGCATTCATTTTTTTCGCTTTCTGCTTCCGTTTTTTATCCGCTGTTGTCTGAACTCTGTCTTCTGACTTCTGACCTCTGATTGCTGCGATTAGAAAAACAGCGATTGACATAAAAGCCATCCACCATGCTTTTTCCGGTTGTGATTGTGTGGCGGTTGCAATAAAGCAGGCGAACACTTCGGTGGCTGCCGATTCGGTGGCTGCCGGCGGCTTAACCGCCAAGGACTGCACACTTTCAAAGCCGCTGTTATCCACCGCGCTGACCGCATAGTAGCTGCTGCCATTGCTGCTACCGGCGGCCATGCCTGCCACCCCCTCGGAGTCAACATAAAGCGTGTCAGTCACCAGGCCAATGTTGATTTTGCTAAACGGTCCTGCGGCAGAGGCGGCGCGGTAAATGTTGTAGCCGGCCACCGGGTTGTCATTGCAATCGACGACCGCATCCCAGCGGATGGTTACTGTATCTTCCTGTTTTTCTGCGGTTACCCCGGTGGGCACATGCGGCAAGGGGATCTTCAACTTTGTGGCCGGATCGCCGAACAGCAAAAAGGTATCACTGACCTGGGCGAATCCACTCTCGCCATTGGCCAATAAGGTTTGCTTGGCATCGGCAATGGCGGGACCCAGGGTACGGATGTCTTTTTTAAAGATGGCTTCAAACAAAGCGGCATCCAACACCTGCTGGCCTCCGGTTGAGGTCATGCCGGTGGGCATAAACGCCGCCATCGCCCCGGCATCTGAACGCAGCAGAGCTTCGGCCAGCGAGGGAAAGTTCCAGGTTTCCGGGTAGGCAAAAAAGCCCGCCTCACAGGCCATGGAGACAAAAAAAGGCAGCCGATCCGAGTTGGCTAATGCAGCCACATCAGCCGCATCAAATATGTGCTCTTCGGCCAGAATCTGGGTGGCCCCATGGCCGGCGTAATTTGCGATTAGCACCCCGTCATTGATGGTGTCGATGATGTCATCGGTTAAAAAGGCCGTGGCGGCATACTCATTCAAATAGCCTCTGAACGGATCGGCCATGGCCTCAGGGATCAGGGCGGCGACTTCTTCGTTCATGGTTTCAAAGTCGGCTTCATACAGGTATTCGGCCCCCGGTCTCTGGTTATCCGCGATGAGCAGCAGATCGTTTTGCCAGGTCTGGCTATTGACGGCTGTTTCATAATCGATAATTTTGGCCACCATGACCGCCGCCTGGGTGGCATCGGCCGCCGGCAGGCGTCCAATGTGCATGTCGGCCACCGCATCGTCTCCGCTAAAGGTCACAAACCACTGGTCAGAGACCGTCGCACCCTTAAAGTCGGTAAACATCAAATAGGTGGGCAGATAGGCGGTAGAGTCGGCCTCGTTCCAGTGGTCTTTGGGATCATAGGTGCTGTCGCCCACCAGCAGCACATGCCGGGGTGCCGGTGGCGTCCAGTGGCTATAGGCATAGGCTAAAAAGTCTTTGACCGCGTGGGGGCCTTGGATGCCATAGCTGAATTCATCGTAAATGTCTTCGATGTCGGCGACAAATACGCGCAACCCCTGGGCTTCACGATGGGCTACCAGATCGGCCAGCCAGGCCAGCTGATCACCGTTATTATCCCAGCCCACATCGCGGTGGGTGATCAGGATATAGTCGGCGCCGTTGGCGTTATCGGCCAGGTATGCCGCTCTATCCTGAATCAGCCCCACCGGGATGTTGACGCTATCGGCGCTGAGCACCAGATAGGTCTCACCGTATACGGTTGGCTCAAATTCAAAATAATAGGGATCCGGACCCGTGATAACGGGATTATTAATGACGGCTGCATCCAGCGGGTCACTGATGTCGTAAGCGAAAAGACTATTGCTGCTAAAGCCGTCAATCACAAAACGGCTGCCGCTGTCCGGGGTAAATTTAAGCTGGTTGTCAATAGCGACATAATCGCGCCAGTAGTCGATCTTAAACCAGTCGACAATGATTGAGTCATTGCCGTCGGCACTCAAGCATTGCAGGGTGACCGCATTGTCACCATCCCCTAATGGTACATTATCAAGTTTGGCTTCAAAATAGCGAATGCCCGACCAGGTAAAGCGTTGCTCCACACCGTTGATGGCGACCTCAACCTCGTGTTCGGTGTCGGTCTGACCGGCCATTAAAATCGTCAGGGTGCCGGAGCTTGTGGGATCGGGCGCATTGATGGTAAAGGCTTTGGGCAACCCGCCGCCGGCATGCTGATCGCCCTGTACGTAGGTCCAGAAAAACCAGCGCTCGATACTGTCGGCCCCCGGGGCCTTTAACCAGAAGGTCTGATTGAGTTCATGCTGGGCCGTGTCGGCAAAGTCAACTGCCAGCGGTCCGCCGGCCGGGCCGGCCGCGATGCTGCCCATACGCAGCGGAGCGCCGCTGCCACCGCTCAAGGTCAACCAGTAGACATTCCGGTCGCTGTATTTGGCGTACAGACTGCTGACGGGCTGCGCGTAAAAGCGGAAATAGTCGGCGACATCCATTTGATCATCGCCGTTTTGATCATAGACCTCGATGGCGACTTCCTGACCCAAATTATACAGGCGCAGCCGGCTTAAATTTATTGCGGCGGTATCCACCCCGTTGGTGTCCAGCCAGTCTTTGCCGATCTGGTAGATGCCTTCGGCGTCGGTAATAATTTTATAGACATCACCATCGACGGCCTCAGGCGGACTCCACAAAGCACCTATGGCGGCGCCCAACGATGAGAGCAGTGGGCTGACGGGGTTGACCAGGGCCGGGGCGGCGGCCAGTCCCACTGCAATCGGTGCCAGCACGCCGGGACTGCTGCCGGACGGCTGCCAGGGAGTCTGTCCCTGGTAGCTCGTCTGGGCATAGGCGGTATCCACATAGTCGATGCGCAGCTCGATGCGCCGGTGCAGCTTTAGCTTGCCGGTGGCCGGGTTAAAACCGATGGGATAAAAAATGACTTGCTGCTTGAGCTGATCACGGAAGACATAGCTTTGGCCGAGGGTAGCAAGCACATCGGGGTAGAACCCATCTGTGCTGTAGGCCAGATCATCCTGGACAAAGGCGCTGCCCACCGCAGCCATGCCGACGGCCGCATCCAGCACGGCCGCGGGCACCGGATAGATCCGATAGCCGCCGTAGGGTTCAACCCGGCTGTCAATTATCGTAAGCTGGGCGGCTTTCCCTTCAGGCACATCGACCAGGATGCCCTTCAGCGGCATCTGAGGGTAACCCACCTGGGCGGTGTAGCCGTGCACATACTCGGCAATGGACAGCTGCTCGTATTCCTGTCCGTCGATGGTGACCACTTCACTATCAAAGCTGCCGGTATTCAGGACGATGGTCAGGCCGCTGTCATCTTTGCTCAGTACCTCGACACCGCGGCCGATGCTGCGGGCCCCGGGATCATCACGGGCCGGCAGGCGGCCGTCTTCCCGACCGTCGGGGATGCCGTCGCCGTCGCTGTCAGCGTTAAACGGATCCAGGCCGCGCTCGTATTCTTCAAAATTGGTCAGTCCGTCGCCGTCATCGTCCAGGTCGGCATCGTTGACCCAGGGGCTCAGCCCGTGGGTGATCTCCCAGTCATCGGGCAGGCTGTCGGCATCCCAGTCGACACAGATGGGCCCGTGCTCGGTGTGCTTGCCGTAGATGTCGATGTCTTTCAGCCTGTAGTAATACAGGCTGCCCACGGTCACCTGCGTATCGACAAAACTGTAAATGGCCCCCTGGCCCTGTCGCGGGCGCGCGGAGATCAGCTTGTCCGTCAGCCGCATGTAAGGCCCGGCCGGGGAGGCGGCGCGATACAGGTGAAATCCCAGGTT
>JASFNW010000069.1:0-25704 GCA_050116835.1 Desulfobacterales bacterium
TCATGTTATGCGGGTGTCGACGTGGGGGCATCGCGCACCAAAGTCGCCATCCTCGACAGCCGTAAAAATTTGATGGGTCATGCTGTCAAGAAATCCGGTATTGACTTTACAGACACCGCTGATACCCGCCTGGCAATGGCATTAAAGATGGCCGGTATTCAAAAAAGTGATATTAAAAATACCATTTCAACCGGATATGGCCGCAAAAACGTTTCGTTTGCGCGGGATACCAAAACAGAAATTGGCTGCCACGCCAAAGGGTGTTTTTTATACTTTCCCTTTGCCACCACCATTATTGATATCGGCGGCCAGGACAACAAAGTCATTAAGCTCGACGCATCGGGCAAACGCACCGGGTTTAAAATGAATCGCAAATGCGCCGCCGGCACCGGTGCTTTTCTGGAAGAAATGGCCATGCGCCTGGATATCTCCCTGGAAGAAATGAGCGGTCTCGCCGGTCAATCGGATAATATGGTCAAATTGGGAAGCTTCTGTACGGTATTTTCGGCAACCGAGGTTCTGGAAAATATTCGCCGGGGTAAAAAACTTCCGGATATCGTCAAAGGTGTTTACTATTCGATGATTAAACGCGTCCTTGAGATGGACGCCCTGACCGAAAAGGTCGTCATGACCGGCGGCGTGGTGGCCCACAATGCTGTGATGGTCAAAATGGCCGAGGAAATGATCGGCCGCGAAATTCTGGTGCCGAAATACCCGCAGCTTACCGGAGCCATCGGGGCAGCACTGTATGCACTCGAAGCTTTGAATTAATACTTGGCGTCCAAAACGATTAAAGCAAGGCCATAAAAATCTGACAAGAAATTCGAAGCACGAAATCAGAAATTCGAAACAATACCAAAATTATAAATTCCAATGATATTTGAATTTGTTTTGAGTTTCGAGATTCGATATTCGGATTTATATTAGATTAAATATGATCATCCGCTTCTCGGTGTAATTAAGAGACCACGCTGATCATACAGGGATAGTGGAAAGTGAGATGATGTGGGGACATGTCATGTCAGATGAAAAAAAACCTGCGAGAAATAAATTGAAAGCTGCATCTGAAGTCAGCCGTTTTATGGCCGATTATTATCGTGAGCTGGATACGGCTTCCAAATCAGGTCAGTCCAAGATTGCCTGGTGCACCAGCGTCGGCCCGGCGGAAATCCTCAGGGCTTTGGGTTTTTTGGTTTATTTTCCGGAAACACACGCCGCCATGCTGGGTGCCACGCGTATGTCCACCGAACTGATTCCAGAAGCCAATGCACTGGGTTATTCCCCGGACATCTGTTCGTATCTCACTGCCGATATCGGCGCCTTTGTAAAAGGAGTGACGCCCCTCAGCCGGGTGTACAAAGGAATCGAAGAGATCCCCAAACCCGATGTATTGGTGTTCAACACCAATCAATGTCGCGATGTGCAGGACTGGTTTGCCTGGTATGGCAAAAAATTCAATGCGCCTGTGCTGGGGATCTATACCCATCGGAATGTGGGCAAAGTCACGGAAGCCCATGTGGCCTCGATTGCCAGACAAATGCGGGAACTCGTTGAGCCACTGGAGAAGGTCTGCGGCCAATCGCTCGACTCCGAGCGGTTGAAGCGTGTTATCGCGCTTTCCCGTGAATGCTCGGAGCTATGGCGAGCCGTCCTTGAGACTGCGATCGTCAAGCCATCGCCACTGACGTTTTTTGACGGCACCACGCTCATGGGACCGGCGGTGGTCGGCCGTGGAACTCAAGCGGCGGTGGATGTTTACAAGATTTTACTGGCCGAATTGAAGAGCCGAATTAACGATAAGGAAGGGGCCATCACAGAAGAGTGTTTCCGACTTTACTGGGACGGTATGCCGGTATGGGGTCGATTGAGGGCCCACTCGGATCTATTTTCAGGATTAAAGGCTAATGTGCTGGCGTCGACATACTGCAATAGCTGGATTTTCTCGGCATTAGATGAAAATGATCCATTCAACAGCATGGCCAGAGCTTACACAGAACTGTTTATTGTGCGTTCAGACGATGAAAAAGAATCCTATCTTAAAAAGATGCTAGAATTGTTTAAGGTGGATGGCGTCATATATCATGATGCCAAAACCTGTCCGAACAATACCAATTGCCGATATGGGATGCCACAGCGTTTAGAGAAACAGACGGGCTTGCCCAGTTTGACGATTAACGCTGATCTGAATGATTTGCGGTTGATTTCAGATGAGCAGACCAAAACCAATGTGGAGGCATTTATCGAGCAGCTGGAAGAAAATCAGTCCTGAGTTGAGCGTTATAAATTTTAAAAGATTAAAAATACAATAGATGATTTAGCGCCTATGGAGGTGATAATATGGGATACTGGATGAACCTGGGTCAAATCCAAAAAGTGAACGCCAAAAAGTTTCCGGCGACGGTGGCCTTAAAGGATGCAACGCGTGCGTTTACATATCCGCAAATGAACAGCCGCATCAACAAACTGGCCAACAGCCTCACCTCCCTCGGCCTGCACAAGGGTGATAAACTTGCAGTTTTGCTGGAAAATTGTATCGAAATCTGTGAGCTGTTCATGGCAACCGCCAAAGCCGGTATCGTTATTGTGCCCATTAACTTTCGCCTGGTCTCTGCTGAAGTGGAATATATTGTCAACAACTCAGACGCCAAGGGCATGGTCGTTCACGATCGGTTTGCCCGCGTTGTCGAGCCCATTCGTTCCGATCTGAAAAACATTGACGCGCAAAATTACATTGTCGTCGGCAAACCCCAGGACGGATATCGGCCGTATGAAGAATTTATCAACGCTTCGGCCGACATCGAACCTGACACCGAAGTTGTTCCCGGCGATACCTGGATTCTGATCTACACTTCCGGCACCACCGGAAAACCCAAGGGCGTCATTCGGTCCCACGAATCGCATATTGCCTATTATCTGCACAATGCGGTTGACTTTGGGTTTAATGAACACGATGTGTGCCTGAATGTCATGCCGCTATGCCATATCAACTCCATCTTTTTCACATTCACGTTTCTGTATATCGGCGGGTCGGCTTATATCCACCCGGCTTTAAACTTTAAGCCCGAAGAAATCCTCAAAATCATCGAGAGCGAAAAAATCACATTTGTTTCCCTGATCCCAACCCACTACAACTTAATTCTCAATGCCCCCGAAGAAGCCAAAAAGCGCGATGTCAGCTCAATTCGTAAGCTGTTGTGCTCTTCGGCACCCGGTCGCAAAAGCATGAAGCAGGCCGTCATGGAATTTTTCCCGGGCGTTAAACTTTACGAAGCTTACGGTTCGACCGAGGCCGGCATGGTTACCATCCTGAAACCCGAATACCAGATGACGAAACTGGGCTCCATCGGATTTGAATGCATCGGTACCGACTTTCTAAAGATCCTGGATATCGACGGCAATGAGGTGCCTGCCGGTGAAATCGGCGAGCTATACTCGCGGGGTCCCATGCTGTTTGATGAATACTACAAGCTACCCGAACAAACCGAAGGATCGTTTAAGAACGGTTTTTTTTCAGCCGGTGATATGGCCCGTCAGGATGAAGTTGGTTTTTATTATCTCGTGGATCGCAAAAAAAACATGATCATTACCGGCGGGGAAAATGTCTATCCTAGCGAGGTGGAGGAAGTGGTCGGCAACATCGAGGGCGTATACGACTGTGCGGTCATCGGGTTGCCCGACGAAAAATGGGGCGAAAGGGTCAGTGCTGTCATCATCCGAAAACCGGGTTACGACGACAGCAAGCTGAATGAACAGGATGTTATCCAGGCCTGCAAGGATAAGATGGCCGGTTACAAGTGCCCCAAACAGGTGATCTTTATCGGAGAAAACGACATGCCCCGCACCGGCACCGGCAAAATCCTGCACCGCATCTTAAGGGAACAGTTCGGATAATTGGCTGTCTATACAGTTTTGCTATAAAGAAGAACACAGCATATTTTATAGAGCAATATGATTGTCACTTGCATCCAGCTGGCGATGAGCGACCAGCCCAAAGAGAAAAATGTAAATTGGGCGCTGCGACGAATTGAGCAAGCGCCACCCAGCGATCTGATTCTGTTGCCGGAAATCTGGCCCTGCGGTTTTTTTTCCTTCGATCGCTACCACGGTGACAGCGAGTCCATCGATGGCCCCATCGTGACCGAATTTAAAGCAGCCGCACGCAATCGCAAGTGCCACATTTTCATGGGCAGCATGGTCGAAAACGACAGCGGCCATCTATATAACACCAGCATCTTGATAAATCCCGCCGGTAAGATTGCCGCGCGCTATCGCAAAATCCATCTGTTTGGATACCAGTCCGAAGAGAGCGCCATCCTTGAACCCGGCGAAGATGTCGTTGTCGCTGACACGCCCTGGGGTAAAAGCGGAATTTCCACCTGTTATGATCTGCGCTTCCCTGAGCTTTATCGCTGTATGGTCGATAAAGGGGCCGCATTTTTTTTGGTCGCTTCAGCCTGGCCTCACGTTCGGCTGGAAGCCTGGAGGCTGTTTAACCGCTGTCGGGCGCACGAAAATCTTGCCTTCCTTATTTCTTGCAATTGCGCCGGCGGCAACCAGGGTAAAAAATATGCTGGACACAGCATGATTGTCGATCCGCTCGGTCTGGTGGTGGCTGAGGGCACTGAACAAGAGGACGACGTGATTGCCGAAATTGACCCGGGCCAGGTCGCTGCCATCCGTCAGGAGTTTCCGGCGCTGCACGACCGCAAGCTCATCTGATCTGCTCCGCATTTTATTTCAAACCTGCCGTATCTAATCCAATTTTTCAAAGCCCGGATTTGATCAATGTGCGTGTTTGAGGTATTTATAGCGCTTGTCATTAAAATGTTCCGCAAAAAGGATGGCGGCATAAGTGTTGTCGCAAAAAAACGTTCTGCAATCGGAGGGTTTTTTTGACAACGACCATAACCCTATGTCATTTTCCATGAAAATGTATAATGATCGAGCGCTCGTTCATTTGCCGTTTTATTCGGATATCTGTTCCGCACTCAATCACCTTTCAAATCGATCCATCCAAATTTGACAATTTGATTTAATCATAATTATATCAATATATTAAATTGCATTTGCAAAGGGGGTTGCGAAAAACTTGACAAGCCAAAAAGAGACATGCTAATTTATTGATTGAGCGCTCGTTCAGGAGTTTGCTGTCCGTATTAAAATAGCTGTTTTTAATATGATTCCAGAAAGTTAAAATGCAAGATCTTCCCCGTACGAAGGATATTCCCACCCAGGTCAAGGATCCTGATCTGGTTAAGCGAAGGCGCCGCCAGATTGCGGATGCTGCTGTTCAGCTTTTTATTGACAAGGGTTTTCACAAAACGACTACACGCCAGATAGCGCGGGCCGCCGGATTCTCGATAGGATCATTGTATGAATATTTCACCTCCAAAGAAGATATTTTGTATATGGTGTGTGAATCCATTCACGCGGAAGTTGAACGGGGTGTTACCGCAGCTATGTCCCGGGCGAAAGGCGGCCGTGATGCACTGGTGAAAATTATCCACGAATACTTCATGGTTTGCCACCGGATGAGCGACTTTATACTCTTGATTTATCAGGAAACCCAATCGCTGCCGTCTCAATGGCAAAAACGTGTTCTGGAAAATGAACTGCGGATTACGGGCCTTTTTGTCAAAGCGCTGGCCCGCATCGCTAAAACCGGCGATCTGGTCAACCTCAGAGAACAAAATCTGGAGCTGGCAGCGCATAATATTGTCGTCTTAGGACATATGTGGACTTTCCGGCGCTGGTATTTGACCCGCCATTACAGCATTGAAGATTATATTGGCCTTCAGACCGGCATAATACTGGGGATGTATGCCGGTGAAAAAAAATGAGCACCCTTCTGTTTTCGGTTCGCACTTGACCCTTGATGGCAAAGGCAATTTTAAATCGGTATTGGAGGCAAAATGACAGCTGAGGTCGAAGCATACAAACCCGAAAACTTCATCCGAGTCGTCACCGCAACTTCGCTTTTCGATGGCCATGATGCTGCCATAAATATCATGCGCCGTATGCTGCAGGATACCGGCGTCGAAGTCATTCATTTGGGACACAACCGATCGGTTCAGGAAATCGTAGACGCCGCCATTGAAGAAGATGTCCAGGGAATTGCGGTATCCAGCTATCAGGGCGGTCATATTGAATTTTTCAAATATATGGTCGATCTCTTAAAGGAACGGGGAGCGCCCCATATCAAGATTTTCGGTGGCGGCGGTGGTGTGATTGTGCCGGATGAGATCGCAGAGCTCGAATCCTACGGCGTGAGCAAAATTTACTCACCTGAAGACGGTGCTCAACTGGGGTTGCAGGGGATGATTAATCACCTGGTTGCGACCATTGATTTCTCAACGGTCAAAAAAGGCGCCTTTCCATTTGATGATCTGTCTACGGACAATAAATTGCTGGTGGCCAATCTGATATCTACCGCTGAATACGCCAAGGCCCAGGAGAACGGAGATCTGACGACCCTGCGCACTGAGTTGGCAAAAAGAATCGGCCAGCGTAAACCTCCCGTTATCGGCATAACCGGCACCGGCGGAGCCGGCAAATCATCATTGACCGATGAATTGATTCTGCGCATGCTGCATGATAGCAAAGACATCCACATTGCCATCATCAGCTGTGATCCCTCACGGCGCAAGACCGGCGGCGCGCTGCTCGGTGATCGAATTCGGATGAATGCCATCGGCAATCCGCGGGTATATTTACGTTCTCTGGCCACCCGACAATCCCAGACAGAAATTCCCGCCATACTGAGAGAAGCGATTGAAGCCGTAATGGCTGCCGGCTATGACTTAATTATCGCTGAAACCGCCGGTATCGGTCAAGGTGACTCCAGCATCGTCAATATGGCGGACCTGTCCCTCTATGTCATGACCAGCGAATTTGGTGCCTCCTCACAACTTGAAAAAATTGATATGCTGGATTTTGCCGATCTGGTGGTGGTCAATAAATTCGAAAAGCGCGGCGGCGAGGATGCGCTGCGCGACGTTCGCAAACAGGTCCAGCGCAACCGCAAAGCCTTCGATCAATCGCCGGAAGACATGCCGGTCTTCGGAACCATCGCATCCAAATTCAACGATGATGGCGTGACAGCACTCTATCATACCATCATGGATTCAGTCGCTGCAAAAACCGGCGTCCAATTCGACTCCGCATTACCCAGGCCCGAATCCCGGACATCGACATCCAAAACCATCATCATTCCACCCGAACGCACCCGCTATTTAAGTGAAATCGCCGATCATATCAGAGCGTATCACCGGGACACCGTTGAGCAGGCAGACGCTATCAGAAAAACCTGGCATTTAAAGGAGGCCGCCGAAGCGCTCGGCAGTGACGATCTGAAAGGGGATACCGAGCAACTGATAGATGTTTTTAAAGCGCAGATAAAAGCGTCCGAAGCGACCCTGAAGCCCGAAACGGTTAAAACGATTGAGGATTGGGAAAAAATTAAGTCGACCTATGCTGAAGACGATCTCGCATACCAGGTCCGCAATCGTGAAATCAGAGTGCCCCTGTTCTCCGAGTCCTTATCGCATACCCGTATACCCAAAATTGAACTGCCAAGGTTCAAGGACCCGGGCGAAATTTATCGCTGGCTGCGGGAAGAAAATGTCCCGGGACGATTTCCCTTTACGGCCGGGGTGTTCCCGTTAAAGCGCGTGGATGAGGAGCCCACCCGCATGTTTGCCGGCGAAGGCGACCCAGCACGCACCAATCGGCGTTTTAAGATGCTTTCGGCCAATTATGACGCCAAGCGTTTGTCAACCGCTTTTGATTCGGTCACTTTATACGGCTGCGACCCGGACATTCGCCCGGACATATACGGTAAAGTCGGCACCTCGGGCGTGAGCGTCTGTACCCTGGATGATGTCAAAATGCTTTACGATGGATTTGATCTGTG
Source organism: Desulfobacterales bacterium (assembly GCA_050116835.1). Taxonomy (GTDB): domain Bacteria; phylum Desulfobacterota; class Desulfobacteria; order Desulfobacterales; family JAHEIW01; genus JAHEIW01. Next base: position 7,913 of record JASFNW010000069.1, read on the forward strand.
TGCTCCCAACACATCGGTTTCGATGACGATCAACGGTCCGGCACCTATTATGCTGGCCATGTTTCTGAACGCGGCCATCGATCAGCAGGTGGACAAATTCAAGGATGAAAACGGCAAGACGCCCTCTGATACACAATATCAAGAAATACGCGCCAGCGTCCTATCCAGCGTGCGCGGCACGGTTCAGGCCGACATTCTCAAAGAAGATCAGGGGCAAAATACCTGCATCTTTTCAATCGATTTTGCGTTGAAGATGATGGGAGATATCCAGCAATATTTTATCGATCATCACGTTCGCAACTTTTATTCCGTATCGATATCCGGATATCATATTGCCGAAGCCGGCGCCAATCCCATCACACAACTGGCTCTGACCCTGGCCAATGGATTCACCTATGTGGAATACTACCTTTCCAGAGGAATGCCGATTGATAGTTTTGCACCCAACCTTTCGTTTTTCTTCTCCAATGGATTGGATCCGGAATACAACGTGATTGGGCGGGTGGCTCGAAGAATCTGGGCGATTGCCATGCGCGATAAATATGGAGGATCCGAACGCTCGCAGATGCTCAAATATCACATTCAAACCTCCGGGCGCTCTCTGCACAGTCAGGATATTCAGTTCAACGATATCCGTACGACCCTGCAGGCCTTATGTGCCATCTACGATAATTGCAACAGTCTGCATACCAATGCTTTTGACGAGGCCATCACCACACCCAGCGCAGAGTCGGTCAGGCGTGCGCTGGCCATTCAATTGATTGTCAATCGTGAATGGGGCCTTACGAAAAATGAAAACATGAACCAGGGCAGCTTCATTTTTGAAGAATTGACACGCCTGGTGGAAGAAGCGGTGTTGATGGAATTTGACCGCATCACCGAACGCGGCGGTGTGCTGGGAGCCATGGAGACCGGCTATCAGCGCAGCAAAATCCAGGAAGAATCGATATACTATGAAACCCTGAAACATACCGGAGCGCTGCCCATCATCGGGGTCAACACCTTTCGCGACCCGGATGCCGAAGGCGAGCAGCTTACCGAAGCGGTTGAGCTCGCACGAGCCACTGAAACCGAAAAACAATCTCAACTCAAGCGGCTGGCAGACTTTAAAAAGCGCCACGCAAAGGAGGCCCCGGCTGCTCTAGAGCGCCTGCAACAGGTCGCGCTGTCCGGCGACAACATCTTTGCTGAACTGATGGAAGCCGTGCGGTCCTGCAGTCTGGGCCAGATCACCCAGGCGCTTTATCAAGTCGGCGGCCAGTACCGGCGCAACATGTAAAATCTATTCTCAATATTTTCCAGCGATGTGCCTCTTTGATGCCGGGTTTTCATTCGTGATCCTGCCGCACCCTTTATGTGCCGTGAACTGCTGCAACGGAAGGAAACGCGACAACCGCTGAAACCACATCCCTGAACGATTCATCACACTTTCAGATTCTTTTTAGAAGGCCACTTTTATGTCTGCGCACGATCTTTGTTAAACAAGATACCAGGCGATCAAACACTATCGTAAATCAGGTAATTTGAAATTTAATTTCACATCGCGAAAATTTTTTCCTGGTTCTCAGAGCAAACAATCTATTGAATTATTTAACCTAAAAAAAAGATTGTTCATTGTCGTGCGCTTATCGGTCTTTTATGTTGACGTTTTATCGAAACTCGTATAAATTTCATATTTTAAAATCAAATTCATAATATGAAACCTACAAAGCGAACAACCGTGTACCGGGTGCAGGCTCTGGAAAGGGCTTTGGACATTTTAGAGTGCTTTAGTTTTCAACATAGAGAGCTGAGCCTGACCGATATCGTCAATCATACCGGCCTCAATAAGACAACCGCAAAGCGACTGGTTGCGAATCTAACGACCCGCGGTTACCTGCAACTCGACCCCCAATCCAAAATGTACCATCTGGGTATGCGGCTGTTTGAAATGGGTGGTATTGTTTTCTCCTCATTTTCCCTGCGGCAGGCAGCGGTCTATCCCATGACCCGCTTGCAGGGTAAAACCGGTGCAACTGTCCTGCTGGGCGTCCGTATGGATGATCAGCTGGTCTATGTGGACAAACGTGAAGGTGCCGGGATGATACGAATTTCATCGGATATCGGCTGGCGAAGACCCTTGCATTACGGCATGCTGGGTATGATTTTGCTCGCCGGCCTGGATCCAAGGGATGTTCGTAAAATTTTAAAGAAATTCCCCTTGCAGGCACACACACCTTTGTCGATAACCGATCCAAATGCATTCAGTCTGCGCCTTGAACAAATTCGGGATCAAGGCTATGTTTTTGAAAAAGAAGAAGCTGTTGAGGGTGTTTTCGGAATTGCTGCACCCATCCGGGATTATTCCAGACAGGTGGTGGCTGCCCTTGGCATTGCCCTGCCATTGAGTTCGAGCGAACGAACCCGGAATTTGAGCCAGCTGATCAAAAGCGTAAAGCAAACAGCGGAAACTATTTCATCTGATCTGGGGTATCTCAAAATTTAACTGTTTAGCGTTCAAGCTTCTGCGTTCAAAATTACCGGCAGCGTCTGAGCACTGAAACCAGAACCGTTGATTTTTTAGAAACCACAAGCTGAATCGTTAAGGTCTTTAAATGGAAAATTTAGAATCTCTGACACTCGGTCAGGTATTGGAAAAGGCGGCGGCTGAGTCGCCGGATAAAGTTGCGATCGTAGACGATGACAGACGGATTACCTATGCGGCGCTCAATGCAACGGTCGATGCTCTGGCGGCCGGTCTGGCGGGACTGGGCTTTGAAAAAGGGGATCGGGTTGCCATTTACATGAAGAACTCGCTGGAATTTGTCACGGCCTTTTACGCTCTGCAAAAGATCGGCGTCGTGGTTGTCTGGGTCAATGCGATCTATCGCATGTATGAGGCTGAGTTCGTTCTTAAAAATTCAGAGGCCAAGGGGCTTTTTATATTCAACCGGTGGGATGATTACGATTATTTGGCTGAGTTTTTGAAAATCAAATCCAATTTGCCCCTCCTTGAACAAATTATTGTTGCCGGAGAGGGCCAGCGTGACGGTGTTATTGACTTCGATCGCTTAATTGATACCGGCAAAAGTGCATCATTGCCAGCGATTTCCATTGATCCTCAGGAAGACCTATGCATGTTACTGTATACTTCCGGAACCACCGGACGACCCAAAGGCGCCATGATCAGACACTATGCAGCCGTTCGAGGTGCATGGGAGTATGCCCGGGGGACCGCTGCATCGGCTGATGATATTTTTATCGGGATTTTGCCGATGAGTCATTCTTACGGATGCGGATCGGTTCTCGTACAGCCTATTTTACTGCAGGCCACACTGGTTCTGATGGATAAATTCGAGGTTGAACGGGCCTTCCAGTTGATCGAACGCGAAAAAATCACGCTGCAAATGGGCGCGCCCCCTCATTACATCCTGGAGCTTAATCACAAAAGCCGGTCCAACTATGATCTCACTTCGCTGCGCGCCGGATTAATTGCCGGAATGATCGCACCGGAGGGGTTGATCGCGCGGGTGGAAAAAGAAATGGGTGTCTATCTGACCTCTTTCTGGGGTGCCACCGAAGTCGGACCGGGCTTGGCGACCATGTGCCCCTACCCTTCCCCGCTGGATATTCGTGAAAAATATGTCGGCAAGCCGACAGAAGGCACACAAATACAGGTAGTGGAACCGGTCACCCAAAAGCCGCTGCCGGACGGCGAAATCGGAGAACTGACAATTCGCGGATGGCATGTCATGCTGGGTTATTGGAAAAATCCGGAGGAAACAGCCAAACAAATTGTCGGCGGCTGGCTGTTTATGGGAGACCTGGCGTCCAGAGATGAAAACGGTTTTTATAAAATCTACGGGCGCACCAAAGACCTGATCAACCGCGGCGGCTATAAAATCTACCCCTATGAACTGGAATCATTGATCAGCGATCATCCCAAAGTGGAACAAGTATCGGTGGTGGCAACGCCCAATCCGGTTCTGGGAGAATCCATCTGTGCTTGTGTCATTCCGGTTGCAGGCGAACGCCTGAGCTTAAAAGAAATCCGGCATTTTATAAAAGATAAAGTCGCGCCGCACAAGCTGCCCGATGAACTGTGCCTCATGGACGACTTTCCTAAACTTGCCGGTGGTGTTAAGCTCAAGAAATTCGGTAAGGGCGGGCTGACAGAGCTGGCATCCGAAGACAAAAACCGCGAAGGGATCCGAAAACCTTAATTACATTTTGAACCGATTGCTAAAATAGCGGGCCGCTGCTCTTGTCATTTTTTTTGGGGTATGGCATATAATCTTTTGAATTTGGCGGCATAGCCAAGTGGTAAGGCAGAGGATTGCAAATCCTTCATCCCCTGGTTCGACTCCGGGTGCCGCCTCCAACTTTCCATGCATTGGAAACGCAGAAGCTGTTCTCAACCCATTTCGGTTTTGATCCAATTTGATACAAGGTTTTAGTATGAAACCAAATTGGGTAGAAATACAGCGATTCCCGGAAAAGCGACCAGCAGTATCGTCATTAGAATCAGGGCGATCAGAAACGGGAAAATACCCCGGAAAATGACGAACAGGGGCACATCCGGTGCTATGCCCTTGATGACAAATACATTCACGCCCACCGGCGGTGTAATGACGCCCATCTCCGATACCAATACGATGATGACGCCAAACCAGATAGGATCATATCCCAGCTGCATCACCACCGGAAAGAAAATCGGGATGGTAACCACCACAAGCGCCATGGAATCCATAAAGAAACCACCGATGAAATAAAGGAAAATAATAACACCCATCAATGCCATCGGCGGGATTGGCAGGTTTTTGATCCAATCCGCCAGGGCAAACGGGATGGTGGAGATGGCCATAAAATGGCCGAATATCGTTGCGCCGGTGATAATGATTAGCACCATGCACGATGTGCGCAGGCCCTCTCTTCCGGCTTCAAAAAAGTTTTTCCAGGTCAGTTGCCGGCGTACCAGACCGATTATCAGTGCCCCGCCGGCACCGATGGCGCCGGCCTGAGTCGGGCTGAACCAACCCAGAAACAATCCACCAATGGTCAACAGAAACAAAATAATCGCTTCAATGATGCCTTTGACAGATCTGATTTTATGCATCCAGCGGGTCGGTGTGCCGGGCGGTCCCAGCTGCGGGTTGCGCGTGCACAGAAACGCAACGACCATCACAAAAGCCAGGCTCAACAGTAGTCCGGGCAAAACCCCGGCAATAAAAAGCTTGCCGATGGATTCCTCGGTTAAAATACCGTAGACAATCAGAATCGTACTCGGAGGAATTAAAATACCCAGAGTTCCGGATGCGGCCACCGTGCCCGTCGCCAAGGTGTTGTCGTATTTGTATCTCTTCATTTCCGGAAGGGCGATTTTACCCATGGTGGCGGCGGTGGCGGCCGTCGATCCGCAGATGGCCGCAAATCCAGCACAGGCAATTACAGTGGCAATGGTCAATCCCCCCCGCAAGCCCCCTACCCAAGTATAGGCTGTCTCATACAGTCTTTTGCTGATTCCGGAAGCAAAGGCAAAGGTGCCCATCAAAATGAACATCGGAATGACGCTCAGAGGATAGGAGGAAAATTGTTCAAAGATATCCTGGGCCAGCAGACTGAGGGCCGGACCCGGATCAGCCAGATAGGCAAAACCGGCAACACCGACGAATCCCATCGCAAATCCGACCGGCATTCTCAGCAAAAAAAGCAATAGTAAAACACCGATGCCCACCAGACCTGTCGTTACGGGGCTCATTTGGTAAACATCCTGGCGATTGCCTTGAGAATCTGGGCGACATAAATCAAGACCACGGGAATGCTGGCAACCGCTATTCCATATGCAAACGGGTATAGCGGTATACGGATTGTCGCGCTGACCTCTCCGCCGATCCGAAGGGAATGACCGTATTCGGTTAGACGCCAGGCGATCAAAATAAAAAACGTCAGCCCGAATAAGGAAATGACGAGATCAAAAAGCGTCTGAAGGCGTTCGGGCAACAAGGCCGTAAAAAACTCGACACTGACGTGTCGGCCGATGATCAGCGCGGCAGCAATGGCAAACGATATGGCCACCAACTGACCCAGCATCACAATGTCCAGGGCGCCGTAAACGGGCGTGCGAAACAATTTGCCACCCAGAACATCAAGGCAGGTGATCACCATCATCAACAGGAGTCCACCCAGGCCGATAACTTCAAACCCGCCGCTCAACCGCCGGTTGAATCTGTCAAATTTTTCCAGAAAGGTCATAAAATTAGAAGTGCCACGATATTCACTGAGGGCTTAAACAACTCAGGAAGCTGTCGTCCCGCAGGTGCGGGACGACAGCAAATGTAGATAGACCTGAATTGTGTCCGGATTTTTATACTACCCTCTTGCATAAAATAGCTTAGGGCCGCATTTCAGGTGGCCCGGTTGGTGATTTGATGAATAATGTGATCTGTTTGTTGGTCCAATAGTTGATGCGCTCATCCAGATATTTCAACCACCCTCTGACATCGCTCTCGGCGTAACCGGCAGCTACCATTTTCTGGACATAGTCTTCGATGACCGGTGCGGTGGCCTTTTTCCAGGCGGCGGCTTCTGCCGGGTTTAAATCGATGAATTCTACGTCTTTTGAAGCCGCGAAGTTTTTCCCGGCAAAATCAATAGAATTCCACATCAATGCCATACGCTCGCGGTATTCGCCGCTGAGTTCATCGAAAATCTGTTTGATGTCCGGCGGCAGGGAATCGTATTTATTTTTATTCATGGCAACATAAAAAGTATACAAATTGCCGACCTGCCAGCTGGTGGTCACGTACTTGGCGACTTCGGCAAAACGGAATGTTCTTAAGGTTTCATAGGGGGTGTTGACACCATCGAGAACACCTTTGGCAATCCCGTCATAGGTTTCCATTATAGGCGTCGGTGCCGGAGTGGCCCCCAATGCTTTGATGGTATTGCCCACCCGACCCGGTGCTCTGATGGTCAGTCCCTTCATATCCGCCAGGGACCGCACCGGCGACTTTGTAATGACGACGTTGGGGTTGCTGGCATGCATCCACAGGATGTGAACCTTATCCCATTCCTTGGGTTGAAAATTCCGGTAAAAGTCATTGACAACCTGATTGGCCACCCAACCGCTGGGATACCCCAGGGGCAGATCGCAGATTTCAGTTACCGGGAAGCGACCCGGCGTGTATTCCACATGCGCCAAACCGATATCGGCAATTCCGGTAACGACACCTTCATACATCTGAGGTGCCTTCAACAGAGATCCACCGGCAAAAAATTGAATTTTGACTCTGCCATTGGTTCGTTTTTCAACATCGGCAATGAAGTCTTCACAAATCTTTGAATGTGGCGCCGGCGGGGGAAAATAGTTGGCAAATTTGAGCTTAATCACATCAGCAGAATATGCTGTTGGGTTTATGAACGGGAGTGCGAATGTAAAGCAGATGATCGCGGCTATAGCCAGAGACATCAGTAATTTTTTTTTATTCATGGATAGACGTCCTCCTTTTCGGAAGCGTAGTTATCGTATATTCCTTACCGGTGAAACGAGCTTTGTTCACCTCCTTTCTGCATCTTGGTCGGTCGTTGCATTCATATTATCGGGGTTGTTTCGGTGCTCAGTTTTATTCCGAATCTTATTTAGATTCTTTTGGACGTATTGTCAACCGACGGGCATGGTCGGCGACCGCAATGGAGATGATTCTTTCAGGATTATCGATTGGAAATAAACGCTCGTAACTAGGAATGGATTTCCGTTTCCGCATAAATCGTGAAACAAAGTTATGTTTCACATTGTGAAATTTAGTTTCACAATTTAATTGACGGTAAACCATCCCTTTGCTAAAGTCAAGCAAAAATGCCAATGTGGTAAAAACGAGCTACGGGAAAGACGTTTTTAATGAGTATCGCCAACCGGATCGCTAGTGCAGCGACGTTCTATTATGGATGGATCATCGTATCCGTCGCCCTTATTTCAATGGCTTTCTGGATGGGAATCCGCACCGGCTTTTCAGTTTTTTATGTCGCCCTTTTGGAAGAATTTTCCTGGAATCGTGCCGACTCAGCCGGCGTCCAGTCCATGGCCTTGCTAACCTACACCGTCCTGGCGCCTGTCGTCGGCGGTTTAATTGACCGCATCGGCCCCCGACGGGTGGTCGTCCCGGGCATCTTGATCCTTGCAATTGGATTAATGCTGTGCAGCACGATCAATCGGCTCAGTGATTTTTATCTTTACTACGGTGTCGTGATGGGCGCCGGGATTACCAGCATCGGTATCGTTTCCTACTCCGCCATTTTGCCCAATTGGTTTGAAAAAAAGCGCGGGCTGGCCAGTGGCATCGCCGTTTCCGGCATGGGCCTGGGAACATTTTTACTGGTCCCTGTCTCGCAAAATTTCATTTCCATCTGGGGGTGGCGCACCACCTTTATCATCACCGCCGGGCTGGTGCTTGTCATTCTTATTCCGATCAACGCATTTCTATTAAGGCATAAACCCGGAGAAGTGGATCAAACTTTGGACGATGTCAAACACGCCACAACTCCCCGAGATGGCTTTGTGGACAAAGCAAACGACGTCTTGGAAAACGACTGGACGTTAAAACGCGCTTTTCGTTCCGCACGCTTCTGGGCGCTGATCATATTCCCGTTTCTCGGAATCATTGGAATCTATATTGTTCTGGTCCACAATGTAAAATATCTGGTGGATCAGGGCATCGATAAAATGACCGCCGCTTTCATTTTCGGCCTGGTGGGCGTGATATCATCGATTTTTCGAATTTTCTGGGGCTGGCTTTCGGACCGCATTGGACGCGAACAAACATATACGCTGGGTATCATATGTGCCTGTATCGGCGTCGGCTCGCTGCTTTTAATTGAAGTCCATGCTTCACCTATTTTTACGGTCAGCTATTTTATCTTCTTTGGAATCGGCTGGGGAGCAACGGCTCCGATATTTATGTCGACTTCAGCTGATCTGTTTAAAGGCCGGATTTTCGGACTCATTTACGGATTTTTAGAAGCCGGCATTGGAATAGCCGGCGCTTTTGGCGCCTGGGTGGCTGGATTTATTTTTGATCAGACCCAAAGTTATCGCTGGGCCTTTATTCTGGTAATGGCGGTTTTGGCGCTTTCCTGTATTTTTATCTGGCTGGCGGCTCCCCGCAAAGCCAGAATCTGATTATTTCATGCAAGATTCAGGTTGCCGCTAAATAGCAAGAACATCGCAAATATTGCGGATGCTGTCGATGATGGCATCCGGCTGCTCTTTCCTTAGGGCATCGTAATCGTCAAAACCCGTCAGCACACCAATGGTCTGCATGCCCGCTGCCTGGCCGGATTGCATGTCTGTGGCAGTATCCCCAACGTAAACGCAGTCGTACGGCTCCAGCCCCAGCTGCCGGGCGCACGCGATGAGCGGATCCGGTGCCGGCTTTCGTTTGTCAACATCATCGGATGTAACGACAACCTCAAGAAAGCTACCCACACCAGCAATTTTTAAGGGCAGCATTTTTGTTTCCAAGTAATGTTTTTGAGTCGAGGTGACCAAACCCATCTTTAATCCCTTTGCCGAGATCATGTGAATAGCGGTATCTGCGCCCGGAATCATTTCCAGATCATCGGCAAACATCTGGGGTGCGATCTCATTGATGACCGCCCAGGCTTCATCAATGATGTGTTCTCTGCGTCGCTGGATTTCCCGGGGTAAGATACGTTCCCATTTGAAATTTTCACTTTCTGCCGCTGCAAGGATCTGCGTGCGTGAGACCGGCGGCAGGTCGAGTCGTTCTAATGCGTTCTCAACGATCTTAAAATAGATATCGATTGAATCGATTAAGGTTCCGTCCAGATCGAAAATAACCGCTGCTACGTTTAGCCTTCTTTTCGGAGATATGTTCACTTTCTCAACAGAACAATGGTCAGTGAAACGCCGTCTTCAACATCGAGGGTTGCCTTAATGTTCAACGGAGCGATGATCTCGATGATATTCTCGGCGTGAATTCTCACTTTTTCTTCGGGCATGATGATGGCTCCGTTGATCTTGTCCAACCGCACCGGAAACGCTTTGGCATTACAGAATTTCGGATCCGGTGATATTAAGTCAATTCCATTTTTTTGACCCAGCGATGCGATGATGGGAAGCTTATCCGACGCCACTTCCAGGTTCAACGTGCCTGGATAGGGAATAAAGCCCAACTTCTCATTGCACTGCTGCCGCACCCAATCAATCTGGGTAAAATAGGCGCCCTCTCCTGCGCCACTGATAATCTTGCCGCTTATTTCCAGTTGCTTTTCCATCAACTTTCCGAAAACCATTTTTCTTTCCGAAAATCATCAGGATCCTTCGGCAATTCGCCCTTGACGAGCTTTTGCAGCTGGTGAATTATCTTGTAATCCTCGCCGAACACCGCAATCAGTGATTTGATCGCCCTGCCCAAAGTCTGGTTACAGGCCGACTGACATTCGCCGATAGCGTCTGCCGGCAGATGATGGTAGGCTTTACACAGATTATCCGCCCAGTTTGACAGCGCGTGAGTATCGATCTCTGCTTTTGACCGTCGATACACGTACCCTTCAAAGGCACCGGCGGAGGCGGCAAATTCATAGATTTGTTGGTAGATGTGCATATGATGTCCTCACGCTAAGACGCAGAGGCGCAAAGCATTCCTTTTTAATGGTTAAGTACTATTTTTTCAGCTTGATCCTGATTTCTTTGTCGCTTGCATCGATACGGTAGTCTTTAAAACCGGTTTTGGCGATAATGGCAAGGGCTTCTTTACGGGTATAGGGTTTAATCGGTTTGTGTAAACCCGACAGTTGAAACAGCTTCAGAAAAAATCGTTCTCGCAAATTAAGCGATGCTTGCCATTTATTGCGGTCTACCGCATTACTCACCCGGGCTGGATCAAAAATCCAGGCTTCTCCATCCTCTTTCAAGACACGGTAGATTTCCTGGATAACCTTTACCGGATCCTTGAGTGAATGCAGCATACCGGTACTGATGACCATATCAAATGATGCATCTTCAAATTCAATGCGGCCGCCGTCGCCGAGTTGGAACGACAATCGATCGGACAGGCCCGCTTTGGCGGCATTAGAGCGGGCCATATCCAATAACTTGCGACTTAAATCAATCCCGGTAATTCGAACGGCGGCAGATCTTTTGGCGATTTCAACCGGTAGATAACCCGGACCGGTGCCAATGTCCAGAATCCGATCGCCCGGCAGGTGGGCAACGATTTCCTCGGCCACGCGGCTGTAATAGCTTTTTATGACCATGCGGGTGCCTTTTTCATAGGCTGTGGCCAGAACACCCGGGATACGTTCAATTTTAAACCATTGTTTCATCGACAGATTCATAAAACAAATAATGTTTTCAGAGACATTTGTGATCCACTAATGGATTGCGTCTTGTTGAAATTAAATCAGCCGAAAGACATTAAGTCAAACAATTTGCAGTTTACAGATTCAGCTTTATTATGTAAATGAATGCTGACTGCAAAACCGAAACGACGACAATTAAATGAGGAGGTCTAGCGACAATGAGCGATGAAAACAATGTATTCCACTGGTTGCCGTGTTCAGTCGTTTTTATCAGTACTGCCCATGAAGATAAAACCGATATCATGACCGCCACGGCCATGTTCGTATCAGAGAAAGAACCCTTGCTGGTCATCAGTGTGGCAAAGGGCCACCTCACCGAGGAACTCATTACGCAATCCGGCAAATTTACGCTGGTTATAGCAGGGACCGACCAGGAAAAATTGGCCATGCAGGTCGGCAGTGCCAAAGGTGAAGACAGCAATAAGTTTGAGCGCTTCGACATAAATGCAAGCCCCGGCACCGGCAGTGCAGCCCTTATCCCAGAAGGTGCGGCGGCCTGGATGGAATGCGAAGTCGAAACTACCGAGGAGATTAAGGGATACCGGCTTTTTATGGGTCGCGTTGTCAATCAAAACGATAGCGGCAAGCCGCCACTTGTCTGGCACAAGAACGGATTCTTTAGTCTAACTAAAGTTTAGACCCAATGTTATGGGTTATGGGTTATCAGCGAATTTGGAAATGTCGATCTTTCGAATACCGAATAACGTTATCCTTTAAGGAAATAAAATGGGCAAAAAACTGACTGTGGCGGTGGTGGGGACCTTTGATTCCAAGGCTGAGGAACATTTTTTCTTAAAGGAACGTATCGAAACGCATGGGCTGGGCGTTTTAACCATTAATGTCGGCACCGCTGGCCCATCTCCGGCAGCGGTTGATCTGGATTTATTCAATACGATTATCGCAACCAGCCCGGCTGTGCGCGAAAGCAGAGACACGGCAATTGCCGCCATGATTGATGCCGCCCGAGTCCGTGTCCAACAACTCTATGAACAAAACGAAATTGCAGGGATGATTTCTGCCGGCGGCGGCACCGGCACCCATATCGGCACATCCATCATGCATAAGCTCCCATTGGGTGTTCCCAAGGTAATGGTTTCCACGGTAGCGTCGCGCAACATGGCCAAAACCGTCGGCACCAAAGACATCACCATGATCCACAGTGTCGCCGACCTGCTGGGCGTCAACAGTATTTCTGGGCGCATCCTGGCTGTGGCCGCAGCCGGTATCAGCGGCATGGTCCGTGCCGACTGGCAGCCGGACATGACCCAAAAACGAATCGCCCTGCCCTTTTTTGGTTTCATCACCGCAGGTGCGGAAGCAACCCGGCAAGCACTGGAAGAACTGGGATACGAGGTTGTGCCCTTCCATGCCAACGGCACCGGCGGCATGGCCATGGAGGAGCTGGCAGCCAAGGGTTATTTTGACGGCATCCTGGACTTCGCCACCCATGAACTGGCCGATCACCTACTGGATGGTTACTGCGGCGATATCGGACCGCAGCGCTTCGAGCCCGCCCCCGGACAACCCGTTCCCCGTCTGGTGGTCCCGGGAGGATTGGATTGCGCGGTCTTAGAATTTACGCGCGACAGCATTCCGCCGCAATATCAGGATCGCCAGATCTTTTTTTATGATTTTCGCTCGGCCATCCGCCTTAACAAAGATGAAACCCTAACACTGGCCGGTCAACTGGCACAGAAATTAAACAAAGATGCGTCCAATGTAAAGGTATTAATTCCCTTGCAGGGATGGTCCGAGGCAGATCGGGATGCCGGCCCCCTGCACAACCCATCCATGAATCGACTTTTCACCCAGCAGTTGCGGCAAAAACTCAATCCTCGTATTCAAATCGTAGAAGTCGATCACCATATCAATGATCGGGGGTTTGGTGAAATAGCTGCAAAGACATTAGATGCAATGGTAAAATAGAAAAGTTGGCTGCTATGCTAGCATTTTTGAATCCTGCATCTTTCCGATTTGAGGTTGGGAAACCCAGAAATTGGATCAAGCTCTTCTGAGCCGGTCAATTCATTGGCATTTGCCTCCTCCCAGCCCTGGGGAACGTGGACCGTGTCGGGTCGAATTGTCTGCGCGGTATGCACTTTAATATTAATCTTGCCGTATCGAGTTTTCACTTCAGCCATCTCACCGTCCGCCAATCCGAAATGCCGAGCCGTGTCGGGATGGATCTCCAATAGGGGGTCCGGAAAAATTTTTCGCAGTTTCGGAATATAACGGTACTGCCAGTGCGTATATCCTACGAGATTTCCCCCGGTGGACAGAATGAGCGGAAACTCATCGGATTTATGACAAATCTTGAAGATATCGTTTCTGATCGGTGAGGACTCCATGCCAACATCTGTCAAGCGTTGAGCATAGATTTCCACTTTGCCCGATGGGGTATTGAAGCCATCCGTCTCGTATTTTTTATATCGCCGCGCTGCATAGTGATGTATACCGCCTTTAGCCACGAGATCCTGATATGTTATACCGAGCTTGCTGAATAAATGATCGATCCCTTCCTCGCAGTCTTTCCACGGGAAATACTCACCAAACCCCATGTGCTGCGCTAATTTGAACCAAATCATCTGATCAGGAAGGCCCTGCTTGGGTTCAATGGCTTTTCTTCTTAGCGTGATACAGGATAGATTTTGATACATATTTACCTTGTGTTCGTCCCTTTCTAAAAAGGTGCCCGCCGGAAGGACAACATCTGCGTACTGGCAGTCCGGGGACTTTACAATATCGATAACAAGGAGAAATTCCAGCTTTTGTAACGCTTCACGGGTACGGTGGCTGTGCGGCCATTCTAAAGTGGGGTTGCCCCCTGCAATAATCATCCCCTGAATGGGATAGGGCCGTTTATCCAGAATTGCCCCTGGAAGGCTTAAGGCATGCGCCTCTTTGCGTGCCTGACAGAACAGTGGATATTTTTCCGAACCGATGGGAGCTGCGGGTGGCTCGGGCAAAGGGGATGTAATATCCTCGAGCGACGGTCTGGTCGTGAAAAGGTCACCTCCCAGAATGTCTAAATTGCCGGTAATTGCTTTAAGAATCGCCAACAGACGGGTGGTATGGACCCCATGGCTATGGTGCTCTAAGCCATTTCCGGTGAATATGCCGGCCGATTTGCTTTTAGCATATGACCTTGCAACTTGTCGGACTCGATCAGGGGCAAGACCGGTCAAGCTTGCGCCGTTTTCGGGAGAAAACCGTTCTTCGGTCACAGATTGATAAAATTGTTCAAAACGCGGCACCCATTTGCGGGTGAAGACTTTATCCCAAAGTTGCTCACAACAGATGACATGTAAGATATTCAAGATGAGGTTTTCATCACGCCCCGGTATAATCGGCAGGTAGATGTCTGCCTTGGAGGCCGTTTCCGTTTTTCGTGGATCTACCACCACAAGCTGTCCGCCATTTTTTTTGAATTTCAGGAAATCTGCGGGCACATACGGCTCATGGGAAACAAAGGGATTGCCTCCCCAGACGATCAAAAAACGGGAATTGGGAACATCCGGTTTTGTCAGATGACCAAAGGTGAGGCTTTCGCCCATGGTGCGCGCAGCATTACACAGGGAGCCGACTCCGCAAAAATTAGGCGTGCGATAGACGTTCGCGAATCTTTTCATGTAATATTTTATCTCCTGATGCCCAACCCCTTCACCATGATAGATGGCAAGCGTTTCCGGTCCGCATTGTTCTTTCAACCGGTGAAGTTTCCCGGCGACAAAAGCAAAGGCCTCTTCCCAACCTGATGCAACCAGCTTGCCTTCTTTCCGGATTAAGGGAGTGGAAAGACGATTCGGTGAATAGAAAAGATCCAGCGCAGCGCGACCCTTGGCGCATAGCCATCCCTTGTTGAAAGGATGGTCCTTGGAACCCTTTATGGAATTGGGCAGACCGGCTTTGACGGTTACATCAATTCCGCAACCGTGGTCACACATTCTGCAAAGCGTCGTTATCGTCTGGCTTTCTTTTATCATTTTTTTTCACTTTGCCATTTTATTGTTTAGTGCTCCTATTTCTTTGAAGCGCCGCTCAAGTTCTTTTTTGGCCAGAGTTCGGGCGGTTTGAGTGAAGAAATATGTTTGGCAGCGCAAGGCAAGATAATCATAATATTCCTTTGGAACCAATGCCTGTCTTTCAATCTCATACCAGAAGCCGATATCAGAATAGCGCCACAGCTTGTCTGCATCCTTAACGATTTTTTCTTCGATACTATGCGCATCGCAGCCCGAATCGTGCCTTTCAATGATCTGCGTTATTTTATCGATCAGATGGGTATCAAATCCTGTCGACTCGAGTATTTTTCGCGCAATGGCGGCTCCTTCTTTTTCATGGATGCGATTGAGTTTGTTGGAAGACTTGCCTTCAAGGCCCATACCGTAAGCAGCATTCAGCTGTTCGGGTGGCAGACAAGACCAGCCGACATCGTGCAAAATAATCGCCGGCTCTATGATTTTATAGTTGCCACCTTCACGCTCCATAAGGCTCAAGGCAAAGGTGTGGGCCACTTCGATGTGGGGTTTGTCACCCCGCGCGGCCAGATAAGGCTCGGCCAGTTGAAATAACTGCTGAATGATTTTCGACCACTCCATGAAAATGTTTTCCTTCTTACCCCTATCGGCCCACAATTTGATTGATTCGCGTTTTGATTTATTTCCAAATGTCTCGCATTTTTATTCTTTTACCATAGCCACAGATTTCATCCATCCATAAATAAAAATCGTCGAACCAGGGCAGATTCTTTACATGCCATCTAACAAAGCTGTGAAACCGGGTATCCGGCTTATTGAACACACAGACCCGGATGCAGTTAGCGCAATCACCCTTATTGCGCACCCAGAATTGAAAGCATTTTTCAGGATTGATATACCATTTGTAAATCCCGTGATTATTGGATATCGTGGGCCCATTCGTGGTGGGTTTGTCGAAACTGATGGCTTGTCCCGGGCATGCCTTTGCGCACCTACGGCAAACGTCGCACATCTTTCGGACGCCGATTGTAATGGGCTTATCCGGCACCAGCGGCAAGTCTGTGAGCACCTTGCTTATCCGCACCCGCGGACCGAAGCGGGGCGCAATTAATAGCCCGTGACGTCCGAGCTCTCCCAGACCGGCGTCGACTGCCATCGGAATGCTCAGCGCGGTGTCATTGCCACAGGGAATCGCCTTATAGCCCAGATCCCTGATGAAGTGGGCCACCGAAGAGGCCATGAAGGCCATCATTGAGTACCCGCGGCCCGTGGCGGCGTTCTCACCATAGGCCGGTGCCGTCCGCATCAACGTGTAATCCATCTCGTGGAGCATGACAACGGCGTATTCAATCGTATCGGGAATATCATCTATGGCAGAATGCTCGAGTGTACGGGGATCAAAACGATGAGAGTAGATCCAGCGCCGGCCCACTTTACAGATCCCAACGGCCGATGCCCCCATGTAGATCGCCGCCTTTTTTATAATTCGAGTCATTTCCAGCGCGTCTGAAACAACCCAATGTGCTCCCGGCGGTAACCGGTCTCTGGCCGCAATATCGGTTGTGTCCGGAAACCATTCGTACAGGCCCTCATTGCCGATAATATTGCCGAATCCCCACCACCTCTCCAGGTACCAGGAGCCCATGGCAAAAGCCCAATCCAGCAGGGTATAACCTTCATCATCGTTGAAACGGCGCACGCCATAGTGCTTTTTGCCCATCGCCAGTATTTCAGCAGCCGATCTTTCAGTATCCCGTGGCCGTGAAAACATCGTCTTTCTCTGATCGAACCGTTGGGCATCACCGGTGCCTATTTTTCCGTGGTATTGAGTCAATTGCGATTCCCTTCGATATCTTGTCTCTCTCTCAGCCGGGCTTGTTCAGCCTGTGAAATGTCACATGGATCTTATTTTCCAATTTTTCAAATGGTTCAAATAAGCTTGAGCGTTTCCGCATAGGCGTCTCTGATGGCTTTCGACAGATCAGAAGCCCCCATTTTTATTTGCCGGCTAAGCCCTGCATTCAATTCATTCAGTCTCTTGAGCACGGCCAGGATTGATTTCAACTCCCGGAGGTATTCTGCTGCTGCTTTCCCATGTTTTTCCCCTTCGGCAATCGCATCAGCGGCTAAAAGCCCGCTTTTCAGAGCGGTGCCGATGCCTTCGAATGTGATGGGCAGCAGCAGGCCGGCGGCATCTCCAATCAGCAAAACATTGCCGGCAGCCGGTGAAAAAGTCCCCGAAATCAAGTCATCGTGAAGTCGTGGTATCAAACAACCGTCCTTCCAAAGCGCTTTACGCTTGGGGTTGAAACCGTATTTCGATAGAATATGCGTTATCTCCTTGTTCAGCTCTTTAATGCCGCTGCCTTCGATCAGAAAGCAGTCTTGTTTGTGATTAAGGCCAAAGCGAGGGCGCAACCGATATTTCGGGAAAAACCAGTGAAAATAATCCTTTTC
>JASFNW010000070.1:0-25050 GCA_050116835.1 Desulfobacterales bacterium
CTTGCTTGAGTTGTTCAATTGTGGCGTTTTCCGGATTGGGAACGAGTAAAGGCCGTGCCATGGATTTAAATATGGCACATCGTTCCGTAAAAGTCTAGATTTTAATTTAATAAAAACAATGATATAGTGGTTGTCAGGTTTATAATAATATCAAGCTGTTACAAACTACTCTGGTGCTTGTTAACGAATATGACAAACGGAACATATTTATGACAACCGCTATAACAGCTGAATTCCATGTGCTCTATCTAAATTTTTACCGTGCAACTCCCGAGACTGCGCTTCGCTTGCTCGGGACATGCAGCTCGGTGAAAAACACGTCAATCACGCGAATCGCGTGATTAATTTTTCTTTAGGCTCCTTCGTAAAACCATGATGTTGTTTTAAACCACCTACTTTAAAATGCTACCTATTTTATAAAACCTGATTGCCCGAAGGGCATGCAGGTTTTCCCTGGGCAGGTCGCCCAGGGAAAAAGACCCGTCTGCGATAGTCTGCGTGGGTCTGCGGTCAACCTACAGCCATTGTACTTACTGTTGCAGCATGCGGGTCAGCGTGGCGCTGAGGTCGGCGAGCTCGACGGGCTTGGTGAGGAAGGTTGTCACGGCGTCTTTGATGCGGTCGCCGAATTCATCCAGGCTGCCAACTTCATATCCGCTGATAAACGCGATCTTGGCAGCCGGATTCAAATCCAGGATTTTTTCGGCACAGTTGACGCCATCCATTTCCGGCATGTTGATGTCCATCAGGACAATTTCAGGCTGTGTAGCGCGGTACCGCTCGATGGCGTCCCGGCCGCTGATGGCGACCGCCGGTAAGTATCCCAGACTGTTGAGCAAGTTTTGCATGGCCTTTAAAATCTCTTCTTCGTCATCGACGACCAAAATCGTTTCACCGTTTCCGTAAGCGATTTCTTCAGCCGGCCGCGGCATTTCAACAATGTCCGCCGCGGCATGCGCCAGCGGGAAGGTCATGGTAATGACGGTGCCCTTTTTGGGTTTGGACTCAATATGAATCAGACCCTCATGGCTTTTGATGATTCCATAGGTGGTTGAAAGTCCCAGACCGGTGCCCTTACCGATGGGTTTGGTTGTAAAAAAGGGATCGAAGCATTGCTCGACTGTCTTGCGGGTCATCCCCTGACCGTTGTCGAACACGGTCAATTCAGCGTGATTGCCGATTTGTCTGGCAACGATGTCGAGCCGCCCGCCGGCGGGCATGGCATCGCGGGAATTGTTGCACAGATTCATGATGGCCTGGCTGAGGCCGGAATAATCGCCGAGGATTACCATGGAGTCGGGAACGTCAATTTGAATATCAATTTTCTTTTCAAACGATTTTTTTAATAGCTCATAGATTTCTTTGATGACCTTGACCAGATCAACATGGCTGTATTCCTTGGCCATCTGTTTGCGCGAAAATTGTAAAAGGCCGTCAACCAGACCGGCGCCGCGCTTTACAGACTGGCTGATGCGCTCGGTGATCTCGGTAACCTCTGCGTTGTCTTTATTGTTCATCTGGATCACCTGGGTATTGACCAGCACCTCGGTAAGGGTGTTGCGGAAATTGTGGGCCACACCGGCTGCGATGGTGCCGATGGCTTCCATCTTCTGAACATGCTGCAAACGCATCTCCAGCTGTTTGCGTTCGGTGACGTCGGTGATCAGCAGAATAATGGTCAGCGGCTCGTTCTTGACCGGTATGCACGAAATGGTTACCAGGCGGCCGCCCAGTTCAACCGGATTCTTGGTGCCGATTTCAAAGCGTTTTTCATCGCCTGACTTTAGCTTGGCAGCCAGTTTATCCCGAACTTTACCTTCGAACAAATCCGGCGGATAGGACGCCAGCAGGTCGCCTTGGTCCAGCCCGAACATCTCGACCGCACTGGTATTGGCATATACGACTTTGCCCGAAAAAACCTCCAGAATGCCTTCTGCCATACTCTCCAGGATGGTCTCCAGATGATGGTTGCGGGACAGCAGCTCTTTGGTCAGCTGCCGGGCATAGACGTTTTCAAGGCCCTTGATGGGTTTGGGCGCATCATCCTTGCGGGGTACTTCAGAGGCTTCGATTGCCGCCAGAACGTGCTTGCCCATCACATCAAAGGGGCCTTTGGCAATGTAGGCATCTGCACCGATTTCGGTGTGATCGAAATCGAGTTCGGCCACTGCCGCCGAAAGAATCACCAGGTAGCAGTCTTTCAGATGGGGCATTTTGCGGACGATGTGGCACAGCTTGTCGCCGTCGATCTTGGGCATAATCAGATCAAAAAACATGATATCCGGATAAAAAGAGGTTAACAGGTTCAGTGCCGCAAACCCGTCCTGCGCCGTAGCGACCTCGTGGCCTTCTTTTTCCAGCAGATCGCTTGCGAATTTCAATAATACCCGATCATCGTCAACCAGCAGAATCTTTTTCTTCATGAGATCAAAACCTTGTTCTTTTTGCAGAAATTAAGGGTTTATATTTTAAACAGGATTAGCAGGATTTTTTATTAACCGCAGACGGTCGCAGACCTTTGGCCGAGCGACCTGCTCGGCCAAAACTTCCAATCGCTTCGCGATATTTTTTCATTTAGTATTTTAATTCACGGCAGTGGTATTAGGCACTGTGCCAAAATCTGTCTCCTTAAAATAATAACCATTTGCCCAGAGGGCATGCGAGTTTTCCTCCCGACAGGCCTGCCCGCCTCGCCTTGCTTGCATGGCGGGCGTGGGCCGCTCAGGCGAGGCGGGCGCGCCGTCGGGAAGAAAGTGCACTGTCTGCGTCTGTCCGCGTGGGTCTCGCGGTTTAAAAACAGCCTCTTGCAAATCCTGTCTCAAAAAGTTTGAGTACCGTTCGTAATACGGCACCCATGACTCGTGACCCGCAGTGCGCTAATTTCCTCTTGAGATTTCCCTGACCAGCTGCTGCAGCCGTTGGGCCACCTGCTCGAGCTGGTCGGTCAGGCGGTCGACAATCCGGTCCGCGTCGTCCAGGGTGCCGTTGCGCCCCATCTGCTCAAGGCTGTAAGCCGTGTCGGCAGCACTTTCGGCCTGAAAATTCCGCAGCATGCCCTTAAGGGAATGGGCGGTGCGGGTCAGGGTTTTGGCATCGTTGCTTTTGAGGGTATGGCGCAGCGTGCCGAGCATCTGCGGATAGTCGTTGATGAAGATCTCGACCAGTTCCTCAAAAAGATCGTGGTTATTTTCAAATGACTTGATTAAACCGTCAAGCTCGATCGTGCCGGACTTTTGATCATCCTCCGGCGCATCGAGTTCTTCCTCAGGCGGAGACGGAACCAAAGCCTCCATGGCCTTAAAAAGCTTGGGCGCCGAAATGGGTTTGGACACATAGCTGTCCATCCCGGCTTCCAGGCAGCGCTCACGGTCTCCTTCCGTCGCATAGGCCGTCATGGCGATGATCGGTATGTGGCCGCCGCTGCGGGCTTCTTTGTTTCGTATTTCCCGCGTGGCTTCAAACCCGTCCATTTCCGGCATTTGAACATCCATCAGGACAACATCAAACAGTTCCGGGTCAAATGCTTCCACAGCCTGTCGCCCGTTTTCAACCAGTATCGGATGGAAGTTGTTTTTTTCGAGCAGCCGCAAAATAAAAGTCTGGTTAAAAGGCGTGTCCTCGGCCACCAGAATTTTTAAGCCGCCTATGGCCGCCTTCCGTGCGGTTTCAGGCGTTTTTGGCGGCTGCGCCTTGGCTGCGGGCTTGAGGTCCAGCGCCACCTGCAATAAATTCAGCAGCCCCGGCGGATTGAGCGGTTTGGTGGCACTGGCTTTGACGCCGAGTTTTTGGAATTCGGCTTTACGTTTCAAATGCGGAAAGGTCAGCATCATGGCCACCCGCAGGTTCTTCATTTGCCGGGACTTTATCCAGCGCGCCAGACTGAACCCATCGGAGCCGGGCATGTCCGAGTCAATGATCACCAGATCAAGCGCAGAATCGCCGGTGCTGCTTTCTGAGATCATCTGACGGGCTTCCTCTGCATTGGCGGCAAATTGCGCAGTCAGCTGCCAGTTGTCAAACATCTCCTTTAGCAGGCGCCGGGCGGCGGCATTGTCATCGACTGCAAGAATACGTGTGCGCGTCAGGCCATCGATTGTCGGCCCCACTGTCGCCAGCGGCTGCTCGGGCAGGCGCTCCAGAACAGCTGAAAATTCAAAACAGCTGCCCTGGCCCGGTTCGCTGGCAACCGTTAATTCACCGCCCATCAATTTTACCAGCTGAGAGGAAACGGCCAATCCGAGCCCGGTCCCGCCATATTGATTGGTGGTACTGGCGTCCACCTGTTTAAAGGCGCTAAAGATGTCTTTTTGCTTTTCCTTGGGGATGCCGATGCCGGTATCTTCAACCGAAAGATTCAAGAGTGCTTTTTTATCGGTGTGCTGATCGGATACCACATTCACGACGATCTCGCCTTCGTCTGTGAATTTAACGGCATTTTCAATCAGATTGAGCAAGATTTGACGCAGGCGACCCGGATCCCCCACCAGGCGGTCCGGAACGTCGGGAGCCACACGATAGATCAGCTCAAGCCCTTTTGTTTGCGCGCGCATGCCCATCATGCTGAGTGTATCCTTCATAAAGGTGCGCAGATCAAAGGGTGCATGTTCCAACTCAAATTTATTGGCTTCGATTTTTGAAAAATCAAGCAAATTGTTGATCAGGGACAGCAGCGCATAGGCGGATGAAATGACTACATCGAGATCTTCGCGTTGATCGGGCCGCAGGTCGGTTTCAAGCATCAGCTCGATCAATCCAATGATAGAATTGAGCGGCGTGCGAATTTCGTGGCTCATGTTCGCCAGAAAGCGGCTCTTCTCACGGTTGGCTGCCTCCGCCGCCATTTTAGCCTGTTTATATGCCTCTGCCTCTTTGCGCTCGGTGACATCCCGCAGGAAGCCGCCGAAACCGGTGAGCTCACCATTTGAATCGGTTATCGCGATGATGGACGTTTCCGCATAACGCTGGGAATCGTCCCGACGGATTAAAATGAGGTCCAGCGCCCTGACCGCATCACGGGTACGGTATACCTGATTAATAGCATTCAACAGTTTCTGGGAGCTTTCTGCATCCAGATAAGCACTATGGTTCATGCCGGTCATCTCGACCCTTGAATATCCGAGAAGATCACACATCGAATCATTAAAAAAGGTGAAATTGCCGTCGATATCAAGCTCATAATATCCATCCGGGGTGGTTTCAACGATCCGCCGGTAGCGTTCCTCGCTGTCTCGCAGCATTTGCTCGGTAAGCTTGCGCCGGTTGACGGTATACTGGGCGTGGGCGCCAAAGATGATAAACAGGCATAAAATCGTTAAACGGCTCCAAATTTCACTGATCCCGGGCCCGACCAACCGCTGTAAAAAATTAACGTCGTACTCGGTAAAAAGGTACAGAACGGAATCGAAAATCGTGTAGAACAGCGCCAGCCCAAATCCAATCAGCACCATTTGGTCCCAGAAGTGAACCCGTATTTTTCGCTTTATTTCGATGGCTGTCATCAGACAAATCCCCTTATCGATGCTTTAATAGCGTAGGTTAACTAGAATTGTTTATCAAGGAACGAACAGATTTTCAAGAGTTCAAAGATTCCCTCCGGCGCTGAAGCTATGGAGGGCAAGCAGGGTTCATGGGTTCAACATCCTGGCTGCTGGCTTCTCGCCTCTTGCTGCCGGCAGAAGCCTATCATCAGTGACCATCCGCCGGTTGCAGGTTGCGAGTGTTTGATAGTTTGAAATTTCGAGGACGAGGACGACGACGAGGACGAAGCTTCTCTGTGCCTAATCGTCCTCGTTCTCGTCCTCGTACTCGGCTTTTTTCGATCGTGCCTTATGACTCAAATAGCGGGCGCATTCAAAAGTGACCGGTAGCGAACAGCCAGCAGCCAGTGACCAGTTGCCAGTCGCCAGATGCAAGAAGCCAGTCATCCTAAAACCTTTAAACCTTTCCGCCTCGCTCTTAGAGCTCGATCGAGCACAGCGAACCGGCGTGATAAAATTCTCAGGCAGGATCAACGGCCTGCCGGGTACCGCTTGAATATCCAAAAAAACTCATTTTTTCAGTATGTTATGAAAATATTGGGCCGATTCAAATTGACAACGACGTCCAGATTTGATATCCATTATATATAATGATTCAGTATACTTAAAAATAAAATCACCTGTTTTTAGAATGCACAAAACCGATTCAAAAGGATGATATTTGACAAAATCTACATCACCAGCTCCAAGTCGTCATAAATCTTCGCCGACGCAAGTACATATTGTGGGTCCGCTGATGTTCCAGAATAAGCTCATGGCCTGGTATCTGGAAGAAAAAACCGGCCTGGTGTGTAACTGCTTCAGAGAATTGGATGCGGGGTCATTTTCGGATCGCAATGGACAGCAGACCGACCTGGTACTGCTGGATTGTCTGGGCAGTGATTATAGCGGCTTATGGTCGACCATCCGGG
Source organism: Desulfobacterales bacterium (assembly GCA_050116835.1). GTDB lineage: Bacteria > Desulfobacterota > Desulfobacteria > Desulfobacterales > JAHEIW01 > JAHEIW01. The sequence continues at coordinate 6,449 of JASFNW010000070.1, forward strand.
CTCTGTTCGACGCTGATAAAAAGGGAATATATGTTGCCATCTTCAACATGGCCGCCGGCCAACCGTTTGGAAACGATCTGGTCAAACGCGGGGTTCGGGGTGTTTTTTACGATGACGATCCTCTACCCAATCTGGCCAAAGGCGTGCCGGCCATCCTCGAGGGTGAAATGTGGTTTTCCCGCAAGGATCTGATGAAATGCATTCTTGAAGCGGATACGGACAGCAAATTGGCAATGGAGTTAAAGGCCCATTTAACGGCAAGGGAGCGCGAGATCCTTTTATTAATCGCTTCCGGCATCAATAACAGCCAGATTGCCGATAAGTTAAATATCAGTCGCAATACCGTCAAAACGCATCTTTACAACATTTACAACAAAATTAACGTTCCCAATCGCCTCCAGGCTGCTTTGTGGGCCGCCAAACACCTATGAGACGAGTTATTGGTTATATGTTACTCGTTATTGGATACGACACAAAGATGCACCGCCAGCCGTCGTTCTAACAAAGCTCTTATACCGTTTCAGTTATCTGACAAATAACAAATAACGATTAACGATTAACACCAAGCGAGCGCATCCGCTCGCTCGGACTAATACTTTTATGGTACCTGACGATACACCAATCTAATAAAATGATGGTACATTTGCCCGATTGATCTTTGAATTTTAGTTTTGTAAAAATTTATAGGCTAAATTTTGCATATTATTGTTGTCAAAAATTAAATTAAAGGCTAAAAGGGGATAGATCGAAGCCTCTTCGGGGTGAACAATTTTTGAAAGGCTGTTCATGAGGACTTTGGTTTCCCTCCGGCGGTTTTCCCCTGAAGCTGCAAAGGATTGTCATCGTGATTGAAAAGCGGAAGGTGGAAAGATTTGATCTTGAGCTGGAGGCATTTGTATCATTACCCGGCGAAACCGATCCGGCCGACATGGGAAACATGGTGACCAGAGACGTTTCAATGAGCGGCGTATATCTGGTTACCGATGCGCCGTTGCCGGTTGGCTCGAAAGTCAACGTGGATATGATTCTCACGCTGGGTGGCAGGAAAAAACATGATGCACAGCAAGCCTGGATAAAAGCTTCCGGAGAAGTGCTGCGAACCGATAGTCAGGGTATGGCCGTCAGTTTTGACGATCAGTCCCGGATTTTACCACTGCCCAAAAAGGCGGACTAGATTCGGGCAGAAAAGAACGCCCCGTACGTGCCATGACCTGTACCTGAATCCATTCCGCGCATTAGGCGGTCGGAAGTCCAACTGAACAATCGATCTTAAATTTGGATGCCTATGGAACCCAAGTTAATCGGTGTTAGCCAGAATATTCAGCGAATAAAAGCGCTCATTGATCAGATTGCCGATACGGGCCTGAACACCATTATTTATGGTGAAACCGGCGTTGGCAAGGAATTGATTGTTCAATGTCTGTATCATAAATCCAACCGGGTCGGTAAGCCATTTGTAAAAGTAAATTGCGCCGCCTTGCCGGACACGCTGCTGGAAAGTGAAATGTTCGGTTACGAACAAGGCGCCTTTACCGGTGCCGACCGGCGCAAACGCGGCAAGTTTGAGCAGGCCCATGGCGGAGTGCTCTTTCTGGATGAAATCGGGGACATGTCCCTTCCCTTACAATCCAAACTGCTGCATGTGCTTCAGGGTGGAGACTTTACACCTCTGGGATCCGAAAAGTCGTTAACGGCCGACACCTGGGTCATCGCGGCCACCAACCACGAACTCGAGCATGATATGCAAAACAGTGAGTTCAGAGAAGATTTGTATTACCGGCTCAGTACCATTAAAATTTTCATCGAACCGCTGCGCAACCGCTCCGAGGACATCCCGCATTTGATCGAACATTACATCGAGGAATACACCCAAATGTTTGGGGACAAAAAACTTCAGATCCCCAGCCAGAATACCATAAAAAAGATGGCCGGGTATCACTGGCCCGGCAATGTGCGAGAATTGCAAAACGTTCTCAAAAGATACATGATTCTGGGAGAAGGTGAAGAAACCATCGACGACCTGCTCAACACGGCTGCCCCCCGGCAGCCGGGTTCCGAATTCCAGCCACACGAAGCCAAGCCCTCAATCCCGGTCGACCTCTGGGGGGCAGATGGCGACAAGCCGCCAAATTTATCTTCACTGTCATTAAAAGAAGTCCGCAAAAAGGCTTTGGATCGGGTCGAAAAAGAAGTCATTTCCTACGTTCTTGAAAAAACGGGCTGGAATCGAAGCAAAGCTGCCAAAATTCTCAATATTAGTTATAAAACCTTGCTTTACAAGATCAAGGATCTCAACATCGAACAGCCACCGGATGCGACTGATTAATCATTAATTGCAGAAGACAGATGACAGAGATCAGATCACAGATAATTATTAGATTATCTTGAAACCGGGTCAAAATTCTGTGTTCGCTCATTTTTATCTTCTGCTTTCTGGCCTCTGTCTTCTGTCCTCTGATAATTAGAACCGTGAGCGGTATTTTTTTTCACATCCTTGGGTAACGCAATACCCATTTCGGCCAATCAAATGACGCTGCTGCCCAAATTAAAAAAATCTGCATCTGAACGGGCAGCATGCTATCCTTCTGAACTTACAATCAAAACAGACGCCGTTGCTGCCCCTCTGATTTATCCCAAAAAAAATCAAGGCGCATGGAATAAAAATTGCTTTAGTTCGGATTACAGAATGAAAATTGTAAGCGCCACAGACCCACCCCGGTGAAATCTCGCTGTTGCCGGTTTAAAAAGCGGCATTTCGCGGGGCAATCACAGCCAGACACAGACCCCGGCGAACATCACAACATTATTATTGGGCAAACCCCTTTACAAAACGATCCAGATGAAAATGCCGGCGGGCCATGGTAAAGATGAAAAAAGTTTTCATATCAGAATCTTTCTGCATGAGCGTATGGCAAAAAATTTGAAATGAAACTCAAGCGGGAAAACCGATGAACGAGCAAAGACAAAATCTCACTTCGACCGACAATGGCGGAAGACGTTCAGGGGGAGATCGTCGGACCTACTCTTACACCATGCATTTCCCTGAGAGGCGCAGTGGCGAAGATCGGCGTAAACGCAAAGATCGTCGCAAATCACCGCGCTACAAAATCCCGTCAGATTAGAAATGATTCAAATTTTGAAACTTCTATGCTACATAAATTGTAAGAACCGTCGCGAATATTCTATTTTCTTAAGTTAGAAGCCCTGATCCGTGATCACCTGAATTGACGATACCGGCACAGGGTCTGCCCTGCACGGGGGGGACTAAAATCGGGAAGCAACCTGCGGGCCTTTTTCCGATTCAGATAAAACTTGGAAATTACCTGTTTTTTTGATAGGGTCGCACAGATTTTAGCACATCTTGAATTCTGATGTTGCGGTTGATAAAGCATCGCGTTCGAACCTGCTGCGCGCCGATAGCAGCCGATTTGAGATAGAGCGTTAATTCTTGACAAAAAGCAAATTTTGTGAATTAATTGGTGTAGTTACTTATCATCTGTCAACAATTGATGCGAGTTAAAACGAAGACTTTATCGGCACGACGAATCCGCGGGTAGTCGAGCTGATCCAGCGATAGAAGATACAGACAGGCGCGGCTGCACGACTATGGCGCATTTTGGACGATGCCCAAAAGCGGAATCACATGTGCCGTTTTCGTTTTGAAATATCGAAAATAGACGCCGGTTGCCGGTATCATAAATTCGGCAGTGGTCAAACGTCGATCTGATAATAATGTGCAGTAGTGCAGCCGCAACCCATATCGAATATCAGAATACTGATTCTATCCGTTTTATATTTTAGGGGAGAGCAGCTTTGGCCAAAAAGAATGATATTTCTTCAACAGAGCGACTTCTCGAGCTAATTCGCACCGACAGCGAAGTCGATTTAGAAGAGGCCGTCGAGCCGAAACGCAGATCAAGCCGAGGCGGCAAAACATTCGCCCTCAGCCTCAGTGGATTCAGAAAGAATGTCACCATCGGGGTTGATATCGGTTATGATGATTTGAAGCTGGTGAAGCTGAAACGCTCATCGAGCCAGAGCTATGAATTGCTCGAATATGCCCGGGTGCCGTTTGATGCGCAAACTCCCAGAGAAAGCCCGGATTTTTACCGGTTTTTGAGACCCACTTTGGCGGAGTTCTGCGGATCGGACAGAAACGCCGACATGTGGTGCACCATCTCTTCAGCCCGGGTGGAAACCCGCCAATTCCGCATCCCAAAAGTCTCTGCCCGGCAGCTGCCTAACGCCATCTACTGGACCTATCAGAGAGAGTCGCCTTTTGATGAAGACGAAAAACTCTTTGATTTTGAAATTCTCGGTGAGGTCGAGGATGAACAGCCGGTTAAATTGGATGTAATTGCCTACACCGTGCCGCGAGACGAAGTTTACACCCTGAGAGATATGTTTGCCAAAGCGGGATTTCCATTAACCGGCATATCCATCGTCCCTTTTGCATTTCAGACCCTGATGCGAACGCGTCGGGTGGAGGCCATGGATGAGTATGTCGCCAGCCTATATATTGGACGGGACTGGTCGCGGATTGATATTTTTCATAAGGGCAATTTGACGCTGTCGCGGGGCATTAAGGCCGGTGTACGAACAATGATGGAGTCCCTGCAAAAGGAAATCGGAAGCACACGCAAAGGCCTTTCGCTGGTGAGAGCTCCTGATGAGGATGTCGGCCGGATTCGGGCGGTAAAGAAGAAGCTGAAACTCGACCTGAAATCGGCTCAGGAGTACTTCTTCGGCTATCTTCGCGAGCCGGGCACCGGTGGTGCTCAAACGCAGAAGCTGGACATCGATGAAAACAAAGTGTTTCAAATGATCCAGCCGGCCCTGGAACGACTGGTTCGTCAGCTGGAGCGCACCATCCGCCATTACGCCCTGAATTTTGAGAATGCCCGGATCGGCAAGATATATATTTCCAGCGGAGTGACGCCCCATCAACGCATATTGGAATATATCGGTGACGAGCTGGGAATGCCGACTGAGGTATTGAATCCGTTTCAGTCCAGTTCCAATTTTCTGCCGCTGGTACCGATTCCAGATTCCGTATCCGAACAAAGTTCCTTTGCACCGGCAATGGGCATGGGCCTGGCGGACAATACCATAACGCCCAACTTTTTGTTTACCTATAAGGACAAACGCAAGGCCGAACGCAATCAGCTGGTCAACCGCGGCGTGTTCGCGCTTTTTGCAATCCTGATGATCGCCTGTGTCGGATTTTCCTTCTGGCAGGAACGGTTGATCCAGGAGAAAGAGGCCACAAAGCAGCAATTGACCAGCCATCTGGAACAATATAACGTGCGGGTTGATCAAAACCTGATCCTGAAGCTGGTTGCGCAAATTCGCCAGAAAAACAAATCCGACAGGGCTATCGGTCAAAAATATTTAAATCTTGCCGTGATCAGTGAAGTGGTGGACCTGACGCCCCCCAACGTTCGGTTACTGAGCTTATCGACGCAACTAGGGCCTTTGCCCAAAAAGCCGTCGTCAAAAGACACCAAAAAGAAAAAAGCAGCCCCGGAGGCGAAATCTAAAGTGCTGATCCTCGAGGGAATTGTCCAGGGGGACCGCCTCACACTTGAATCGACACTGGCCGGATATTTGATGGAGCTAAAGAATTCACCTTTATTTGATCAGCCGGATATCAGCACCAAATCATTTGAGTACTCAGGAAACAACCAGGTCTTGCGGTTCAAGGCAAAGCTGAAGCTGGTATAAACCGCAACCAGCAAACCCTCGAAGAAGAAAGACAAAATGGCAAACAGGATATCGACAAAACCGTTAGCCCAAAGTGTGCTGATTCTCATCGTGTGTGCGGTGGGCATATTGGCCTTTTTGCTGCTGATCATTCTGCCGTCTGAAAAATCAGCTAAAGAAATGGACGCGGAAATCGCGACATTGAATGCCCGCATAGAAGAGCAGCGCATTTTGACACCCGTTTTTCACAGCCTGCTCAAGCGCTCAAAGATGGGGCCACCCTCGGCTTTGCCCGTGCCGGAGCGAACAAAATTGACCCATGGTGATATCAATACCATCTCCAGCGTTTTCCAGGATATCGCTGCACGTCACAATTTGAAACTTGAAGATATCAAAACCGATGTCAGCTCGATGGTGCAGGATACCGGTTATCTGGCGATGCAACTTCGACTGAGCGGCAATTTTTACAAATTTCGTGACTTTTTAGTCGATCTGGGCTCGATTCCATCCCTGGAGCATATCGAGGAAATTAACATACGCCCACTGAAAACGTCCAGGGAACTTGAAATTAAACTCTGGTTGGCACAGGAATAGCGGGTTGCGCGTTACGCGTTGCACATCAACCGACTCATAGCAGACAACGCGCAGTCGCAACTCGAAACCCGTAACCCGTAACACGAAACGCGAAATATGACTCAACGGGAAAAAATAATTGTCGGACTAATGCTGCTCACGGTGGCTTACGGTATTTACGCCCTTTTCTTTGAGGGCAAGGGCAAAAGCACCCCCACGCAGCCGGCCAGCGTCAGCTCGGCCGCTCAGCTTGAAAATTTAAATGCCTTTATTACCAAGGTTGCCGAAGCATCAAATGCGGGGCTGTCCAAAGAAGATAAATATATCATTTCGCGCGCCGAAACCCAGTGGAAGCAGGACCCGATGATAACAACTGAACTAACCGACAGACCCCAGGAGGAGATAAAACGGCAAAAGCAGGTGGTTCAGGCAGCGGCACCACGTCCCAATTTCACTTACACAGGCTTTATGCAAATGGGCGATAAGCGGTTGGCCATCATTAACGGTTTTGAATATGCCCCCGGGGAACAACTTCAGGACGGTGCGTATAGGGTCAGCAGTGTCACGCCGAATAAAGTTGTCATTGTTTCTACAGACGGTAGCAATCGGAAGTTTATTTTTCCACTGGAGGAATAACCATCAGGGTGAGAAATTATGAGCAGAGTCGAGCAAAAAAACAGGCTAGGGCGTATCATCGTTGCAGGCGTTATCTCCATTTTGTTGGCCGGCGGCTGTGCCAGCCCCAAACTGGAGAAACAGGATCCATTCTTTGATGAATGGAAAACCAAGGCGGAAACCTCCAAAGGGTATTCGCCGGGCAAACCCAAACTGAAGAGCGAAGAAGCGGCCATCATCAAGCCCAAAACAGTACCCCAGGACATAAAACTTGATGAGGCCGATGAAAAGCCTTTGCCCACGCGCAAAATCAGCCTCAAGATGACCGACATTGACGTGGCGGTGGTTTTGCGCGCATTGGCCCGCGCCTCGGATCAGAATATTATTGTCAGCGAGGCGGTTACCGGTAAGATCAACATCAATATCACCCAGGCTCCCTGGGACCAGGTGTTTCTGGGTATCCTGCGCACCCAGGGCCTGAGCTATGCCTGGGAGGGGGACATCATCCGGATCATGACCGCCGATGATATGGAGGAAGACATCAAGCGTCAGGCGCGCCAACGGGAATTGACGCTTACCGAGCAACCGTTGACGCGCATCGTGCCGGTTCGATATGCCACTGCTGATAATCTGAAAGATAACCTGGAAAAATTTCTGACCCTCGATAAAGACGGCAACCCCGTCGGCTCTATTTTAGTCGACAGCCATACCAACTCTTTGATCATCCAGGCCATTCGGGCCGACATGAAAAATATCGTTGCCGTTATTGACCATCTGGACAAGGCTACCCCCCAGGTGCTGATCGAGGCCTATATTGTTGAAGCCAACAAGGACGTGGCCCGCGAGCTGGGCATCCAGTGGGGCGGTCTGGTGCGCACCGGTGCGCTGGGCACCGGTACCGGCTTCGGCACCGGAGCAGACAACAATGCGCTGGGTGGGGATATCGGAACAGCCGTCAATCCAAGCTCCGGAAATGTCGTTAATCTACCGGCCCAGACGCTGAGCGGCTTCGAACCCTTTTCTTTGGGACTCATTTATCAGAACGTGGGTGACGCCCTGTTGAGCGCACAGCTCACAGCCCTGCAGGACAAAGGCAAGCTCAACATCCTGTCCAGCCCCTCAATAACCACCCTGGATAATCAAACAGCATTTATTGAAAGCGGCGAGGACATCCCCTTTCAGACCGTGGAGGACGGAGAGGTCAACGTCGAATTTAAAAAGGCGGTGTTGAGCTTAAGGGTTACACCGCATGTGATCGATGAACGAACCCTTAAAATGTATGTCAATGTGCATAAAGATGAAGCCGATTTTTCCAGAACCGTGCTCGGCAATCCGACAATTATCACCAAAAATGCCGAGACGAATGTCATTCAGCTGAATGGTCAAACAATTGTCATCGGTGGTTTGAACAAGGAGACCACCGCTCGCTCCGACACCGGCGTTCCGTATCTGGAAGACATCCCCGGCCTGGGGTATCTGTTTAAGCGCAACAGCTCAGACGATCGGCTTGAGGATCTGCTGATTTTCATCACACCGCACATTCTGGAGCCGGCTGAACCGAGCAGTTAAACCGACCGGCTGTGAAGGGGATCAGAATCGATCCTGTCATCAGGAGGTAAGGCGAAAACTAAAAATCGAGTGCCTAAGCTAAACGTGCTTCAAGCGCCGCAGGCGATATCTGAAACTGTCATATTTTTCTCCCCGCGCTTTTTTAGATGAAATCAACCGTTTTCGGCACCCCTTTTTACCAACATTGCGATGGATTATTTCAATATTTTAAATTTGAAGCAGGAGCCTTTTTCCAACTCACCGGATCCTGATTTTTTCTTTCATTCCCGTGAGCACCGGGAGTGTTTGCAGAAGCTGGAACTGTCATTGCTGTTGCGCCGGGGATTAAACGTTATCATCGGTGATGTGGGAACCGGAAAAACAACGCTCTGCCGTCAACTCATCCGGAATTTTGCCAAACGCGAGGAAACCGCCACCCATTTGATATTAGACCCCCACTTTGCGGACGCCCGCGAGTTTCTGAGCACCGTCGGCAAGATGCTGATGGGCAATGAGGTCAAGCTGGCCGCCAACGAATGGCAAATAAAAGAACAGATCAAACAATTCCTGTTTAAAAGCGGGGTCAACGAGGATAAAACCACGGTGCTGATTATCGACGAGGGCCAAAAGATCCCGCCTTTTTGTCTGGAAATTCTGCGCGAATTCCTCAACTATGAAACCAACGAATTCAAACTGCTTCAGATTATTATTTTTGCACAGGAAGAATTCGAAAATACCATTAAAAAATATGCGAATTTCGCAGACCGCATCAACCTCTACCATTACCTGAAACCGCTGAATTTCCGTGATACGCGGTTGATGATTAAGTTTCGCCTGGAAAAATCAAAGGACACGCATCGGAAAATCGATTTTTTCAGCTACCCGGCCATGTTGAAAGTATATCGGGCCACCGGCGGATATCCCCGCAAGGTTATCAACTTGTGTCATCATTGCATTCTGGCCATGATTGTCCAGAACCGCAAAAGGATAAGCGCCTCCCTGGTGCGCTCCTGCATCAAGCGCGCTTTTCCCGGCGAGACCCGCCGGTGGAAGGGTGCTGTCGCGACCGCTGCTGTGGCCGTTGCCGCAGCAATGGTTATTTTCGCTTTTCTGATGCCGGAAAAATTACGGGCACTGTGGCCCCAGGGGCTGACGTTGAGCCTGAATCAGGATGCCCAGCAACAAACAGCACCGATCGACGGCCATGCGGATGCTGCCACTGAGGCCGACAGCCGGCAGGATGACCTGCAGACAGACGATCGTGACGTCAATTCTGAGACCACAGATGCTGCCGAAGATATCGGCAGCGAAACGATTGCACAGGCAGCGCCGGCCGAACAGCAAACTGTTGCTCAAAATAGCCAGATGGCGGCGATCGGCCCGAGTGAGTCGCCAGCAGATACCGTATCACCGGTGGATTCCAGCCCGGCGCCGGCCGATGTCGTAGCAAACACTGGGGACCAGCAGCTGTCGCAACAAACAGCTCCGATTGAAAAGAGCACGGCATATGCGCCCCTTTTGGGAAATATTATATTGAAACAGGACGATACGCTGTCGCTGATCATCCAGAAGGTCTATGGCAGCTTTAATTCGAGATATTTCCGTTCTCTGATCCTGGCCAATCCGATTATTGACGACCCGGATCTGGTGGAAGTCAACCAGACCATCGCAATGCCGGCCATTCCGGTGGCGGTGAGCGCGACAGACCGGGACGCCTGGTGGGTTCTGCTCGAAGACACAGACGATCTGAATGCAGCCTTCGACTATTTGCGCACCTATCCGGCGAACGCACCACCGGCGCGCATGATTCCCTACTGGAACCGGCATTCAGGCATGCGGTTTGCGATCCTTCTCAAAGGGTATCACACCAATGCGGTATCGGCGCTTGAGCAGCTAAAACGTGTGCCGGCGGATCTTGCGCCCGAGCGCAAAGTGTTGTCGAGCTGGAATAAAGACACCGTCTTTTTTGCAAACCCGTATTCACGGCCGTCGGTAGAGTCCCCCATCCAGGCTCAAGGGGAATAGAACATAACGTTTAACCGGTTTATTTAAACGACGCTGAATAAGAGAGACCAAATTGAAAGCACGCAAAAAATTAGGTGAAATTCTGGTTGAAGGCGGGCTGTTGACCCAGGAACAGCTTGAGAAGGCACTTCCATATCAGAAAAAAAGCAAATTGAAGCTTGGCCAGTTTCTGGTACGGGAAGGCATCGTCAGCGAGTCCCAGATCGTGGATCTGGTATCGAGCCAACTGAAACTGGAAAAATACCGGCCGGACAAGTTTACGGTGGATGTGGAACTGGCGCAACTGCTCTCGGCTGAAATTGCGCATCGTTGCCAGGCGGCCCCTTTGAAAAAGAGCGGGCTTCTGCTGACGGTGGCCATGACCGATCCGCTGGACATCAATTCTCTAGATACCATTGAAGTTTATACCAACTGTGAAGTTGAGGCAGTCATTTGCACTGAGCAGCACCTCAACCAGCTGTTGACGACCATTTACGGCACTTATTCCGGTATCGGCGGCGTCCTCGAAGACATGGAAGAAATGGAAATCGATAAGAGCGCCGACAAAACCACCAGTCTGGATGATGTCGAGGTCAGCTCTCTGCAGGGAATGGCTGAAGAAGCGCCGGTCGTGCGCCTCGTAAATTCCATTCTCTCCCAGGGTGTTCGCGAGGGCTGCAGCGACATCCATATCAGCCCAGAGAAAAACTACGTGCAGGTGCGCTTCCGGGTAGACGGAAAACTGCACGAAGTCCCAGCCCCACCCAAGGGTATGTTTCTGCCGATTATCTCCCGGCTTAAAATTCTGGCCAACATGGACATAGCGGTTTCCAGAATCCCCCAGGACGGACGCTTTACCGTAAAAATGAAAAATAAGGATATCAATATCCGGGCCTCGACCATTCCCTCCATCCACGGGGAAAATATGGTACTGCGATTGCTGGATACCAGCAACAGCATATACTCACTCGAACGGCTGGGCATGAGCGATAGCGACCGTGAAAAACTTGAAAAAATGATCGTAAAGCCGCACGGTATGATTCTGAGTACCGGACCCACCGGAAGCGGCAAAAGCACCAGCCTGTATTCAATATTAAAGAAAATCAATCAGCCCGAAGTACACATCATCACCGTGGAAGACCCAGTTGAATACCGCATCGAAAAAATCCGTCAGGTGCAGCTAAACCGTAAGGCCGGCATGACATTTGCCAGCGGTTTGCGATCCATTCTGCGTCAGGACCCTGACATCATCATGGTTGGTGAGATCCGCGATTCGGAAACTGCCTCTCTGGCCGTGCAGGCTGCGCTGACCGGCCATATGGTTTTCAGCACCCTGCATACCAACGACGCCGCCGGCGCCATCACCCGCTTTATTGACATGGGCATCGAACCGTTTCTGGTATCTTCGACCATGTCGGTCTCTTTTGCCCAGCGGTTGGTGCGCAAGGTCTGCCCGAATTGCATGACCAACTATGAACCCTCAAAAGAGGTTCTGAAATCCTGGGGGATTGACAACAAAATTCGAGCCAATTTTGTACAGGGTAAAGGCTGTTTTAACTGTATGCACACCGGGTATAAGGGACGCACCGGCGTGTATGAAGTCATGACCATCAATGATGAAATCAAGGATTTGATCTTAAAGCGGCAATCTTCACATGCCATTCAACAGGCCGCCATGAAGTCCGGAAATTTTACGCCTTTAAAGGATAATGCAGCTGAAAAGGCCATCAAGGGCATCACTACCCTTGAGGAGGCGGCATCAGCGGTATTACTATAATTCGTGCGGTGAGTTGCGGGTTGTGTGTAGCGCGTTATTTGGTGGTTTAACTTTTCGAGGACGAGCACGAGGACGACGACGAGAACGAAGATTCAATGCACCCTATCGTACTCGTCCTCGTTCTCGTACTCGTACTCGGTTGGTTTTTAATTGAGCATCTTAATGCAATGGCGGTCACAGCATCTGCTTCAGAGCAGATTTAAACAACTGCATAGCCAGCGGCCAAAACCTTTAAAACTGGAACGAGGTGACTATGCCCAAATTTCAATATCAGGCGATTACTGAAACCGGCGCCACCACATCCGGTGAAATAGAGGCCGATTCCCTGGAAAGTGCCAACAGTATGCTGGCTGCCCGCGGGTATATTCCCACCCGGGTAAAAGCTGAACAGACAACCCTGAGCGGGTTTCAGATGTCCAAAATCCGGGAGCTTTTGTCCCCGGTCAAGGCGCCCGAGTTGATTCTTTTTACCAAACAGTTCAAAACCATGTTCAACGCCGGCGTATCCATGATCAATCTGCTCGAGATCCTGGAACGACAAACAGAAAACCCCCGGCTGCGGGGGGTTCTCGGCAAAATGCATCATGACATCAAAGAAGGGGCCAGTCTGCATGACGCCTTTCTTAAACATCCCAAGGTGTTTTCGCCGCTATACTGCAGCATGATCAGAGCCGGTGAAGCCAGCGGGGCGCTGCCGGAAGTTTTAGACCGCCTGACCTATATCATCGAACACGAAAATCAGGTTAAGTCGGATATCAAATCGGCGCTGACGTACCCGGTCATAGTGGTGGTCTTTTTGTTATCCGCATTTTTGATCCTGATAACTCAGGTGATCCCTAAATTTGCCAGTATTTTTAATAATGCCGGTCTTCAATTGCCCCTGCCGACCCAGATCTGTATTTTCCTTTACGAATTATTATCCAATTACTGGTACTTTGTCATTGGTGCCGTCATCCTGGCCGCGGTGTTTTTGTTCTATTACTTGCGAACCCAGCAGGGCAGACATGTGCGCGACACCATTTTGCTGAAGTTACCGCTGATCGGTCCCCTGTTTGTCAAAAGTGCGGTCTCGCGTTTTGCCAGTATTTTTTCAATCCTGCAGGCCAGCGGCGTCGATGTGCTGGATTCGATGGACATTTTGTCTGAAACCATCGGAAATGCCGCCGTCGGAAATGAGCTTAAAAACATCAAAGATCGTCTCACCGAGGGACGCGGTATCGCAGGCCCACTGGGCGAAGCCAAATATTTCACACCGATGCTCATCAACATGGTGGCCATCGGTGAAGAATCAGGCAATTTAGAAAGCATGATGCAGGAAGTGGCCAGCCACTATGACTCAGAAGTGGAATATGCCATGAAGAAATTGTCGGAAGCCATCGGCCCCCTGCTGACTGTCGGGTTGGCGGCGGTGGTTGGATTTTTCGCCCTGGCGATTTTCCTGCCGATGTGGGACCTGACACTGATGGTAAATAGATAACGGTTCAAAAGGTTCCCGTGTTTGCTCCGGCGAGCTAAACAGAGGCAGGAAAGGTCCGACCGCTGGCTTCTGGAAAGGCTGGGATGGTCTAAAGCCGGGAAGCCTGAATGTTTGCAATATCAGATGCGCTAACGCTTTTGAGCTTTCCAGCCTTATAGCCTTCCAGCTTCCAGGCAAATTAATAACTCTGAACCCTGAACCCCTGAAAGATATGCGACAATCACGGTTCTACATCAGCCTTTATATCATCATTCCCTTCATTATCACCGGATTGACCGTTCTGGCGGCTATCATTTCCTTCCGGCTGACTAAATATGGCCTGGCCGGGGGCTCGGACCCCGCGCAACCGGTTTTCTGGTTTATCCTCATTCTGGGTGTCGTCGCCTTTGCCACCGGATTCGTGCTGGTTCGATTTATCTTGAAACCGGTGGAGCGCTTTGTGGAGAAAGCACGTAAACTGGCCACGCTCTCGGGTGAGAAAACCGATACCGAAAAAAATTGGTCGCTGGATCAAATCGATCAATTTGCCAGCGTGTTCGATCGGGTCACATCGGTTCTCAGTCGCATGGACGCCCGCCATTTTTTCCCGGACATTATCGGAGAAAGCCTGGCCATGCGGGGCCTGCTGGGCCTGATCAAAAAAGTGGCGCCCTCGGATTCGACGGTTCTGATTCTGGGCGAGAGCGGCACCGGCAAGGAGTTGGTTGCCACCAGTATCTATGAAAATAGCAATCGCCACAAAAAACCCTTTATTAAACTCAACTGCGCCGCTATCCCAGAAGAGCTTCTGGAGAGCGAGCTTTTCGGACATGAAAAAGGGGCATTTACCGGCGCCACCAAATTCAAGCCCGGAAAATTCGACATGGCGCATCAGGGAACCATATTTCTCGATGAAATCGGCGACATGCCTTTAAACCTGCAGTCTAAAATATTGCGCGTCATCCAGGAAAAGGAGTTTTACCGCGTCGGCGGCAGCAGTACCATAAAAGTCGATGTGCGCTTTATTGCCTCGACCAATCAAAATCTGGAAAAAATGGTTCAGGAGGGAAAATTCAGAGAGGATCTGTATTACCGCCTGAATGTATTCACGCTGCATTTGCCCCCGCTGCGCGAGCGCAAAGAAGACATCCCGTTGCTGGTCGACCATTTTTTGCAAAAGCTTTCCAAACCGGTTGACATTTCATCGGTGGCCTTGCAAATGATCATGGCCTATACATGGCCCGGAAATATCCGTGAGCTTAAAAATACGATTGAAAGTGCCGCCGTCATCGCTGAAAACGGCTTTATCGAGCCCGCCCAGCTGCCCGCTAAAATCACCGGTGTCTTCAGTAACAGCGAATCCAACACGGTTGCGCTGCCCGCCGCCAACCTGCCGCTGGATGAGCGCCTCAAGGAAATCGAAAAGAGCATAATCATCGAAGCCCTTCGCAAAACCGGCGGCGTTCAGGTCAGAGCCACCGAGCTTCTGGGGATCAATCAGCGCAGCCTGTGGCATCGCATCAAAAAACACGGCATCGATGTCAAAAGCATTAAAAACCACGAAAATTGATGCTTCAACTTGCCAATCAGCTTCAAATTTTGTAGATTAACTGTAAAATAGAGTCAACTACTGTTTCATCGATTTGCCCATAAAAATTTTAAGTAACTAAAATCATAATATATAATAATAAAAACACGCGTTGAGCAAATTTGTGGCACCATTTGTGCAGAATTAATGAAGGACAGCGCCCGTATTTTCATCCAAAGGGGGATTCTGATGTAGAATCAGCGGGTTTTTAAAACAACGATATCAGGCATACCAAGGAAGGAAGGAGCAAGGGTTATGAAGAAACGATCCACATTAACCAATGAACAGGGTTTCACGCTGGTTGAAATCATTGCCGTGTTGATCATCCTGGGGATTCTGGCGGCGGTGGCCGTGCCCCGCTATATCGACCTGGAAGCCAATGCCCGGCAAAGGGCCATCGATGCCGCCATATCGGAACTCAACGGCAGAGAGAGCCTGACCTGGGCCGATCAAAAAATTAGTTCCACCGGTTACCAGAGTGACTCTTCACTTTTTACTGCGATTAATGGGAGTGGGAACTATTTTCTTGGTGAAGACTACACCTGGAGTGGATTAAACCAAGGGGGTGGCTCAATTACATTTAAAAATACACAAGAACCTCTGGAACGAGAGCAATCTACGGATGGGCAGCCGGCGGTGTGGAAGCGGTCAGGATCCTAAACCAACCATCATTTTGAGCACACTTAAGAATGATGAAATGCTGCGAGGCTGAAAGCGGGTTTACGCTGCTTGAGATCATTGCCACTCTGGTGATTTTGAGCATTCTGGCGGCTGTTGCCATTCCGCGCTATATCAGTCTGGATGACAGCGCCAAACAAAAAGCCATCGATGCCGGGATCGCCGAACTCAACGGCCGTGAGACCCTGACGTGGTCGAATCTGAAAATATCTGAAAGCGGCTACCGGGATGACACGCACCTGTTCGGGCAGATGGACACTACCCTGGGGCACGATTACAGCTGGGAGGGAGGCGCACCCACCAGCAGCGGCGGCACCCTGAGATTCAGACTGAGTACGCCGGTATCCCTGTCACGGAATGGGTCGACGAGCGAATATCCCGCTGAATGGTCGCGTTAAGATTACGGGATATTGCCATATCTCCACCGCCGCTTCAAAACAACCGTGAGCAGCGCATTTGCGCTGCTCTTTTTTTTTGGCCGACACTGCCGACTGATTAGTGAAGCTCCCTGCGACAAGCCGCGGGGTATCCTTATTTTTTTTCCCCTTGACGGCCTGCGGCGAACTCAGTCGAGTCTAAAGAGACCGATCATCACCCTGGCAAACAGAGGGGCATTCCGACATGTTCCGGTAAACACGGACATGAGCGCTTTTAGACTTGCCGGGAAGGTTTCCTGTGTTATATTGCTGTTGAATTGGTGTTTGGTGTTTTGTGTTTGGTGGTTAATGTGGCCGTCGCAAATATCGGAAATCGGTCAACCCATCAACCAAAGACTTAACACCGGCTTAATCAAGCTTTTAAACGAAATATGACCTTTAGTATCTTATTTCTGCGTGTGGTGAATGAATTCGAAAGGACAAGCCAATGAAACTGGCAGTAAGCGGCAAGGGCGGTGTCGGGAAAACGACCTTCGCCTCACTGTTGATTCGGACCCTCAGCGCGGAGGGAAAGCGCGTTCTGGCGATTGATGCCGATCCGGACGCCAACCTGGCGGCCGGCATCGGGATTGCCGATGCCGATAAAATCATACCGATCGCTGATATGGAGGACCTGGTCTTTGAGAGAACCGGGGCCAAACCCGGCAGCATCGGCGGCTATTTCAAGCTCAACCCCAAAGTGGATGATCTGCCCGATGAGATTTCGGTTAAATTCGACGGTATCAAACTCATGCGCCTGGGCGGCATCAAAAAGGGCGGCTCCGGATGCATCTGTCCTGAAAGCTCCCTGCTCCGCGCCCTGGTGATGCACATCGTGCTGGCCCGCGACGAAGTCGTGATCATGGACATGGAAGCCGGAATCGAACACCTGGGCCGGGCAACCGCCAAAGCGGTTGACAAGCTCATTGTAGTCGTTGAGCCGGGCCGGCGCAGCATCGATACGGCCGAACACATCCGCAAACTGGCCGGAGAAATCGGGCTCAACCATATCGCGGTGGTCGGCAACAAGGTTCGCGGACCCAAAGACGAGGAATTTTTGCAAACCCATTTGAATGACTTTGAATTCCTTGGATTTCTGCCTTATGATGAAGCGTTGATCGAAGCGGATCTCAACGGTGCTTCCCCCTTTGATGTCGACACGCCGTCCAAAGCACGCGTAAAGGCGATGATCGCAAAGCTCTGATGGCAAAACGCGGCAAACGTTTCTTCCGGCCCAGGCGTTATCCCCGCAAGAAACCCACAACACCTCATTTAAAGCCCGGCGCCGATGCCAGGCTGCGTAAAATTTTTGCCGGAATCGGCGTACCGCATAACCCGGCCTTCACCCCCGATGCCTTTCAACTCGAAGCCCTGGCTGCCGTACAAAAAAGTGACTGTCTGGTGACCGCGCCCACCGGTTCGGGGAAAACCTGGATTGCCGAAAAGGCAATCGCCCGGGTTCACGGCAGTAGTGGAAAATCCTGGTATGCCTGTCCGTTGAAAGCGCTCAGCAATGCCAAATACGCGGAATTTTCGGCTATTTTCGGCCAAAGCGAGGTGGGCATTTTAACCGGCGACCGCAAGGAAAACCCGGATGCCGCCATCGTTGTCGGAACCACTGAAATCCTGCGCAACCAGCTGTATGATGCCATGCACCGGGGGCAGGCGCTGGCCACTGATTTTGTGGTGCTGGATGAAGCCCATTTTTTGGGCGATCCGGACCGCGGCGTGGTGTGGGAAGAAATTATGATTTATCTGCCGGATCGCATCCCCCTGCTGCTGCTGTCGGCAACCATCGGCAATGCCGGCCAGGTTGCCGGCTGGTTGTCTTCGATCCGGTCAGGTCGCTGCACGGTGATCAAAGAGATGAAACGGCCGGTGCCGTTGGTCCCCATTTTCCTGCATCCCTCCGGTACCCTGCTGCCGCTAACCGAACCGGCAAAAGGGACCGGCAAAGAAAAAATCTCCAAAAAGGTCTCTGAGTTTTTAAAGAAGAAGCCTTCCCGGCAGCGGCGGCTGCCCGATCACCGGGTGCCGTTTGACGGTGTCTTGCGCGTGCTGCAAAAATATCATCTGCTGCCGGCCATTTTTTTCCTGAAATCCCGGGCGGACTGCGACCGCGCGCTGGAACTGTGCCGCGGAAAACCACCGATCGGGATTGAGCGTAAGGTCCTTCTCAAAGAACGTGCCGATGCCTTTGGCCGTCAGAGCCCACACATTCACAAGCACCGCCAACGCTGGTTT
>JASFNW010000071.1:0-24911 GCA_050116835.1 Desulfobacterales bacterium
CTTTTAAAAATGTGCGCGAGCGCTCGACCACCATTGCCAGAACAACTTTCGCGCCGACCAGCAAAAGCAAAAAGCTGCCGACAAACGACAGGGCAGCCAGGATATTTTGCTGGATGCCTCTATAGATGATCGGAGTGCCGACCGTCATATAAAATATATACGGATGGGGATTTAAGGCGTTGGTGATGGCCCCTTTTTTAAATGAGCCCGTCCTCTCGGCTGCCAGATTGAATTCGATGCCCCGGGTCTTAAGGCTTTCAGACGCCAGATAAAGGATGAACAGGCCGCCTGCGATCGAAATGCAACCCAATATCGGTTTATACTCAGCAAGCCTGTTCAATAGCAATAAAGAAACCAGAATTATCGGCACATCGGTGACCAGGGGTGCGATCGATACTTTCAGGCCGCCGCGAATACCATGGCGGAGTGTTTCGGATATCACCAGCACCAACAGCGGGCCGGGCGCAAAACCAGCCGCCAGTCCCAGCAGAATTCCGGCACTCAAAAATTCGAGCATCTAATCTTTTCCAATTTTGGGCCACTGCCGGACGGTCTGAATGATTTCCCGCACATAGGCGCACTCGCATTCTGCCGGACAGGCTGCCAGCTGCTTTTCATGCAGGCAGTAGTCAGGGCAATGCTCCGTTCCGGTTTGTCGCTGTTGAAAGATGGGCTCTTCGTACAGATCCCTGAAAAGGCCAGCTGCAAGGCCTATTGTTGTACCGCAGGTTAAATGGTTGAATAAAAAGTAGCCCAGATTCAAGTTGTCAAAATTGACCTGGTATCCAATCAAATCCAGCGTGGCATCCTCCATAAAATCCTTACGTGTTGGCCAGCGATGACCGCAAAAGGTGCATTTTTTAAATTCTTTCATGTTCTGATTCATTTTGACGCAAAATTTTGAGAAATAAAGTCATTGCAACTGATGACCCGAGCATAGGCAGCATTCAGGGCCGCCATGAATGAGGCGTGCACATCTTCGGCCAGCACTTTTTTTGTCCCGAAGTCAAGGTTGCGGGTTGCACAGGCGTCGTGGATGAGGGTGCATCGAAATCCCAGATCAGCAGCGGCTCTGGTGGTGGCATCAATGCACATGTGGCTCATGGCACCGCAGATGACGACGCTGTCCACCTGAGCGCTCTTGAGCGCATCCAAAAGGGTTGTCTCACGAAAACTGTTTGGAAAATGTTTCCGTATCACCAGATCATCCGGTGCGGGTTTGATGCTGGCATGAAACTCGACGCCCCGGGTATCCGATAAAAAAAACGTTGCCCCTTCTCTGGTTGAAATATGCTGAATGTGAAAGGTCGGCATCTGATTTTCACGAAAATATGTCAACAATCGGCTGGCTTTTTCAGCGGCTGCATCCATACCGACCAGTTCCATGCGGCCGTCTGCAAAATAGTCATTCTGAATATCAACCAGTATCAATCCGGTATTCATATTCATTCCTTTCAAGCCAGCGTTAGCATAAAAGTTTACAACTTTGAAATCGTTTTCAGTTTTCCATCGATGAGATGAACTGATTGGCCTCCCTGATCGACGCATCCATTTCCTTGATCAATCGGGCGACATCCGATTCAATTGAGATGAGTTCGCTTTGCAAAGAGGCAATGGCCTGGGCATTTAAATTATGTTTCAGATACAAAACCTGGTCGCGAAATGCGTTGAGGACCGGATCAATTTTACGCTCGGCGCGTTTCATGGCGCCGATCAGATGTGCATATTGTCGCTTGGTTTCAGCGAGCTTGCGGGCGCTGGATTTTCGGAGGCTGCTGCTGGTATACTGATCTAACTCCTCCTGCCATTCGACAAACAGATCTTCGGCGACGTCCTCGACTTCATCAATTCGAAGGCGCACAGCCTGCGCTTTTTCTTCACTGGCTTCGTACTCGGATTTCAATTGGTCATATTTTTCTTCCAGATCTCCGCCCTGAAAATTGAGAACCGTGCTGAATTGCTCCAGGGCGGATTCGAATTGGTCCTTGGCTTCCTCCTGTGCATCGCGCGCATCCTGTACACGGTCTACCATGATGTCCCGTTTATGATAACCGATGGTCTCCATGGTTTTGTAATAAGTCGATTCGCAAGCGAACAAAAGGCAGATAATGCCCGTTGCAGCCATCCAATGAATGTTGCTCGTAAAAAGGGATTTTTTCATAAGTGTAACCTCAAACTTCTGTATGACCAAAATGATCAGGATTGTGTTTGCGAATGGTGGCCGTCTTGAATTAGATCAGGACAACTTGTTGCCCTATATTATTCACAAGACACCATCTAATGCAAAGCCTCTTTTAAAGCCGCCCTGGCCAGCAAACGGGTTGAATCCAGTACCGGCAGGGGGCAATCGTCCGGGTCAACCAGCAGCGGAATTTCGGTGCATCCCAAAACCGCCGCATCACAGCCGCGGCCTTTTAATTTTTCAATCACCTCGTTAAAATATAGACGCGATTTTTCGGTGAAAACCCCGTTAACCAGTTCTTTGAAAATAATTTGATCGATGTGTTCACGATCATTTTCATCAGGTGTTTGACCGCCAATATGAAATTCTTTTAACGTATCAGGATAAACCGGACCCGTCATGAGATATTTGGTTCCCAATATGGCCAGCTGTTTGTAGTTTTCTGTGCGCGCTTTATCTGCGACCGCCTCAGCGATGTGGAGCCAGGGAATGGGGGACTGCGCTTTGACAAAATCAAAGGCTTCATGAATCGTGTTGTCCGGGCAAATTGTAAACTGGGCGCCGATCTTGGAAAGCTTGAGCGCTGAGGAAAGCATGAGTGCCGCCACATTTTCCCAGTCACCTTTACGAATGTGGACCATGTATTCTGCTAATGAATGCGTGTGCATGCTGACCTCAGGGTGCATATGCTCACCCATTAGAGCGGGTGCTTCGCCACAAATGGTACGATAACACAATGCGGCGCCTTCGGCACTGCAGCCGACGATACCAATATGTTTGGGCATGGTTTGCTTCCTTTCTTAGAACTAGCGCAACTTAAATTATACGGTAAACAAAACGATTGCCATCAAGGCAAAGATCATCCCGATGCCTTCTTTCAGGGTTATGGGTTCTTTCAAGATGAAATAGGCCAGTGCGATGGTGATCACCGGATTTAAGGCCGACAGGGTGGCAATTACCGAGACCTTGCCTCTGGGCATGGCAAACAGATAAAACAGGGCTCCCAGCATACCCAGAATACCGGTCGCAAACGCCAAAGAGATTCCCTTGGGGTGCACTTCCGTTTTAAAACCAACGAAAAACAACACGATCAAGGCAAAAGCAGCGCTGCCGATCCCCTCATAGACCGAAGCGCTCAACGGATTAATGTAGCGGGTCGTTAACTTTGGGATAAAACCCCAGATACCCCAACAGATCATTGTCATGCTTGCCGGAAGTAGCCATTCTTTCATTTTTATTCGTTTCCATTTCTTTATCTGGCCGAAATAGTGGGGTTTTAGAACAATCTGGTT
This sequence comes from Desulfobacterales bacterium, assembly GCA_050116835.1. GTDB lineage: Bacteria > Desulfobacterota > Desulfobacteria > Desulfobacterales > JAHEIW01 > JAHEIW01. The sequence continues at coordinate 3,475 of JASFNW010000071.1, forward strand.
TCATTTGGCAAGCTTTTTTAGAAAAATTGGAATTTACGGTGGGATTAAAAAATATTGACAGATGGCCAATTCTTAAACAAACTGTCGTTGAATGAGGCGCAAACAGATGACGAACTATAAATTTTCGAATGTTGAAAAAGAAATGGAAGCCTATGGATTTGACGGTGTCGTCAAAAGCCATTGCCGAATGTGTCATGGCGGCTGCGGCGTCCTGGTTTATACGCGCAACGGTAAAATTGCCAAGATCGCCGGTGATCCGGACTGTCCCATCAATCATGGCACCCTCTGCAGTAAGGGACTGGCATCCACCCAGCTGGTATATCATCCGGATCGATTGACCTATCCGGTCAGAAGTGTAGGGCCTCGCGGAAATGGCCAATGGGAGCGGATTTCATGGGATGAGGCCCTGGATGATATTGCTGAAAAAATCCTCGCTTATAAAGCCGACTTTGGAGCAGAATCGATTGTCATGGGTTACGGGACCGGCAGAGAAAACGAGGCCGTCATATATCGCTTCGCCAACCTTCTGGGAAGCCCCAACGTATTGACCGCCGGCCACTTTTGCTATGGCCCGCGAATTGCCACTAGTATTATTACCTGCGGAACGAACCCCATTGTGGATTATGAGAACCATCCTCAGTGCGTTATGGTCTGGGGAAACAATCTGGTGATCAGCAACCCGGATTGTTACAAGGGCGAACCTTTTTCGGTCAGTCTGGCAAAAGGTGCTAAACTTATCGCGGTTGATCCGCGCCTGACACGCATTGCCGCACGCGCCGATGTATGGCTGCAGCTCAGACCCGGAACCGATGCCGCGCTTGCTCTGGGCATGCTCAATGTGATTGTGAGCGAGGAACTCTATGACAGGGAATTCGTAGAAAATCACGTATATGGATGGGAACCTTTTGTAAAGCGCGTCAATGAATACCCGCTGGAGAAAGTGGAAAAAATCACCTGGGTTGCCAAAGAAAAAATCCGCAAAGCCGCGCGACTGTTCGCAACCACCAAACCGGCGGCCGTTCAATGGGGGGTTGCCATCGAGCAGCAGATCAACTGTGCCGACAACGACCGTTTGCTGATGGCCTTGATGGGAATCACCGGAAACATTGATGTGCCCGGGGGACAGGTGTTGTTTAAGACTCCGAGAATTCGCAACGTGGGCTATTTCGGCGCACATCGAATGCTGCCCGATGTCCAGCGTGAAAAACGCCTGGGCGGCGATCGATTCCGCCTGGCCGGAAATTTTGCCATCATCAATCCGAAATGCGTCTGGGATGCCATACTGGAAGAAAAACCTTATCCGGTGAAAATGCTGTTTTTTATTAGTTCGAATCCTTTGATGACCCGGGCCAATGCAAAAGAAGTTCATCGGGCGCTTGAAAAGGTTGATTTCATGGTCGTTTCAGATTTTTTCATAACGCCGACGGCCGAAATGGCCGATATTGTATTACCGGCAGCCACATGGCTTGAGATGGATTACCTCGCAGATTATTGGAAGCGGCATGGTTACATTCTCCCCCGGCGAAAAGTGGTCCAGGTGGGGGAATGTCGCTCCGATCATGAAATGCTCAATGATCTGGCCCAGCGCGTGGGCCAGGGAGACCACTGGTGGGAAGACTTTGAGCAAGCCCTCGACTGGATTCTGGAGCCCATGGGTATCACCTGGCAGGACTTCAAGAAGATGGACTACCTTCGCGGCGAGGTGGTCAACCAGAAGTATAAAATTAAGGGCTTCAGCACACCGAGCCGCAAATTTGAGCTCTACGCTACATTGCTGGAACGATGGGGCTATGACCCCCTTCCGCAATACCGGGAACCGCCGGAGAGCCCTTACAGTACCCCTGAACGCTTCAAAGATTACCCCTATATCCTGATTACCGGCAGAAGATCACCCGGCTTTTTTCATACCGAAAACAGGCAAATTCCCTGGCTGCGTGAGCTGCATCGGGAACCAATTGTTGAGATTCATCCCCGGACGGCGAATAAGGAGGGCATCACTGAAGGCGATTGGGTTGTGATCGAATCTCCCAGGGGAAAGGTCAGGCAGCGAGCCAAATTGTTTGAAGGCATGGATCCGCGGGTCGTTTCTGCCGAACATGCCTGGTGGTTTCCAGAAAAGAAAGGGCCCGGTTACGGATGGGATGTATCCAACATCAATATCTTGACAGACAATGCATATGATACGTGTGACCCTGCCATGGGTGCCACCAATGTCAGGACGCTTCTTTGCAGAATATATCCCGAAGCTAAAGGAGACGTCTCATGATAATTGAAGCTATAAAAATTGATCACGAAGCCTGCTGGGGATGTAAAACCTGCGAGGTGGCCTGCAAACAGGAAAACCGTGCAGCTGATGGTGTCAAACTTATCGCGGTTCTGGAAGAAGGTCCCGAAAGGGTCGACGGTAAATTAAGGTTTAGTTACCGTGTCAATTTATGCCGGCATTGCGATGAGCCCGCCTGCGTCGACGCTTGTCCCGAATCGGCAATACACAGACGATCTGATCGGATCGTGGTAATGGATGACGAATTATGTACCGGCTGTCAGGCGTGTATCGAGGCATGCCCTTATGCGGCCATCGACTTTGACCCGGATAAAGGTATTGCTCAGAAGTGCAACCTTTGTCATCATCGAATTGAAAACGGGCTCATCCCTGCTTGCGCCGATAATGTCTGTCCGGCACATTGCATTCATTTTTTGTGCACCGATGCCGCTTCTTCGTAATTTTATCCTTGCAACAAAACAGCGAGGGCAATAAAGTTGTGAGGCTCAGTTAGCCACCCGCGCGGTTTGTCCATATGGCAGATATGAATCAAAAAGAAGGCTTCCTTGAAATCAACCCAGCTCACGGCGACGAGCTTAATGCAAAAATCGGCGTGCTGACGCGACGAGAGGTTGAAGCCCGCATCCTGGCGCCTATTATGGATGCCTTAAGCCGGCAATTCGGGAAAGCGAAGGTGTCGGATATCGTCCATGATACCATCATTCAAATCGCTACCCGTCAGGGCATTGAACTGGCCGCGCAAATGGGCGGCAACTCTCTTCAGCACTTTGCCGATTCTTTGCGATATTGGACCCGGGATAACGCACTTGAGATAGAAGTTGTCGAGCAAGGCGAACAGGCATTTTTTTTCAACGTTACGCGCTGCCGTTACGCAGAGTTATATAAAGAATTGGGTTTAACCGAGCCGGGTGTCATTTTCTCGTGTTCGCGTGACTTTGCGTTGATCAAGGGATTTAACCCGAAAATCACCTTGAAAAGAACGCAGACGATTATGGAAGGCGCGGCTTACTGTGATTTTCGTTACACATTAAATAAAGGGAGCTGACATGTTCAAATCTGCGGTTAAAGGTGTGGTTTACATACTGATGGTTCTGGGATGCGCCTCAATGCAGACCGGTGAAAAGATGAGTCAATTTGACGAAACCTCCAGAGCCTACCTGCGGGCGATTCGATGGGGAGAATTTGAGGCTGCATTTGCTTTTAAGAAACTAACGGACAGAAATGAGGAACTGCCGGATTTTGAAGATTACCGTACCGTAAAAGTGACAAATTACAAAGTCAAACAAACGATTATTTCCGAAGACAAATCCAAGATCATCCAGATTGTCGATTTTCAATATTACCGAATGAAAGACGTAACGGTCAAAAACCTCATTGATCGCCAAAAATGGGAATGGGATCCAGAACAGGAGAAATGGTTTATTTATAGTAATTTGCCCGATTTTTAGCGTAAAACTCACTTGTAAAATGGCACGGATCACCATCAAATATCTTTGAAGCTGTTTTTATGAAAATGAGAGTTGCATGAAAATTGTCGACACCATTATTTTTTTAGTACTGGCCGGACTCATCGCCCAGGCCGCCATCGGGCTGAGTTTTTTAATTTCATCCATCCGGGAATTGGAAAAGCGGGCGTCGGTTTTGGCCGGTGTCCAGTTTGCAATTATGGCCGGCGCTGTTCTCCTGTTTGCATACGGTTGGGAAACGGGCTTTCTTTATTCGGGCAGTGGCGTCGGTATTTTGATTTGTTTAATTGCCGGGGCGGGTCTATGCGCCATATTATTTGTGAAAAAGTCGCCGGCCAATCTAAAGGCGCTACAAGGAACGCAAGGGGCAATTGTCGGTGATGTCAAAAGGATTGATGAAAGAGACGTCGTTTTCGCCCGCAACCGCTCGATTCGTCCGGGGACGGATCAATACGGAACCTATTACCAAATGCGGCCGGAATATGAAAAGATGGATGCTGCTCGCAGGGAAAAAGGCGGGCCGCTGGGGCAACCCGGTATTATCGACCGTCCCAAAGACAGACCGAATATTGCAGCGACCCTTTCTTCTTTAGGGATTGCCATGAGCCTCTCGGCGCCAGAAACCTATCAGCCGGCAGCTCACCCGGAATTCAAAGGACAGCGGGTTAGGCTCAGTCCACAGGAAGCCACCGACCGTGTCAAGGGATACACCCTGAATTTGGGTGCCAAGCATGTGGGCATTACGGAAATTAATCCTTTGTGGTCGTATTCCAAAAGAGGAGAGATTTTCCTTGAAAACTGGGAGGATTGGGGCAAAGAAATTGATGTCACCCATCAATATGCGATTGTTTTCACCACCGAGATGGCTTTCGAGCTGGTGGGCACCGCACCTCATACGCCGACGGTAATTTCCAGCATGAGTAATTATGCCCAGGGTGCCGCGATTGCCTCCCAGCTGGCAGCCTATATTGCCAATATGGGCTATTCGGCCACCGCCAATCACGTGCGGCACTATGACGCTGTCCTTGTCCCGCTGGCCGTTGATGCCGGCCTGGGAGAGGTCGGCCGATTGGGTTATCTGATGACCAAGGATTTCGGCTCCCGTGTCCGGTTGGCCGCTGTGACTACCGACCTGGCGCTGATTGCCGACAGTCCTGTAGATATTGGCGTCGAAGACTTTTGTAAAATTTGCAAGAAGTGCGCCCATTGCTGCCCCTCAAACTCCATTCCGTCAGGCGAGCCGACCGAAGTCAACGGAACACTGCGCTGGAAGCTGAATGCTGAAACCTGCTTTGATTATTGGGGCAAAGTCGGGACGGACTGCAATGTTTGCATGCGGGTTTGCCCGTGGAGCCATGCCAGCTCTTTTCCTCACAAAATCATCCGGGCGTTGATCAGCCGCAATCGCTTATCGCGCAGGCTCTTTTACTACCTGGATGATATTTTTTACGGACGCAAGCCCAAACCGAAGCCGGCACCGCCATGGGCCCAATCTAGTTAAAAAGAACACGCCCGCAGTCGCATCAAGGAGTTGAAATGGATTCAAAACAGATTTATTGGAATCCGGTTTTGGAAACGCTGCCGGCTGATAAAATCAAGCAATTGCAGCTGAATAAATTTAAACGTATTTTTAACTGGACGTACGAACACTCAGCCTTCCACCGGCGTCTATACGATGATGCCGGCCTTAAACCGCAAGATATACGGTCGTTTGAAGATATTAAACGGGTTCCTAAGGTTGAGAAATCCATGATGCGGGACATCCAGGGCAAGGAGCCGTTTCCTTACGGCGAAGCCCTGTGTGTGCCTTTGGATGAAGTCACCATCTTTCGGCAGACCAGCGGCACCACCGGTCAGCCGGTTTATCAGCCGGACACCTGGCAGGATTGGGAATGGTGGATGGAATGCTGGTCCACTATCCTCTGGGCTCAGGGATATCGACCGAGGGACCGCGTTTTTATACCATTCGGTTATAATATTTTTGTGGCTTTCTGGGCCGGACACTATGCGGCAGAAAAAATCGGTTGCGAGGTCATTCCGGGCGGTGTGCTGGATACCAAGGCTCGGATTTTAAAGATTCAAGAGCTGCAGGCGACTGCTATGATGGGCACGCCCACCTATATTCTGGGCATGGCCGAAACTGCCCGCATGAAAATGAATATCGACCCGGCTAAATTGCCGATTACTAAAATCACCTGTGCCGGCGAGTGCGGTGCCAGTATCCCCAGCACCAAAAGACGCCTCGAAGAAGCCTGGGGGGCGAAAGTCTTCGATCACGCGGGTGCTACCGAAATCGGAGCCTGGTCATTTGAGTGTGCGGATCAGCCCGGCGGCATGCATGTCAACGAAGCGCTTTTTTTGGTGGAAATAGAAGACATTGAGAATGGTGAGATTATAGAAGAAGCCGGGCACAGAGGCAAAATGGTGATCACCGCCCTGGACCGTATGGCGCAGCCCTGCGTGCGCTTTGATTCCAAAGATTTGATCGAATGGGCGACCGAGCCCTGCTCCTGTGGTCGCACTTCGCGTTTGATCAAAGGCGGAGTGGTCGGCCGGGCTGACGATATCACTAAAGTCAAAGGTGTGCTGCTGGCACCGTCGGCCATAGAAGAAGTAGTGCGCGGTATAAAAGGTTTAGCAGACGAATATGAGGTTATCGTGGAAAAAGTAGGCGATGCAGATCGGATTAAACTCCGGGTCGAGGTGTTGCCTCAGGCCGAGGATCAATGCACACTGATTGAAAACGAGCTGGTCGATCTGCTCAGACTGAAAACCAACCTGCGCTACGATATTGAAATATGCGGCTGTGAAACGCTGCCCCGGTATGAGGTTAAGGCTAAACGCTTCAAGGATTTACGTAAAGGAAAATAAAAATGAGGGGAGAAGATGACTCAGCAGATCAATATCAATGAGATCAATACAAAAATTAAGCTACTGAGAAAAACGGCCGAAGAGCTCAACCGCATGGGCGAAGACTTTCCGGCCCTGGCCCGCAACACAGTGCGTGTTCTGGCCAGTGTCAAAATGCTCGAAATCAATGTGTCGGATTTGGTTGATTTGCAATAGCGGCATTTTTTTTGATTTTTAACATTTTTCTACTTCCTTGAATGATAAGTGTTGAGACTATGGCAAAGTTATGATACGCAGATAATATCATATATATAGAAGACTGTGGAATTGAAATTCGTCCAGCAATTGTGCCGGGCAATACATAACGGATGTGCGGTGTCATTATTCATCCAATGTAAGAAAAGGGGGTCCTATGACCGGTAAGTTCGAGTTGAAAAAAGGCAAAAGCGGTAAGTTCTCGTTTAATCTCAAATCAGCCAACGGAAAAGTCGTGCTGACCAGCCAGACTTACAAAACCAAAGCAGCAGCAAAAAACGGAATCAAGGCTGTCTGCAACAACTGCAGTAAGCAAGCCAACTTTGAACAAAAAGTAACCAAGGCCGGAAAGCCTTATTTTGTACTGCTGGCCGCCAACAAACAGGTTATCGGCAAAAGCCAATCATACGCGAACAGGGCATCGATGCTCAAAGGCATTGCCTCGGTGAAGAAGAATGCGCCCAAAGCCGCCATTCAGGATTCATCGGCGAAGAAATAGCGCTCCAATCTAAATTAGCGAAAAGGATGTCATCCTGCAAGCGGGCATGTTCTTGAGATGTAAACGGGCAGTTAATCGATAAGCAAGGTGGTCCATACGAAAATGAGTGGTCATGGTTGCCGCTGATGCGGTTCTATCTCGATGATCGATCCAGCCGGTGGCCACTCATTTTTATTGTCAGATTTCGACTTCCAGCGCATTAGCTCCACAGACGATCCGTTTCCACTCCCAATATATTTTCGGTGCATTCAAATCATACCTCAGACCGGTCAATTGCAACCGCTATCATTCATATCGGGTTATACGCCTCACCAATTTGCAGCAGCTTCACTTTTATTTTTGATTTTTTTTCAACTTTTCTTTTAAACTCCTGAGGATCGGCTTTGCTGCGGTGCATGGGGATAACCACTTTGGGATTAATGGTGACCGTAGCCCGTGCGGCTTCTGCGAGATCCATTGTAAAGGTACCTCCAATGGGCATCAGAGCGACATCGACCTGACCCAATGCGTTCATCTCGGGAATAAAATCCGTGTCTCCGGCATGGTAAATGGTTTTGCCACATATGTTTAGAACATAGCCGACCCCGTTGCCCTTATGGTGAACCTTGCGGGTGGAACTTCCCTTGGCCGTGTTGTAAGCATGCACGACGTTAACTTGAATGTCCAGAACAGAAAACACTTCTCCCGGTTCAACAATGCGAATATCTTTTCCCAGATTTTTGCTGCAGCGTTTGGGGCCGACAACCAAGGTGCGTTTGCGCCGCAGCCGGTCAACGGTAACATCCTTGGCGTGATCCTTATGGTCATGGGTAACCAGAATCAGGTCCGCCTTGGCGAGCTTTTCGGGCAGTCCGTCAATTGGGTCCGGCCAGCGGCTGAATTCAATTTTTTGGGGATGGCGTGTGTAGTAGGAACGCAGATAGGCCGGATCGATGTATACAACCACATGCTCAGTTTTAATCTGAAACCAGGAAGGGGGAAACCATTTAAGTGTCACGGACATCAGCTTCTAATAAAACGGAAATTTTTCCCAGAAGTCTTTTTCATCGTCCTGCCATTTGGGACCGAATTTCTTTTCGAAAAAAGCGCCCATGCGATCATACCAGCGGTTCCAGGGGCTCTTACCCTGCTCTTTGGCCTCGAGAACATCGTTTAAAAAAGAGGCGATGTTGACCATTTCTTCTTTGGGCAGATAGGAGGCGGCGCCTTCCTTATATGATTTAACAACGTTTTCCGGGCTGAGGGCGTGGGCCGTCAGCATCACGCCCGTCACTTCCCGCTGATTGGCAATTTCCAGCAGCTGATAGCCTTGCACCCCCATGATATCCAAAATCGCCATGTCAAAATACTCGGTTTCCAGATAATCTTTAGCCGTTTTAAAATTAGACGCTTTAACAGTTTCGCACATGGGCAACAGGTCTTCCAGCGTATCCAGCACATCCGGTTCGTCATCGACCAAAAGGATTCGCTTGCCTTCCAACATGTCTTTTTCAGTCATATCTTAAACTCCATTTCGAATTAATTTTCATGTGAAGCTTAACCCATAATATTAAGTGTATTTAACAGGAGATCAAGCAAATTGTATTCTTGATGATCTTATTCCACAAAAAGAGGAACGGTTTTACCGTTTTTTAAATTGACCAGCCCTTCCTCACAGATGCGTAAATACGGAATGGCCGCACCGGTAAGCGTTACCAGGGACAGAACCGGTTCAGGGAAGGGGACACCCTGGTTTCGGGCTGCGCGGGTAACCGCTGCAAATTGGTCAACGAGATCTTCAATATTAAGGTCGGCCACAAGGCCAAAAATGGGTAACGGAAGTTTCGCCACGATGTTTCCACCGTCGCAGACCACCACGCCGCCCTGCAGGCTGCGGATCCGGTTAACGGCTGCGGCCATATCGCTGTCGTTGCGGCCGATGACGATGATATCAGTGGTGTCCCAGGCGGCGCTGCAGGCAATGGCGCCGGATTGGATACCGAATCCCTTGATCAGTCCTGCAAACATTCGACCGGGGTTGTGGGTGCGGTCTATGGCGGCGATTTTGGCAATGTCCCCATCGGGATCAATATGTATTTTTCCGTTCCGGACGGCAATGCATTCCGTGATTTCAGCAGTCACCAGATCCGTAACCATGTTCATGACGCGAACCGCAACACGGTCGACATTTGCAGGTGCGCGGATTGCGAAATCTGAAGGCTTCAGGTCGTGGGCCAGTTTGACGGTGTTCAGACTGTCGGTTGCATAGGCATGTGATCGCGCAGGCGTCAATAAAGTTCCTTTGCGGGCAATGACCTTTCCATTGCTGACGACCACCTGGGCATCGATGGTGGCGATTTCCGGGATAATCGCAAAATCAGCAAATCTTCCCGGCGCCAGACCGCCGATCAGATGGTCTAACGCGAAGTGCTCGGCAACATTTAACGTTGCCATCTGGATCGCCTCGATAGGCTCAAATCCGCAAGCGATTGCCTTTTGAACAATGGCTTCCATATATCCGTTTGCCATCAGGTCGTCCGGTGAGATGCTGTCGCTGGCCAGAATCAGACGCCGCGTATCGATGCCCCGATCTTTGATTTTGGCGATTTCGGCAAGATCTTTACGCACCGCCCCTTCACGAATCATGATATGAAGCCCGAGTCGCAGCCGCTCGAGCACCTGCTCGGCATCGATCGGCTCGTGGCAGGAGGTGATGCCGGTGGCAATGTAGGCTGCCAGTTTTTTTTCACTGGCACCAGCGGTATGCCCCTCCAGGGTCTTGCCGGCCTTTTGGGCCTGTTCGAATAAAGCTAAAAGCCAGTCGGGATCCTGCAATACGGCCTGCCAGTAGGATTCGCCCAATCCGATGACGTCTTCGCGCTCAAGCAGTTTTTGCAGGTCTTGGTGCGAAATGCCCCGGGAGGTTTTGCTGATGGAAATCATCACCGGGGCAGTGGCCCATATTTTGATGGGCTGATTCCGAAACGATTCCAGGTAGTCCAGCAGACCCTTTATTCCGCCGACCGGAAATACCTCCAGGGTCTCACTGACGATGGTGGTGGTGCCGCCCCTGGCCGCATATTTTAAAAATTCGTCGATTCTGCACAGCCAGGACAGATGCGTGTGGCCATCAATCAGGCCGGGAATCACCGTTTGCCCATCGGCGTCGATGACTTCGGTTTGGGGCCCGATGGTATCATCCGCATTCGGGCCGACGTATGCGATCCAGCGTCCTTTGGTGCTGATGGCAAAATCATCCAGCATTTCCCCGGTATAGACATTTGCCAGTCGGGCATTGATCACCGCCAGATCAGCATTTTTCTGCCCCAGCGCGACCTGCATCAGGGCTTTGGATTCCTCGCTGCGTTTGTGCATCATCGGTTCATCGATCGTCACGGTAAACGGATTCCTTTTTTAACTGAATATTCAGTTTTAAGGTTCGCAGGTAAGATGGCAAACGCCGGCTGGCGTTTGTATAGCGTACGGAAAGTATTTGCGTTTAAACCACAGCGCCACGTTCACCAGGCCGATCAATACCGGAACTTCCACCAGGGGGCCGATAACCGCTGCAAACGCCTGACCGGAATCGATGCCAAATACTGCCACGGCCACCGCGATTGCCAATTCAAAATTATTGGAAGCCGCCGTAAAACTCAAGGTGGTGGATTGCTCATAGGAGGCGCGAACCTTCATGGACAACAGGAACGAGACGAAAAACATCAACACAAAGTAGATGCACAGCGGGATGGCAATGCGAATGACATCAAAGGGGAGTTGAACAATAAACTCGCCCTTTAAGGAAAACATCACCAGGATGGTAAACAGCAATGCGCACAGGGTGATCGGGCTGATTTTGGGGATGAATTTTTGCTCATACCACTCGATGCCTTTCGTCTTCAAGCCAATGACACGGGTGAGAATGCCGCCAATGAAAGGGATGCCCAGGTAAATAAAAACACTTTTGGCAATCTGGCCGATGGAAATATCAACCACTGCGCCTTCTTGGCCCAGCCATTGCGGTACCAAGGTGATGAAGATATAGGCGTAAACCGAGAAAAATAAAACCTGGAAAATCGAATTAAAGGCCACCAGACCGGCGCAGTATTCCCGGTCGCCTGAAGCCAGGTCATTCCAGACAATCACCATGGCAATACAACGGGCCAGACCGATGAGGATTAGCCCCACCATATATTCGTGCTGGTCGGACAAAAAAGTAATGGCCAACAAAAACATCAGAATCGGGCCGATAACCCAATTTTGAACCAGCGACAGCAACAACACTTTCACATTGCGAAAAACGTGACCGAGCTGCTCGTATTTAACCTTTGCCAGCGGCGGATACATCATCAGGATAAGACCGATGGCAATCGGTATATTGGTCGTACCCACCTGAAAAGTGTTGATGATTTTGCGGATCTCGGGGTAAAGATAGCCGATCCCGACGCCGATAAACATGGCGACAAATATCCAGAGGGTCAAAAAGCGATCCAGAAAAGAGAGCGATTTTACAGTTGAGTCCGGCAAAAGAATACCTCGGCACCAAAACGTTTGCTATTCATGCTGAATTCCAGCAAAAGCGCTTATCATTTTGCTGAGGGGGATTATTGGTTCGCGGTTTCTTGGCGTTTGCGAAAGCCCCCAATCCAGTTAGTGGCAAACTCGTCGCGACCCATGGCCAGATCGGCCGCTAAAATCGAAATCACAACCTCGTCAAGCAGCGGATTGGTAATCGGACAGGTCAGCCCACAACGGATCGCCATTGCCAAAAACGCTCCGTTGAGCAATTCGCGATCCGGCATGCCAAAAGATATATTGCTGCAGCCCATGGTGATATTGACGCCAAATTTTTGAACGATGACCTCAACGGCATCCAGTGCCATTTTGCCGGCCTGATCGTCAGCACCGATCGACATTGCCAGCGGGTCAATAACAATGTCTTCAGCCGCAATACCGAGCTTTGCTGCGCGATCAATGATTTTGCCGGCAATCTCGATGCGCTTTTCCAGGGTTTTAGGAATACCGTCATCATCCATAGTCAATCCAATGACGGCCGCATCATACTGTTTGATCAACGGCAAAACGGTCTCCAGCCTTTCCTCTTCACCATTGACCGAGTTAACCAGGGCTTTGCCCGAATAAGCTTTCAGCGCTGCTTCGAGAGCTTTGACGTTAGCCGTGTCAATGCAAAGTGGCACATCGGTCATATCGGTCAGAATATCAACCATCTGCACCAGCAAGGCCGGTTCGTCTGCACCCGGCACGCCGGCGTTGACATCCAAAATAACCGCCCCGGCCTCAACCTGGGCGATGGCGTCGGCTTTAACCGTATCAAAATGGCCGGCTTTCAGTTCTTCCTGCAGTTTTTTGCGGCCGGTGGGGTTGATACGCTCGCCGATAATCACCGTTGGCAAGTTACGGCTGATAGACACTTTTTTTGTAGCCGATTCGACAGTTGTTGTCATTACCTCCTTCATATTCTACCTCTCTTTGTTTTGTTGATCAAATAGCAGCATGCCGTCTTTTCGGAAAATCCGATAACACAACATACTATCGGGTTTCCTTGCGGCGTTTTTCCTCGTCGCGGATTTCACGCCGTAGCAGTTTTCCGACCTTGGATTTGGGAAGCATGTCTCTGAATTCGATATACTGGGGCACTTTATAGGCCACAAGGCTCTTGCGGCACCATTTGATCAGTTCATAGCCGGTAATCCCCTTTATATCCTCTTTAAGCACCACATAAGCTTTGATTCGTTCACCGACTTTTTCATCCGGCACCCCGACCACGCAGGCGCCGATCACGGCCGGATGTTCCTGCAAAGTGGATTCGATTTCAGAGGCTGATACGCGATAACCTTTATGCTTGATGGTGTCAACCGTGCGATCCACAAAATACAGGTTGCCGTCTGCATCCATGGACATGACATCAGCAGTGCGATACCATTTTGTGTTACTGATTTCAATAAAAGATTCAGCAGTTTCTTGGGGTTTATTCAAGTAATAGGTTACCATATGGTCCGAGGAAACCAACAATTCGCCTGGCTCACCGGCTTTAACGGGTTCAAGGGTTGCCGGATCAACGATTTTTATTTTTTTGGTGGCCATTATGCGACCGACGCTTTTGGGGGGGAGGTCGATATCTACCGGACACATGGCCACACCGCCGCAGGTTTCGGTGGCGCCGTATCCCTGACGAATTTTGCGACCGAATTTTTCTTCCCAGCGTCTGCCGATTTCCACCGGCAGCAGATCGCCGGCGCTAAACCAGTATTCGACCGGGCTCAGATCGTACTGTTCGAGGCGATCATGTTCTAAGATCATACGATACAGGGTCGGGACACCGATCATGGTTTTGGCCTTAAAGCGCTGGATAGCATCCAGGGCCGCATCCAGGTTGATTTTCGGCTGCAGAATCAACGCGCCGCCCACTAAAAGGGTTGCCAGGCCGCATGTCTGTCCCAGGATATGAAACATGGGCGCGTTGCCTAAAATCACATTTTGCTCGGGTGGGAAAAGGGATTCGCTGATGCCAATCTGTGCGCGGGCTGAAACTAGAAACAGATTATGGGTAAAGGGCACACCTTTGGGGAATTTGGTGGTGCCGCCGGTATACAGAATTTCGGCAATGGCCTCGCCGCCCGGTCCGGCACCTGGCTTTTGAGGCAGCGGCTGGCGGTTTTGGGCCAAAAGCTTGCGAAATGAATATGTGTTCTCGTCCAGCGCAATTTTTCCGCGGGGGATAATGTCAAACAGATAACCAAAGGCCCGTTTCCACCAGGGCAGCAGGTCCGCCATACTGGTAACGATTACTTTTTTAAGCTGTGTTTCCGGCAGTACGCTGGTGACGTAGCCAAAATTCGTGTCGGCGCAGACAATCGCTTCCGCTTCACTGTCGTTGGCAATATATTTCAGATCATGGGGGGTATAGATGGGTGTAATGGGCACGCAGACGCCGCCCATTTGTTGAATACCCAGCCAGGCCACCACCCACTGAATGCTGTTGGGGATATAAATAATAATTTTTTGCCCGGCCTTGAGACCGGCATGATCAAGGGCGGCCGCAAAACGATCCGCCATGTCTTTTAACCGACGATAAGAGAAGCGCGTTCCCAGATAAACCACTGCCGTATGGTTGTTTCTGTGAGCGGCAGTTTCGGCAAAAGCAGCATAAATGGTGTTGTTGGTTCTTGGGTCCATTGGCAAACATCAAATTCCAAAATAGGCAGATTTAATTTCAGGGTTGTCCATTAATTCCTGGCCGGTGCCCGACAGCGTCAACATTCCGTTTTCCACCACATAGCCTCTGTCGATCATCGGCAAGACCGGCCGGGCAAATTGTTCGCTGATGACTACCGTGATGCCGATGCTTGCTTTGAGCTGCGCCACCGCATCCACTACCACTTGCTGCATCATAGGGCTGAGCCCGAGGAGGGGCTCATCCAGCAGCAACAATTTCGGCCGCACAATCAACGCCATGCCGATGGCGAGCATCTGTTGCTCTCCACCGCTTAAAAAGCCGGCCTTGCGGGTTTTTAGTTGGGTCAGAGCCGGAAAAAGATCAAAAATATATTCAATAGATTCAATTATTTCCTGGCGTTTTTTCAAGTATCCGGCGATCTTCAAATTTTCAAGCACACTGCTTTCAGGGAAAATGGGATGGCGCTCGCGGCACAGCACGATACCCATTTTGACCCGCTCATCGGGCCGGGTTTCGGTGATGTCCCGGCCGTTGTAGAAGATTTTTCCGTAAACGGTGATACGCTCGCCGCCCCGGCGCTTTTCCTTGATGCGCATATCGATGATCAGACCCGAAAGTGAATTCATCAAAGTGGTTTTGCCGGCACTGTTTGAACCGATAACTCCGACGACTTCACCTTCCTTGATGTCTAGGTTTAAGTCATTGATGGCCAGGGCATTCTCAAAAAAAACCATCAGGTTTTGAACTTCCAGCATTTTTAAGTCCTAAATCCGCAGTAATGAAGAACTAAGCATTTTAGCA
The DNA here is from genome assembly GCA_050116835.1 of Desulfobacterales bacterium. GTDB lineage: Bacteria > Desulfobacterota > Desulfobacteria > Desulfobacterales > JAHEIW01 > JAHEIW01. Next base: position 18,804 of record JASFNW010000071.1, read on the forward strand.
GTTGCCAGGCTATTTTTCCGAATATCTGATCAATTCCCGCAAAGCATGGCAACAGTCGTTTTTGTATGGAAATGAGCAATTTTTTTTGATGAGCAAGGCCGCACAAGGGTTTCAGCTTGAGGCGTACTTAGAGTACGTCGAGGGCTGAAACCCGCGGAGAACGCAGCTCATCGGAAAAAGGGCCATTTCCAAATGAGATTAAGCTTCTGCGCCCAGATATGCCTTCTTGACGGCATCACTTTCCATGACTTCGGCGGCATTGCCTTCGGCAATTTTTTCACCATAATTTAAAACGATGACACGGTCTGCTATGCGAAAAAGCTCCTTCAACCGGTGCTCGATCATAATGATGGTTTTACCGGCCAGGCGCAATTTTTCAATAATGGGCACAATACTGGCCACTTCGGCCAGGCTCAATCCCGAAAACAGTTCATCCAGGATGATCAGATCCGGTTGCAGCGCTATGGCTTTGGCCAGTTCCAGCCGCTTGAGATAGCCTTGCGGCAGCACACTGGCGCTTTTATAGGCCACAAACGCATCGCGTTCAAAGCCGACTTCTTCCAGAAGGTCCAGGGCGACCGCATCGCGGTCACCGTATTTGCCGCCGACCATATTTTTGACCCGCGGTGAATACAGCGGAATGATCATGTTTTTGTAGGCCGGCAACTGATAAAAAGGTTTGACCATCTGAAAGGTGCGCGCAATCCCCATGCGGATAATTTTATACGGCGGCAGGCCGCTGATGTCCTTGCCGTTGTATCGGATCTCGCCTTCGGTAGGCTTTACAAAACCGGTGATCAGATTCACGGCCGTTGTTTTACCCGAGCCATTGGGGCCGATCAGTCCCAGAAGCTCTCCCCGGTTCAGGTCAAAGCTCAGATCGCGGATGGCCTGGACGCCTCCGAAATTTTTAAAAAGACCGCTGACCCTGAGCTGCGGAGCTGAGTTCATTCTTATACCTCCACCCAACGCTCAAACTGGTGATATTTGCGCTGAATATAGGAGAAAATACCTTCCGGGAGGGCGACAATAAATACCACCAGAAACAACCCGTATATCACGATGCGCAGCCCACCGATGCCGCGCAGGATCTCCGAAAGCGGCACCAGAACAAAAGCGCCCAGAGCAGCGCCTGCGAGGGTACCCGGACCACCGACCACCGCGGCTGCAATCGGCAGGATGGAATAATCCAGCGCAAAGACCGGCATGCCGACAAACATGTAGACATGGGTTGTAAAGGCGCCGGCAAAAGCCCCGATGGCGCTGGCGATAAACAGCGCCTGCGCCTTAAACCAGTATATGTTGATGCCCGCGTTCATTACCGAGCGGTCATTATCGCAAATGCCTTTTAAGACCAGTCCGTAGTCGGATGTCATCAAGCGGCGGAACCCAAACAGAGCGCCCAGAAGGGCGGCGACAATCACGTAAAGTTCGATCCACCGGGACGCCAGCGGGGCAATACCGCTTAAGCCTTCGGTGCCGCCGAAAATCTTGGTAGCTTCGACAATCCGCACCAGCATCAGCGGGATAATCAGGGTCACCATGGAAAAGTAAATGCCTCTCAGGCGCAGCACCGGAAGCAAAATCAGCGTGCAGACCACACCGCCCAGCAGCGAGCCCAGCGGAATGGTCAGATATGGCGACCAGCCGAAATAATGGTTCAAAACGCCGGCGGCATAGGCGCCCATTCCGAAAAAAAGTGCCTGTCCCAGGGATATCATGCCGCTTTGCTCCAGAATATCCCAGCTGATGGCCAGCAACGCAAAAACGGCGACATTGAGCAATACCCGTTGCCAGTAAACACCGAGCACCAGCGGCAGCACCAGACATCCGACGATGGGTATCAACCGGGGCGCGGCCAGATAGAGCATTTCGCGCCAGGAAGACAGGGCAAAGATGTCGCTTGACCGGGCTTTGATTCCCCGATCGATGCGCTCTTTGCGCTGTTGCTGTGAATTTGATTCAGCGTTGCCCATAAAAAATTCCGACTTCCTCCTTCTATATCCGCTCCTCGAGCTCTTTCTGCTTGCCGAACAAACCGGAAGGCTTGATGGTCAATACAATCAATATGGCTGCCAGGCTGACGATCATCGTCCAGTGGGAGCCGATATAACTGTCTGTGAATCGCTCGGCAAAACCAATCACAAAACTGGCAACAATAACACCTCCCGTGCTGCCCAGGCCGCCGATAATGCATACCGCCAGGGCCTTGATCAAGACTTCGTATCCTTCGCTGGGCGCGATGCTGCCCAGTGGAATAATGACGGTGGCGGCGATGGCGGCCAGCCCGGCACCGAAGGAGACGCTCAGCGTCGCGATTCGATCTGAATTGATGCCCAGGCTCAGGGCCGTGCGCTCGTCCTGGGCAATTCCTCTGAAAGCAAGTCCCAGGGATGAATGGTGGGTGAAAAGCCAAAGAAAAACAATTATCGCCACACCGATAACAACGATTAAGATACGCTGCATGTCGATATAGGCACCGAAAATAACAAAGCTGTGGTCGATAAAGACCGGCAGGGTATATTCGAATCCCACAAAGCCCAGGTATCGGAACAATTCCAATATGGCCAAACCAATACCAAAGGTGGCGATCACCTCGGAAAGCGCCTGCCCGCGCACCCGCAGCAGCACGAATCGGTACATCAGCGCCCCGGCCAGGGTCGTAATCATAATGGAGATGACTGCAGCAACCAGATACGGAAGCTCTAAAAAATTCAAGAGCATCCAACTTAAGTAGGCGGACATGATATACAGGGCGCCGTAGGCAAAATTCGCCACGCCGCTGATGCCGAATGTTAAATTGAAACCAATGGCCAGCAACGCTAAAATAACGCTGTTGACCACGGCGTATACCACCGTGCCGATAAACATTTAAGGCGTTTCTCCAGTAGTTGTGTTGCAACCTGACGCAGGGTAGTTTTCTGCTGTGCTAAAACTGTCGAATAATTTTGGTGACACATTTGGCGCAATGAACAAACCGCGTTCATTGCGCCACTGCGTTTTCAAATAAATTGATGGTTTGCTTTAAGATGCCGATCACGCAGGTGATGATTCTGGCGTCTATTTCAAAGACTTCAACCCGGGCGGCAACTTGATTTTGGCCTCGGCGACAGATTCCGGAAACACGATTTTGCGCTGCCCGTCATCGGTCCACTGAAATACCACTCCGATGGCGTCTATTTGGGGATCGGTGCCGTAGACCGCCTGATTGCCTTCATCAAAGTGAATGTTACCCATGACGCCGTTGCGGTCTGTTTTCTTTATTTCCGCCACAATCGCATCGGGGTCCAGGCTGCCGGCGCGCTCGATGGCATCGGCCAGGATATAGACAGAAGCATATGCAGGCGCAATGCCGTGGCCGCCCTGTATGGCTTTGCCGAAGGTGCTTTTATATTTATAATAGAATTCTTCAGATTTGGGTACTTTCGGCGAGTAAATGGCGCTGCCCAGCTCAAAGATGCTGTTCATAGCGCCGCCGATTTTGCCGTCGAACGTCTTCCAGGCTTCCGAACCGGCCAGCGGTGAGATGAATCCAGCCATCAAAGCCGGCACTTTCATAGATTTCCATTGTTTGACCAGAATGCCGCTCTGGGGCATGTCAAAGATTGGCATGATGACCTGCGCGCCCTGGGAGCGCGCTTTCATCAGGGCCGATGAAAAGTCAGAGGTGCCGGTTGGATAGGCCTCCATGCCCAAGACCTCCCAGCCGGCTTTGTCGAAGTACATTTTTTTGACAAAGCCTGCTGTTGCCCGGGCCCAGGCCACATCCTGATGCATCACAAACACTTTGTTAAATCCGAACTCCTTGTTGATCATGGCCATGTTGCCCGCCAGATATTTGACCAGATGCACGGCGTTCAGACAGGTTCTGAATATGTATTTATATTTTTCCGGATCTTCCTTTATTTTTTTCTCGGAACCGGGACTCATCGCAATCGTACCCAGCATCGGCACTTTGTACTTGGCAATGATATCCATTCCGGCAATCAATGCTTCCGAGCGAAACGGCCCCACGACAATAGCGGCCGGCTTCTTTTCCAGGATGATTTTTTCCAGGCCCAGGAGGGCTTCCGGCACGGGAACGCCGGGTGCGGCATCCCGCAGGTCGGTTGCAACGACCTTGAAAGGTCGATTGGTGCCGCCGACATTGACACCACCCTTGGCATTGATTTCACTGACCGCAATTTGGACCGCCTTATGGGCTTCTTTTCCTTCCAGAAACCCCAAAGAAGTGGGCACGCCGATGATAATCGGCTCAGCCGCCAAAACAGGTGGTGCAGGCATCACCCAGACAACCACAGCAACCAGCGCTAAACATAGTAAATACAGTTTACCTTTCATAAGACGCCTCCTTTTTGTGGACTTTTCCTCCCATCTTCGGGAAGAACCGGTTCATGCATTTATTTTGGAAACGATACTGCGGATTTTACCGCTACAGGATATCGGTGCCATGCGGCTCCGAGCGGTTTATGGATGTGAATCGCCTCTCTCAATGTTTTGGATAGGCGATTGTATTCAATTTAGCGACAAAATTTATCAGTCGCCTGTGTGCAAGCAACATAGCTATGAAGTAGCTACCCTGTGGTAGCTATATGAACCGCTGTGCCTTGTCAAGGAATTTGTTGTGGATTGGTGCTTCATCTCAACGTTTATAATGACGACACGCAGCATCAATTTTTGACACGGCTGGTAATCGGTTTAATAAGGCTTATGTTAAAAAAGGCTGGCTGAAGAAGTGGAGATTTCACATCGGGACCTTGGGCGGCTTATTATTGTTCACTATGTTGAACTATTATTTTGTCAAAATATCTTGTTTTGTGGTCTTAAAGCTGATGATTTAAAATAATGTCGCATTATTGCTTGACAAATCATTTTTGCCTGATAGTATAAATCATCTCAAGCGTTCATTGAAGTGAACATATAATCCAGAATTTTAGCGCTAAATTTGTGTCGCGGCGGGGGGCACCAAGAGGAAAATAATGGACAAAAAACTACTGACAATAGATCCGCAAAAGTGCACGGGTTGCCGAAACTGCGAGCTCGTCTGCTCTGTCAGTCATAACGGGGTAAGCAATCCCTCTTTATCCAGTATCCAGGTCGTCAAGTGGGAACATATTGGCGTTTACATACCCATGAGCTGCCAGCAGTGTGAGGATGCCCCCTGCCTGGAAGTCTGTCCTAAAGATGCCATCTACCGTGATGACGTGCTTGAGAGCGTTGCTATCAACCATGACCTCTGCATCGGTTGCAAGATGTGCGTGGCGGCCTGCCCGTTTGGCGCCATGCGCTGGAATGCCGGCCGAAGCCGCGTTTTTAAGTGCGATTTGTGCGCTGGCGAACCGCAATGCGTGCGTTTCTGCTATACCAAGGCGGTTGATTACCAGACGGCGAGCAAGGTCAGCGTCGAGCGCACGCGGCTGGCTGCTGAAAATATCGCCAGAGCCACACGACATCATCAGCCATAATCTCGTGCAAGGTGTTCGAATCGTAGCCAAGTTGCACCCAAGTGTGACGATGTCCTCTAATTTATAAACACTCGAATAACGATTAACAAATAACTTTTGTCAACCCTGCTGGAGGTTTCGGTGAAAATTCAGGTAGAATCGCTCGGGTTGCCGTCACTGTCGAAGTTAATCGGCAAAAAGACCCAACTGGAAATGGCTGAAGGGACCGTGGCAGATTTGATTGCGCAGGTTGTTGATCGAGGCGGCAACAGGGCGCGTAAAATCCTGCTGGACAATGGCGGTGAGCTGGATATGACCATTCAGGTGATGCTCAATGACGAAGGCTTTGTGCCCCGTGACGAATTGGCCCGGCAGAAGCTTAAAGACGGTGATCGGGTGAAGATTATGTTACTCGTCGGCGGCGGTTGATCCCCGTCTTTACACCTTGGATAGTTTGTTACCACAAAAAACAAGGATCCGAAGACCCTGTAAAAAACTAGCGACACTACCAAGACGGGGAATCTCAAAATCTTAAATTCGAATTTCGATATTTGAATTTACATATACTATTTTAATAGATAATTAAAGTACTTAATGAGTAATATCAATGTCTTACTTTAGGGTTAACGATAACTGTAATGGGTGTCTGGCATGCATTGAAAAT
>JASFNW010000072.1:0-24678 GCA_050116835.1 Desulfobacterales bacterium
AAAATCGTTGAAAAAGGAGATTATAAAGATCTCATGCAAAAGAAGGGTACTTTGTACGAACTTGTCAGCGGTGAAAAATGATAGGCTCTGTTTGGGGCCTGGATTGTGATTCAAGGAGGTAGACATGATTAGAATCAGTTCAATGGGGATAATAGTTCTTTTAATTATATTACCGGTAATTTGTGCGGCCGATGCTCCTCACAATCTCGGCGGATTCGTCCTGGGAGGCAAAATAGAGGACTTTCGTGATAAAATCAAACCAGGCACAGAGCTTCCCGTGCGATATGCCGAATCCCTAAAGGAAGTTGAAGTGCGGGAAATACCAGGTTTTAAAACCGGCCTGGTTTATTATGGCACATGTGAGCAACCATCTTTGATTTTGCGAGTCGAATTCAAATATGACGACTCCTCCAAAAAATTTTATGAAGAGTTGTTGAAACGTTTCAAAAAACGTCATGGTGATCCTGATGAATGGCGAGGCGATCCATTTCACGTTGAGGTGGGTTGGAAATGGAAATTCGTCGACGCGAATAACAATAATATCAGCCTCATTCTGAAACACAACACCAGGGACGAAGAAAAAAAAGAGGGCAATTCTGTCAAAATGACGATGTGGAATCTGATGAATAAGGAAATCCGATGCTATAAAGAAAAACAACCGCCTCCCGCCATATCATCGGCAGACGGCGGCCAATCACAGGAATCTAGCAATATCGATTGGGACCTTCTGGTTCCCAGATAGTTGGCAAGAGCATCGTATCACCCCAGATGCATTCGCATGGTTTAGCCGATGAAAAGCTTTGTCCCAGATGAGGAGAATTTTCATGAAGGTAGAATTTTATGGCTAAAAAAGGGGGTCCATGGATGTTCCGTTGATTGAATTTAAGAAGGAGACGTCATCCAAAGTATTGAGGGTTTGCAGGAAGAATTAACCGGCCTTTACTCCAGGCGATATTTCAAAACGCGGTATCAAATCGAGGTGAAGCCTGGAGCGTTCCGTAAGAATTGTGCGATTGTGGTTTTTAAGGATAATTTCAAAAATGGTTAAGGTGCCTGTTGTAACTTAATGAGTTAATACTCATTTCTTTTTTTGAATAATATGTATATCACCTGAAAACAGTATTTAGTATTGGATAATGATATAAATAAATTCTCGGAATTGTGTAAATCGGCTATGTATACGTAATTTAATAAAATTGAGGGTAGCTTGAGCAAATCTAAACCCGTCTAACCCGTTAAAGTCAATTTAAGGGGAAAAAAAGACAGGTGCGGGAATTATTTCCCGCACCTGTTTTTTTACCATTTATGAGAATAAAATTTTCGTGCTTTTTAACCTTCGTGTTTCCGTAGTTATTTATTTCTCGTTTGCTGACTGCAGCATCGCATGCAGCAGTACATTGGCGCCGGCTTCGCAGTCCTCCCAGGTGGTGTTTTCGACCTCGACATGGCTGCGGCCGCCGATGCTGGGCACAAATATCATGGCCGTCGGACAAACCTGATTCATGTAGCTGGCATCGTGCCCGGCGCCGCTGACCATGTGCAGGCTGGAATAGCCCACCCCTGCGGCGACGTCCAGAATGCGCTGGACCAGTTTTTCATCGAAAGGCGAGTGCTCCACCCGCCAGGTCTCCTCTATTTTGATCGGGCAGCCCCTGCGTGCGGCGATATCTTCAAAGTCTTTCCGGACCCGCTCCCAGGCCTTCAGGGCATGGTCGTCATCCCAGGAGCGGATGTCCACCGTAAAGTGAACCTTATCCGGAATGATATTACGGGAATTGGGATAATTCTGGATTTCGCCGACGGTGGCCACCATATTGCCGCCCATGCGATCCGGCAGCTCATTGACCTTTAAAATCATTTCGGCCGCGGCACACAGGGCATCATGCCGGCCTTCCATGGGAGTTGGGCCCACCTGGTTGGCCTCGCCTTCAAGATAAATATCATACCAGTGCAGACACAAAATTCCTTTGGGGGCCCCGATTTGTTTGTTCTCGCGTTCCAGCATCGGCCCCTGTTCGATATGATATTCATAATAGCAGTGCACCGGCCATTTTTTTGCCGGCGCGCTGCCTTTGTATCCGATGCGAATCAGCTCGTCTTCAAAGCGTTTACCGTTGATGTCGGTGCGATCATAAACCCAGTCGCGCTCCAGCGCTCCGGCCCACACCCCGGATGCCACCATCGCCGGTGCAAACCGGGAGCCCTCCTCATTGGTCCAATCGACGATCATGATGGGCCGTTCGGTTTCGATGTTGTTCTCATGTAAAGTCCGCAGAACTTCCAGCGGTCCCATCACCCCCAGAATCCCATCAAAGCGCCCGCCCTTGGGCTGAGAGTCGATGTGGGAGCCGCTCATGACCGGCGGCAGGTCATTGTTTTTCCCGGCGCGTTTGCCGAAGATATTGCCCATTTCATCAATGGTAATTTCCAGATTCAGTTCTTTGAGCCATTTAACAAAAAGATCTCTGGCCTGTTTATCTTCATCAGAAAGGGTCAACCGCTGGACACCACCGCCGGGAGTTGCGCCAATTTTGGCCATCTCCTCCAGGGTGCTTTGCAGACGCTTGCCATTAATGCGCAGATCCTTGACATCCATATGTCACCTCCATAAAATGAATTAATCATCATGAAAATAAATAAAAATAGTTTTTTTCGTTTTTTAAATCAAGTTCGAAAATTTGACACATCTAATATTTTAGCCAAATATGAAAGTCCCGACTCGTGCCGGATTAATTATTCAAATTGAGCGCAATTGACACAAATTCTTTTATTCTTATCTTTTAGTATTAGAACTGACTCTTTTTGTAACGTCTTTTAGTATTAGAGCCGACTCTTTTTGTAACGAAACAAATAGATTCTTGGAGGTGCAAAAATGGCTGAATGGTTTCCACTACCGCAACATTTGACTGAACCGCATCCCGGTCATGAAGCCCATCTGTGCATGGCCGAAAATATGGGTTTCGTAAAGAACAATCTTGAAGAATACAAAAATTATGTTCGCAACGCTAAATTTGTCTGCAAAAATTGTGGCCGTGCGGCAGCAAAAGCAGAGAATCTTTGTTCTCCCGATGATTTGTAACTTCAGCTCTAAGCTGTGATCATCACCAATCGGTTGTACTTATCACAAATGAAAAAATTACCACGAAGGCCACGAAGAACACAGAGTTCGAATAATTTTATATCTAACCATTGTGACACTTCGTGCGCTTCGTGGTGAATAGACCAATTTCTCTTGGCGCATTCATTCAATCTTTCCGATCAACAACCTTAATTTCAGGCCGCCATGCTGAAGCGGTATGGATTGCACTCTAAACGGCAGCGTTCCTGCAGTTCTGCGGCCGGGCGCTAACAGCACCAGCTTCCATCCCCGATATGCCTGCTTGAGTTTGTCGCCCACCGCATGAAAAAATGTTTCGGCTTCCTTTCTTTTGCCCAGGCGACGCCCGTAAGGTGGGTTGATGCAGATGGTTCCCGTCCGGTCGGTCAACTCGAGCGGATCAAGATTAAAAAAATTTATCCGTTGGACCCGGATGGTATCGTCCAGGTGATGCTTCTGGATACAGGTCTTTAGTTTTTGACAGGCATCGCCGTCGATATCTGAGGCAAAGATAACCGGTCTTTGGGATTGCACAATTTTTGACGCGGCCTGGCGCTTGATGTAATCCCAGCGTTTCTCTGTAAATGACGGCCAGCGGCTAAACGCAAAATCCCGAAACCAGCCGGCAGGTATTCGTTTGGTCATTAGGGCGCCTTCCAGGGAAAAGGTTCCGGTGCCACAAAGCGGGTCCAATAACGGTTCAAAACCAGAGTAGTCCGCCAATATTAAGGCGCCGGCAGCAAGGGTTTCGCGCAGTGGCGCTTTGCCGGTATGTTCCTTGAGGCCGCGCTTGTAAAGAAGATCGCCGCTGCTATCAATCGATACACTGAAATGGTCGTCGGCGCCCCGCACAAAAATATCCTGATGGCCCCCTGCGGTCTCCGGAAGGTATTGCTCGGGTTTAACGCCGGACAGCTGCTCGCTGATGACCCGTCCAATTCTCTCTGCAATCGCAGCGGAGTGACGGAGCCTGCAATGACGGGTTGCCACATGGACCCTTAAACCGCTGTCGGGGCGCACGTAAAGTTCCCAGGCAATATCGCCGGTTTTTTTTTCAAGCTGTCTGAAATTGGTGGATTTGAACGTGTCGATGCGCATCAATATGCGATTGGGGGTATGCAGATTCAGATTCGCACGAAAGCCGTCTTCCAGCCGGCCGACAAATTCCACTCCACCGGGTGTAGCACTGGTCTGCTGGATGTCGGGTAGACGTTTTGTTAACTCCTGAAGACATGCTTTTTCAAAACCCGGTGCTGTAGCGGCAAAAAAGCGTTGCGGCCGGGCGATGACATGCCGTTTGATGCGTTTTGTAAGGGCAGACGTTCCGGGCATCTGATTGGCTCGATGACGGTTTTGGGTTGACGACCGATCCAAACTTCACCGCTTTCCATAATCCTATTAACAAATACGGAATTGAAGTATGCGGGTTGTCGCAAAAATGGTGGAATAACGTAATGTTTATGAACCACCCCACACAATCACATTCGAACCGGGTGTGCAATACCTATTGCCAACATTTGGAATCCATTATAAGTTTTGAATTTTAAGGACGTTAAAGCATACAGTCGGATCCATGAGCGCCGTTTTTTTCAAAAAAGCTGAATATCAATATCCGGTTTTAAGGCCGCTTGTTTTCCAGATGTTGGAAGACATTTTAGGGAATCGTATCCAATCGCAGGCGCGGGTGCTGATCAAGCCCAACCTTCTGACCGTGGCCAAACCTGAACACGCTATTCTTACGCATCCGCTGCTGGTTCGCGTCGCCGCCGAATATGTTTTGGAAAAGGGGGCGCGCCCTCTGATTGCCGATAGCCCGGGCATGGGCTCTTTCGAGCGGATTTTCAGAGAAGGCGGGTATACGGACGCCGTTGACCACTTGAAGGAACAAGTTAAGATTAAGCCGTTTAAGGAAACGGTCAAAGTCGATATCGGTGAGCCATTCGGGCAAATTGAAATAGCGCGCAGTGCCATCGAAGCGGATTTAGTGATCAATCTGGCAAAACTCAAAAGCCACACGCAGATGCTGTTGACCCTGGGTGTCAAAAACATGTTTGGCTGTGTGGTCGGTTTAAAGAAGCCCGAATGGCACCTGCGAAGCGGCACTAAACGCCATATATTCGCGCGCCTGCTCGTCCAGATCTATCAGGCCATCGGTCCGGCCGTAACGCTTATTGACGGGATCGTGGCTTTGGAAGGACATGGGCCCGGCAAACGGGGAAATCCCAGGCACCTCGGCGTTTTGGTGAGCGGTGCAAGTGCGCCCTTTGCCGATGCGGCCATCTGTAAAATGCTGGGATTGGATCCGCAGCAGTTGCCAACCTGTCGGGCAGCAAAGGAATTGGGACTGCTGAATGCTTCGTCCAATATTATCGGTGATTTTACGAAGATTTCCAACTTCAAATTACCCCCATTGGGACCGCTGTCCTTCGGCCCCAAATGGCTGCAACCTTACCTGCGCAAACATTTAATTCAACGACCGGCTGTTGATTCTGAGGCATGTAAAATGTGCGGCGAATGCTGGAACATCTGTCCGGCAAGCGCCATTACGCCTTACGCGCAAGCCCTTGGTTTTGATTACGATCGCTGCATCCGTTGTTATTGCTGCATCGAAATTTGTCCCCACGGCGCATTGCAGGCCGTTGAAACCCCGCCGGGCAAACTGCTGCGCAGAATTGCCCATTTAAATAAATAAGGGGTCGGGGAATTTTTTCATCAAACCCCCGATAATGGCGGAATGAATTATCGGCAGCGAAATCGTGCACTGTCTGAATGGTTTAGGGAGCGTTGCGAAAGAACAACCGCATCCCCAGAGTCACCAATGGGCACAAATTTGATTTTGTGTCTAACCTGTTATTTATATTTGAATTCTGTTCTTTCGCTACGCTCCCTTAATCATGAGTTTGCACGATGAAGTCGCCGATGATTCATTCCGCGATCGATTAAGGAAAAACACCCTCAAATAAGTAAGTTTCCTGCGCAAGGATCAATTAACCGCAGACGGACGCAGACCTTTTGCCCGAAGGGCATGTTGTTTTTCCTTGGCCGGGTCTGCCGAGGAAAAGGTAAAATTAATGTCTGCGTTTGTCTGCGAGCGTCTGCGGTTAAATAAAATAAATAGACATGCGAAAGAGCGCTCTTTAAAAATGAATGATAAGAGTGGATTGACATTGAACTGCCTTTCCTGTATCAAATCTCAATCTACTTTTAATCACAACAGGGGGAGGGGAAAATGGCCAACGGGTTGAATAAAGCTATTCTGATCGGAAATTTAGGCCGTGATCCGGAGGTGCGATACACACCCAGCGGACTTGCGGTTGCCAATTTCAGCATTGCCACCTCAGAAAGCTGGACCAACAAAGAAGGCGAAAAAGAAACCCGCACGGAATGGCACCGGATTGTCGCCTTCGGCAAGTTGGGCGAAATCTGCGGCGAATACCTTTCAAAAGGCAAACAAATATATATCGAGGGCCGTATTCAGACTCGGGACTGGGAGGACAAAGAGGGCATCAAAAGATATACCACCGAAATCGTCGCCACCAATATGATTATGCTGGGATCACGGGACGCGGCAGATGCCTATAAACCGAGCGGCTCGGCCGCCGGAACCGGGTCCAGCTCGCCCATCCAGGCGCCCGAGGATGATGACATTCCGTTCTAATAGTGATGGTGAGGACTATTGAACAAACAGCTAACGGATTGGATGCGTAAAGAAAATCTGGCATTACAGGTCGGGTCCACTCTTTTTGACCCTGATCGATTTTAAGCAAAATAAAAAAGCAGTCCTGCGTCTGCCTTAGACTGCCTCTTCAAGCGTATTTTCGACCGACGAAATTCAAGATGGTCGGGCGCTTTTGGTGATCACTTCTCGTCTTTTTTTTCCTCTTCAATTTTTTCAGGTTCTTTTTTTTCCTCCTCGTCAGACTCACCCCTGAAATTCCGGATGGCCTTGCCCATTCCGGCGCCTATTTCAGGCAGTTTTCCGGCACCGAATATAATTAGAATGATTACCAATATGATAATCAGTTCCGGCATTCCTATTCCAAACATATTACCTCCTAATCCGTCCTAGATTGTTTCAGCTCATCAAGCAGCTTTTTGAACTCTTTGGATTTGATATAACGGTCTACGCTGCCTTGATATTCAATCCATTTTGTCCAGACATCAATCCAGGATTCATTGTGCCAGTAGCAGTCTGCATCCCCCCGGCCTTTCAGACGGTCAATATATTCTAAATATTCTTCGGAGCATCCCTGGCAAAAGTTGTAGGGCACTTTAAGATTTCGGCGATACTTTTTGCCGACAGCAGGGTCATGCTCGATCTGAGTACCGCATTTCTCGCATTTCATTGAGCAATGGGTGCATTGAAACACCTTTTGCACTGCCAGTACTTTGCGCCTGCGGATTAAGGCAGCTTTTTTGTCTTTGGCCAGATCACGCTTTTTATCAATGGAGATGATGTCTGCCACGTGTAACCTCGGTGTCCGAAAGATTCTTTTCGACGCAACAATGGTCGCCAAACATGCACGCACACAACAAGATGCTGACTATAACACCGCCCATTTTTTGTGTCAATCTTTTCAGCTCAAGCGTCAAAATATCCGAATAGCCTGAAATTTCTGCGCCCATTTATAATGATCACTAATGCGCTGTTTGCAATTAAAAACTAAGAGGCCCTATCTGCTTCTTGAAAAGCGGTCAAAGACATGTTATCTTTCAAGTTTATCCTCAGCAAATATGAATTTAAATGGAACGGTATCTCGACGCATAATGCTGTGGGGTGTGTACTTCGGAGTCCTGGCGATGTGCAAAATTGGCATGTTAGATAATTCCGATGTGGTTCAACACGCCATTGTACCGGTAACGCTTTTAATATGGATTTTATACCATGGATAGCACCTTTCAGCCCCGGGGGCTGCCGGCATTGATCGGTAGCCTGCCGCTGACGGATCACGCCAAAGCCTGTCAGCTCGTCCTGGAATATACGCCGCAAATTCCTCTGTGGATTCAGCTTCCAGCTTACACAGAAGAAGGAATGATTGCGCAGTTTATGCCGGGCTTGCCGGGCATTTGTTCGGCGGCAGACCGGGTGTACGTTGATACCGGTCAAGATGATTTCGATAATGATATCTTAAAGTTTTACGAAGATTATATAGCTGTGACCGACGGCGGTTCCGATCTGTCGACATCACGGTTTGCAATGAACGAAGAAACTGCAAAGGGTTTCTTTGTTTTCGTTGAACACCTAAAGCGTCTGCCATCGCCGCCGGTAGCTCTCAAGGGTCAGATTACCGGACCCTTTACATTTTGCACGGGCATTTCGGATCAGAATAAAACGGCCATCATTTACGACGAGCAGGTCAAGGATGCGGCTGTAAAGCTGCTGGATTTGAAGTCCCGCTGGCAGGTGCAACAATTAAAACCGTTTAATTGTCCGGTCATTATATTCCTGGATGAGCCCGCTCTGGCCGGTTTTGGCTCATCTGAATTTATCAGCATTTCGCGCGATGAGATTGCCCAAAGCCTTGAAGAAGTCATCGCAGGCGTACATGCAGAGGGCGGTTTTGCCGGGGTGCATGTGTGTGCCAATACCGATTGGACGCTGGTCCTGGATTCAGCTGCTGATATTGTCAGTTTTGATGCCTACGCTTATTTTGATCGATTTATTCTGTATGCCGATCATATCAAAGCATTTCTGGATGCAGGCAAGATGATTGCATGGGGGATGGTGCCGACCTTGGACCCAGATGAACTGGACAAAGCGACGACTGAATCTCTGGTCGAACAGTGGCAGCAAAACGCGGCGCAGATCCAAAAACTGGGTATTGATCTGGATCAACTGATCGCGCAATCGTTGATCACGCCCAGTTGCGGTGCCGGGTCTTTGAGCGTCAAACAGGCCGTCCAAGTCTTGAGGCTTACGCGGGAAGTCTCCGAACAAATAAGGCAAAGCATCTGATGCTCTTGGCTTCTGGCATGCGGTTGTTGGTCACCGGCTCATCGCCAGCAGCCGAAGCGCTTAATGTTGAACTTGGATCTAATGGGTTGCCAGGCAGTATAAAATTTATGAACATATAGAGAGGTAACGAATGATTGAAAACGAGAATGGAACTTTTACTGGAGCGACGCGCTATGTTCTCGATGATGAGCTGGCCAAGATTGTAAACATATCCATGGCGCTGGAAATGCCATTGTTGCTGAAAGGAGAGCCCGGTACCGGTAAAACCATGCTGGCCCACGCGATTGCAGAAAGCTTGAAGATGCCGTTGATTGTACTGAATGTGAAATCCAGCATGAAGCTTGTCGAGACCCTCTATCAGTACGACACGCTGACACGGCTGAATGACAGCCGCTTTGGCGATTCAAGCCGCGATGTCAGTAAGATTGAAGATTATATCCGCATGGGAAAAATCGGTCAGGCGTTTACGTCGGATGTGCGGACGGTTCTGCTGATTGATGAGATCGACAAGGCCGATACCGATTTTCAGGACGACATGCTCGATGTTCTGGATCAAATGGAATTTGATATTATTGAAATCGATAAAACCGTTTCGACAAAATTTCGCCCGGTTATCGTTATCACATCCAACGCCAAAAAAGACCTTTCCGATCCGTTTCTGGGGCGCTGTAATTTTCATCATATCGCCTTTCCGGAACCGGATATGATGCGCAAGATTATTCGAGTGCATTTTCCGAATATCGATTCGGATATGCTGGATAGTGCCATCACGGCATTTTATGGCGTGCGGGAATTCGGTGATATCGAAAAGCGACCGGCGACCCGGGAGTTGATCAACTGGATCCGGGCGCTCAAGGCCGACCCGGATTTTAAGCCCAAGCAACTGGCCAAGGGCGATTTGCCGTATCTGGGCGTGCTCTTCAAAAAGAGTCAGGATTTACAGAGGGCGCAAGGTATGCTCGGCCGCCGAAGGTCATATTAAAGGCTTACGGCGCAGGGCGCAAGGCTCAAGGCAATAATCTACTATTCGAACCTTGAACCCTAAACCCTGAACCGTGAACGAAGTGAACTTATGTTCGTTGATTTTTTTTACAAATTAAAAGATGTGGGCATACCGGTCAGCCCCACGTCGTTTTTAACCCTGCACAAGGCGCTGGGTATCGGGCTGGTGACCTCCCTGGAGGATTTTTACACGGCCTCGCGAGCCATTCTGGTAAAAAGCGAGCGTTACTTCGATCTGTATGATCAGGTCTTTGCCCACAGCTTTAAGGGTGCCGATATGCCGGACCCGGAAGGAATGGAGCTCGATGAGGTGGCGCGCCTGATGCTGGAGTCCTGGCTGCAAAATCCCGAGGACCTGGCTAAAATTCTGGGCATGGATGAATCGTCCCTGATGAAATTGACTCCTGAAGAG
This sequence comes from Desulfobacterales bacterium, assembly GCA_050116835.1. GTDB lineage: Bacteria > Desulfobacterota > Desulfobacteria > Desulfobacterales > JAHEIW01 > JAHEIW01. The sequence goes on from JASFNW010000072.1 coordinate 10,468, forward strand.
CTGATCGAATATTTCAAGGAGCGGCTCAAAGAACAGACCGAGGCGCATCACGGCGGGGGTAAGTGGATCGGCACCGGCGGTTACTCACCGGTGGGTCACTCCGGCTATCATCCCGGCGGAATGCGCGTTGGGGGCGTCTCGGCTCACAAGTCGGCTGTAAAGGTAGCCATGGATAGACGATATAAAGACTATTCGATGAGCGGCCCGCTGACCAGTGCTCTGATGGGTGAAGCGTTAAAGCGCCTGCGCAACCTGGTTCCCTTCGGCCCCAAAGATCAGGTCAATGTCGATGAAACCATCTATCAGACCATGAAAAACGGCGGTGAGATCGAAATCGTGTTTGACCGCTCGCTCAAAGACCGCCTCAAAATTATTCTGGCCATTGATAACGGCGGCTGGTCCATGGATCCCTACGTGCCGATCGTACAGACCTTATTCGATTACGCCCGCGCCCAGTTTAAGGATCTGAAAACCTATTTTTTCCACAACACCATCTACAGCACCCTCTGGAAAGACCCGACGCGCTACAAAAAGCCGCAGCCGATCGATCAATTGACCCGCTTTGATCCTGAAACGCGGCTGGTTATCGTCGGCGATGCCAGCATGGCGCCTTACGAGCTAATGGCCACCGACGGTTCCATCCATCTTGAAGAGCGCAGCGGACTGCCCAGTGTTGAGTGCCTTAAGCTTCTTGCCCGCACTTTCCCACATGTGGTCTGGTTAAATCCCGTGCCCGCTTCGATGTGGGGCTATACCCGCACTATTACCGTAATCCACGGCATATTCCCGATGTTTGAGCTGACCATCGATGGGCTCGAACAAGCCGTTTCCTCTTTAATGCAGAAGTAACATGCAGCTAAAATGAATTTTTTGATTTTTAATTAGCCGCAGACCCACACAGACATCCACAGAAGGCAACAGTTTTAATCCATCTCACGAGGTGCGTTGTTAATCTATTTATTGTAATCGCGAAGCGATTGACAATTGTTGTTCGGCCAGAGCGCAAGCAGGTCGGCCGAACAAAAGTTAGTGTGGGTGTGGGTCTGTGGCGAATAAAAAGGCCTATCATTCAATAGGTCATTGGCTAATCGAGCCGATACAACCGGTTTGTGTTTTCCCAAACTGTATGAGCGAGCTGATCGGGATCTTCATTGCGAACTTCGGCCAGTTTGAGAAGAACCGATTTGACAAAGGCGGGTTCGTTGCGGCGCGTGCGGTTTTTTTCAGGCGCCGGGGTCAGATAAGGGGCGTCGGTTTCAACCACCATTCGATCGGCCGGAATACGTGGGACCATCTCACGCAGGTCAGCGCCCCGTGCTTTCAGGGTCAGGATGCCGGTAATGCCGATGGTCAGCCCCAGATTGAGATATTGCTCCAGTTCCGGCAGTGTGCCGCTGAAACAATGAACGACCCCTCCGTTTTGGTTTCTGAATTCAGCCTTGAGAATTTCGAGAAATCGACCCCCGGTGTCGCGTTCATGGAAAATGACGGGTAGGTCCAGTTGAGCGGCAATTTGCAGTTGCCGGATAAACCATTTTTCCTGATCTTCGCGGGGTGAGTACATGCGGTTGTAATCCAGACCGATTTCCCCCCATGCCTTGACACGCGGATTCTGTGCCAGCTCTGCCAGAAATTCAAGATCGGCTACACTGCATTGGTTGGCATCGTGTGGATGGTACCCGACCGAAGCGTAGATATCCTGGTGAGATTCGGCCAGTTCCACAGCGCGAGCGGTCGTTTTTTTGTTAACGCCAATGGTCATCATGCGCGCAATCCCGGCCTGGCGGGCGCGCTCAATGACCCGGCTCAGATCCTTGCGATAGGCTTTATCATCCAGGTGGCAGTGACTGTCGAATATTTTCATTGTTCCCACATCAATCAGGATTGAACTATCAACTGGTGCACTATCTTAGCGATTCAGGAGCTCACAGCCAATGGGCTCGGTCGAGCCGGGCCAGCAAAGCCATGGGCCTTAGACGCAATTTTGTAATAGGTTCAGAGCTATATCAATGAAGGACACAATGATCAAGATTTTATCTTGATTTCACACCCCGATTCTGACAATATAAATCCTTTGGTTTAATAGATTCATTACCAGAAATTGTTAGAGCGCCGGATGATGATCCAGCCGGCGAATTAACGCTCGGGAGGTTTAGCATGTTTAAAATTGTGAATCGAGAAGAGATGTCCGACGGGACTGTGGTCCTCAATGATATTGAAGCACCGTTGATTGCTCGCAAGGCCAAGCCCGGTCAGTTCGTAATCCTGAAGGCAAATGAAACCGGTGAGCGCATACCGTTGACCATGGCTGAAACGGATGCTGAAAAAGGAACCATCACCGTCATTTATCAGGTGGTCGGCAAGTCGACGGCCCTTTTTAAGACCTTGCAAGTGGGCGACGGCTATCAGGATGTGATCGGCCCTCTGGGTAAAGCAACCCATATTGAAAAGGTGGGCAACGTGGTCTGCGTGGGCGGTGGTACCGGAATTGCCGTATTGCATCCCATTACCCGGGCTTTAAAAGAAGCCGGCAATCATGTCACCTGTATCATCGGGGCCCGAACCAAAGATCTGCTGATTCTAGAAGATCGCATGAAAGCCGCATCCCACGAGCTCAAGGTCTGCACGGATGACGGCTCCTACGGGCACCACGGTTTTGTGACCGATGTGTTAAAGGAAGTCCTGGAGACAGAAAAGATTCATCAGGCCGTGGCCATCGGGCCGGTTCCGATGATGAAATTTGTGTCACTATTGACCAAAGAATATGATGTGCCGACGCTGGTCAGCCTCAATCCGATTATGGTGGATGGAACCGGCATGTGCGGCGGATGCCGGGTAACCGTCGGCGGCCAGACCAAATTTGCCTGTGTGGACGGACCTGAATTTGACGGCCACAAAGTCGACTATGACGAACTCATGCTCAGGTTACAGTCCTATTGTGATAATGAGAAACAGTGCTATGAAGAATTTTGTATAATGGATAGGTAGGCTTCTGGAAATAATTCTGTAACGGATGAAATTTTGCACCTGATCTCAGATCGGCGTGAATGGCTCAAGCTTCATTTTATTTGCGGAGGATAATATGGCGGAAAAAGCGACCCCAAAAGGCAAAAAGGAAAAGATACCCCGGCAGCCCATGCCGGAGCAGAAACCCAAGGTTCGAGCAAAAAATTTTGATGAAGTTCCATTCGGTTACACTTCGGAAACGGCCATCAAGGAGGCGCAAAGGTGTCTGCAGTGTAAAAAGCCGGGTTGTGTGACCGGTTGCCCGGTAGGCATTGATATACCGGGCTTTATCCAGCTGATCAAGGAAGAAGATTTTACCGGATCGATTCGACATATCTGGCAAAAGAACAGCCTGCCGGCGGTTTGCGGGCGGGTGTGCCCCCAGGAGATTCAGTGCGAAGGCCTGTGCATCCTCGCCAAAAAAGGCGATCCGGTTGCCATCGGCAATCTGGAGCGCTTTGCCGCTGACTGGGAGCGGGAAAACGGTACCGGTGCGTTGCCGCCCAAAGCGGATCCCACCGGGAAAAAAGTGGCGGTTGTGGGTTCCGGCCCCGCCGGTCTGACCGTAGCCGGCGACCTGATCGTCAAGGGTCATGAAGTAACGGTATTTGAAGCCTTTCACAAGCCTGGTGGGGTTTTGGTTTATGGAATTCCCGAGTTCAGGCTGCCCAAGGATATTGTGGCTCAAGAGGTCAACTTTTTAGAACGACTGGGCGTAAAAGTCGAATGCAACCAGGTGGTCGGCAGAACCATTACCATCGATGAGTTGTTTGAAGAAGGATATGATGCCGTATTCATCGGAGTCGGCGCCGGGCTGCCCGTTCTGTTGGATGTTCCCGGCAAAAACCTGATCGGCATCTATTCTGCCAATGAATACCTGACGCGCTCTAATCTAATGAAAGCCTACCTCTTTCCCGAGTATGATACGCCCATCATCCAGGGCAAAAACGTGGTGACCCTCGGTGCCGGAAACGTGGCCATGGATTCCGCCCGCACCGCTCTGCGTCTGGGCGCTGAGAGTTCCCGCATCGTTTACCGTCGCTCAAGGACTGAAGTGCCGGCCAGATCCGCAGAGGTGCACCACGCCGAAGAAGAAGGGGTCGAATTCTTTTTTCTGGCGGCTCCAACGAAATTTATCGGTGATGACAAGGGCCGCGTTGTCGGTATGGAGTGCCTGAAGATGGAACTGGGCGAACCCGACGCCTCAGGGCGGCGGCGGCCCGTGCCGGTTGAGGGCTCGGAATTTGAACTGGAGTGTGATCTGGTAATTGTGGCTGTGGGCACGGGGGCCAATCCCATCCTGACGCAATCCACCGACAAGTTGACACTGAACAAATGGGGTTATATCGAGGTGGATGAAAAAACAGCCAAAACCACCAAAAAAGGGGTGTGGGCCGGCGGCGACATTGTCACCGGTTCGGCCACGGTCATTCTGGCCATGGGAGCCGGCCGAACGGCATCGGATTCGATACATGATTACCTCACTATAGGCTGGTAATCAGTTTTCATCATTAAATGGTTAATTTTCCGTTGTCCTGCGTTCTCCGCGAATTTCAGCCTTCAACGTACTTCAAGTACGCTGAAGGCTAAAATTCTTGTGCGGCCTTGCACAACAAAAAATTTCCACATTTAATGATTGAAAACCACATTCTTCATATAAAAGCCGAAAATCAAATTTCTAAAAAGACAAAAGCCGTATAGATGAAAGTTTGCACGGCTTTTTCTTTTAGAAGCAAATCTTTGCTCTCTGCTCTCTGCTCCACGCCCCATGCGCTATGCCCTAGGCCAGCCGGAAGCCTCCGGTATAAAATCTGATTCTTCCGCGATCTTGCGCAAAATTCTTCGTTCCTGAATCAGAAACGATATAATAAAAAATTTTTAAAGATCATCAAATCCAAAAAGTTGCCCTGTAAGACATAGAATTAATCTTACAGGGCGATTTTTTTTGGTTGCTCGGGCTTATAAGTTGCTGACCCGGCGGCCTGCCCGACGTAATTTTAACAGAGCCGGAAGTTTGGAAAAACCGGGCCTGCCCCACGGCGAAACTGTAGTGAAGCCGGGTGGGCGGCCGGTTGAGCTTATTCCCATCAATTCTTCAGGTCATGCTCGAGTGTTTCGATCTGACGATCAATACGATTGGATGCCGAGGTGAACCTTGCCAGAAGTGAATAAGTCAGCGGGACCAGAAAGAGTGTCAGGACGGTGGCCAGCACCACCCCGGAAATAATAACGACACCAATGGTGAATCGACTCTCGGCACCGGCTCCGGTCGCCAGGGCAAGGGGTACAGCTCCGATGGCGGTGGATACCGATGTCATCAATACCGGGCGCAGGCGGGTCCGGGCCGATTCCAGGATCGCTTCTGAGACCGATTTCCCTTGATTGCGAAGCTGATTGGCAAACTCGACAATCAGAATGCCGTTTTTGGCCGCCAGACCGATGAGCACCAGAATGCCGACCTGACTGTAGACATTGAGAGAACTTCCGGCCAGGTAAAGGCCGACCAGAGCCCCTGCCACCGCTAGCGGCACTGTCAGCATGATCGTCAGGGGATGGATAAAGCTTTCGAATTGGGCAGCCAGCACCAGAAACACGACCAGCAGGGAAAGACCGAAAGCAAAGGCCAGTGCACGTGAGGCATCCACGAACTCACGAGACTGCCCTTTGAAGTCGATGACCGGTGCGCTGCCCAGTTCCTCCCTCGTAATCTTTTCCATGTAGGCAAGGGCCTCTCCGAGCAAGTAGCCGTCCTGGAGAGTCGCGGTGAGCGTGACGGCCCGCAGGCGGTTAAACCGGTTTTTAGCTGCCGAATCGGCAAATTCTCTTATGGTCACCACACTGGAAAGCGGGATCAGTTCGCCACCCCCGGTTTCCGATCGGACGTAGATGTTGCGAATATCGGTTGGGGTCTGCTTTTGTTCGTTTTTTCCCTCGAGAATCACATCGTATTCTTCGCCGCGATCGATGTATGTGGTTACCTTTCGGAAACCGAGCATAGTTTCCAGGGTTCGACCCACCTGAGCGATACTGACCCCCAGATCAGCGGCGCGATCCTTATCGATGATGACTTCCAATTGCGGCTTGTTTTCCTTGTAGTCGCTTTCCAGGTTGGAAAGCCCGTCGTTTTCCTCGGCACGTGCGATCAGGACATCGCGCCAGCGGGCCAGTTCATCATAGTCACTTCCGCCCAGCACGAATTCCAAGGGTTTGCCGGTTCCAGCGCCCAGGCCGCGACGCGCAACAGAAAAGGCGCGGTAGCCGGGCAAATTTGCCAGCTGGCGGTTGACATCGGTCATGATTTCCTGCATCGAGCGATTGCGATCCGACCACCTGCTGAGGACCACGATCCCCCTGACGCTGTTGACTTCGTTGGTGCTTGAAAAGGAGGCCGGCAACCTCAGCAAAACGCGGGTGGCCTCGCCATTCTCATAGAGCGGCATCAGGACGTCTTCCATTCGCTGCAGCATTTCGTAGGACTTATCGAAGCCGGCACCTTCCGGGCCATCGGCGATCACGAAAAATGCACCGCGGTCCTCCAATGGAGCGTATTCCTTGTCGACCAGGGCGTAAAAGATGGGAATTGTGGCCAGAATTAAAGGAAAAATGATAACAGTCAGCCACTTGCGTTGCATCAACCTTGCCAGCAAGCGGCCATAGCCATCGGTAGCCGCCTGCTGCAAGCGTGTCAGCCGTGGCGATCCGGACGCTTTCCCCTGGGATTGCGAACCCAGGATCCTGGAGCACATCATCGGCGACAGGGTCAGCGCGACCAGACTCGAAAAACAAACCGCTGCCGCCAGAGCGATGGCGAACTCTGAAAACAGGCGACCGGTGTTGCCCTGCATAAAGGTAATCGGCACAAAAACCGCCACGAGCACCAGGGTCGTGGCGATAATGGCAAAACCGACCTGTCGCGTCCCTCTGAGTGCGGCCAGCAGAGGCGGCTCCCCCAGCTGAATTCGACGGAATATATTTTCCAAGACGACGATGGCATCGTCCACCACCATGCCGATGGCCAGGATCAAGGCCAGCAATGTCAGCAGGTTGATCGAGAAGTCCATGATCAGCAGAATGGCAAAAGCGGCCGTCAGAGAGACCGGCACGGTAACAGCGGGCACGATGGTCGCTTGCATGTTGCCCAGAAACAAAAACAACACCGCGACCACCAGAACAGCGGTAATTGCCAGGGTTTTGTATACCTCAAAAATCGAAGCTTCGATAAACACCGAGGTGTCATAACTTTGGATCAGCTGCATCCCCTCGGGAAGCGTCTCGTTGACCTTTGCCGCCTCCTGTTTCACGGCATGCGCCACATCGAGGGTATTGGCCTTGGACTGCCTAACGATCCCTAGACCCACCATCGGGATGCGGTTGCCGCGCAGAACGCTGCGATCATCTTCGGCGCCGCGCTGCACATTGGCAACGTCCTGCAGTCGGGTCAGGTGGCCGTCGTCACCCTGGCGAACCACCAGCCGTTTGAAGTCCTCAGCGGAATTGAATAAACGCGCCACCCGTACGGTGAATTCTTTGCGGGTTGATTCCACGCGGCCTGCTGGAAGCTCGACGTTTTGACTTCGCAATGCCTGTTCGACGTCTGCAACGGTGACTGCCTGGGCGGCCATCGCCTGTTTATCGAGCCAGATTCGCATGGCATATTGGCGAGCACCGCCCACCCAGACCCGCGCGACGCCGTCCAGAACGGAAAATCGGTCCACCAGGTAACGTTCGGCATAATCTGTCAGCTCCAGTCCGTCCATCCGATCGCTGACCAGGTTCAACCACATGATGACGCTGCTGCTGGAATCCACTTTGAAGATTTCGGGAGGGTCGGCCTCTTCGGGCAGGTCGTCCAGTATACGGGAGACGCGGTCCCGGATGTCATTGACTGCCGCTTCCAGGTCGCGATCGAGATAAAATTCAATGGTGACATCCGAAATCCCGTCGCGGCTCTGCGAATCAATGGACCGGATCCCTTCGATGCCGCTGATGGCATCCTCAACAATCTGGGTCACCCGGGTCTCGACGACCGCTGCAGCAGCACCGGGATATCGTGATTCCACGGAAACCACCGGCGGATCGATATCCGGGTATTCCCTTACCGGCAGGCGTTCAAAACTAATGACACCGAATACCACCAGTAGCAGGCTAAAAACCGTGGCGAGAACGGGGCGCCGGATGGATATATCGGACAAAAACATAGATCTCATTTATCTTTTACCTATCCGGAAGCAGAGCCGATTTTGCGAATTTCAACCACATTAACGGAACTGCCCGGCCTGACACGTGTCAGCCCTGTGATGATTACCTGATGTCCGGCAATCAGACCGCTGATGACTTCAATTTTTCCCGGACTCCTGCGGCCGGTGAAGATTTCCTTTTTTTCGACCCGGTTGTCAGCGGTTACCACCAGCACATACTTTTTATCCTTGTCCATAATCACCGCTTCCTCGGGAATGATCAGCGATTGCACACGTTCTTTAACCAGCTCGACAGTCAACAGCATGCCGGGTTTCAGCAGCCGATCCGGGTTGGGAATTTGGCTGCGGACCATCAGCGTGCGGGTTTCAGGGTCGACGCGACTGCTAATGGTGGTCACCGTGGCGTTGAAATTTTGATTCGGAAATGCAGGGCTTCGCGCGGAAACGTTCATTCCCTCCTTCAAAACACCGAGGTAGTTTTCCGGTACGGTAAAATCGAGCTTGATGACCGTGGTGTCATCCAGTGTCGTGAATACCGCGTCTGAATCCACCACGGCACCGGTGCTGATCTGTCGAAGGCCCAAAATTCCCGCAAAAGGGGCCCGGATCGTGTAATCCCGTAACCGGGCCTCCAGCAATGCCACTCTGGCTTTTGCGACTTCCAGCAGGCCCTGCTCTTCATCCAGTTTTGATCGGGAGGTGGATTTCGTTTTTGCCAGTTTGCGGATTCTTTCAAACTGTTTTTGTTGCTCGCGAAGCGTGGCTTTAGCTTCTGCCAGCATAGATCGGGCTTCACTGTCGTCCAGTTTTACCAGCACTTGGCCTTTTCTGGCAAAATCGCCGTCTTCAAAAAAGATGTCGACAACGCGTTCCTCCACTGTGGGGGTGATAACAACCGACTCATTGGCCTTGGCCGTGCCGAGGGCCTTTAACGTTTCCGTGAACACCTCTTCTTCGGCGATGGCGGTTATGACGGGGACCGGAGCCTTTGTGGATGTTCCCGCCAGCGCATCTCCGGAAGATTTTTTGGCGCCGTTGCGGATTTGCGGGAGCAATATGCTACCGGCAGCCAGAAATATCGCTAAAAATCCTACCATCCAGATTAGTTTTCTTTTTTGCATGGATACCTCTTAAATTAATCCACTTGTTTTTTGCGTGCGGTTCGATGCGTAAGATAGGCGACCGGTCTCGATGCATATCGATACGGCCGCAAAACATATAACGCTTACCTTAAGCATCTCTTCAACTGAATCAAGCGAGATCCCTATTTGGCAAGTTTAATCCGATATGCCATTTTTAATGAAATAGTAAAATCAAGTGGCGATGGATTTCATTTCAGGGGGTGATGCTAACCCACATCACTGAGCTTCTGGACTTTGCATATTATGCGTCCATATCCGGATTGTATTCAATCAACCGACTTTAAAATTCGCACCTTGTCCCACGGCCGTGTTTGAAAAATTTTATCTGATTACAAAATATTTGGCTCGCTGTATAATTTTGTGCACACCCGCATCTTAAATATCCATTCCACGAATTATAACATTTCGAAATAGTAATAAAAAACTTATTATGGGAAATGGTATAGGTTTTGCTACACTAAATGAACAATAGCATCTAAATGCTCTTTTCATTTGTGGTCATCGATTCGCTGTTTCGGCAATACACACCTCAAGTCTCAGATATTGCTGACAAAATGACTTCGAAAGGGGGTAAAAAAGATGAAAGATAACGGCGGAAGACGTCTGGCAATCGATAGACGAAAATGCACAGATTTTGATCATTTTCCTGAAAGAAGAACGCTGCGATTCAGGAGAGGTGATTTTGACCGCAGAAAAACCGGGTCGCAAAACAGCTGGTTGGGCATAGAGCGCAGAATTAGCTTCAAATAGAATTATCATTTCTTCTAACCAATCCTCTCCTCTTGATGGTCCTCCCTGCTACAGCTCAATTTCAAAACTAAGGTTTAAGGTCATTGACAGCTCGGGCCGGAAAACGACCCAGCTTCGCTCTACCGAGCTACGCCGCGGCAGGCACCGGCGTCGCTCTACCGGACTATGCCGGACAGGCCCGGCCTCGCCAACCTGCGTCGCTGAAGATTTGGAGGTCAAAGAAGCTATGCCGCAGCAAACACGCCGTTACGGATTCCAGGCAGCCCTTTGACATTTGCTTATCAGAGACCCGATGCGCTTTGCCCCAAGCTCTATGCCTCAAACAAGTTGACCCAGGACTCGAAGCGTTTGACTTTTTCAGGGCCTCGGCGGCGCAGCTTTTTGAGGATTTTGCTGACGGATTTTTCAGCGGATCGGCTGTTGCCGTTTTTGGAAAAAAATTTATCCGCATAGCAGACGATCTGCTCCTCGATCGATATGGGAATCATATCGCGGTCGGGCAGCGGCAGATTCTGTTGACGGATATCGGCTTTGCTGATCCCAACGCCAATATGCCGCTCGCAGACCAACGCCAGGCGTGGGAGCCCTTCTTTACTTAAGATATCGCTGCCCAGGATGCCGTGACAGATATATGGGTGTTTGCCGAAACAGCCGAACTGGGGCGCATCGGTCTGTAAGATACCGATATCGTGCAGCATGGCGGCAGCGTCGATAAAATCTAGGTCCGGCTTCAGTGAGGCAACCTTTTGCGCAGCTGCCCGGGCCTTGTCGGCCACCTGCCGGCCGTGCTCTACCAGGATCTGAAATGTCTTAAAATTCGGGTCGCAATATCGCTCTAACAGTTCGATCGGATTCATTTTCATCTATGCTGCTTTGCAATTCTCTCTCCGCTTTAATACAAGATTTCACACATGAGCTGAATGCCTATTGAGGTGCAATGTAGCAATTTTTTTAGACAGGATTTACAGGATTGTCAGGATTTCTTTTTGCCGTTCGCCGGAAGCGAACGCCAAAACCCCATCGCCTGCGGCGAGTTTCACGTGCTTTCAACGGCCAGGTTAATAATTTTTAAACTTAAATGCCACTTTTCATTTTGAATTGTATAACCAAAGATATTTTGTTCCGCTGAAAGCGGATTGAGTTTCGTCGCTCTCTTCCGGAGAGCGACTCAGAAAAAAACATCTTCAAAATCCTGTAAATCCTGTCAAACATAAGATTCAATTCAACATGTATAACAAGACCCGAACGATTTGGATGCCGAGTCACTGAAGACAAAAAGAGCTATTTATGTTTTTTAGCGAGCAAGACGCCTTCGATAAACGGATCGATGCCGCCGTCCAGCACATCATTGACGTTGCCGATATCCAGATTGATGCGGTGGTCTTTGACCATCTGGTAGGGATGCAGAACATAGGACCTGATCTGGCTGCCCCAGGCGATTTCATCCTTGCTGTCATGGACCTCCTGCAGTTTGTCATCCTGTTTTTGTTTCTCGTGCTGGTAAAGACGGGCCTTGAGGACCTTTAACGCCATATCCTTATTGCGGTGCTGGGATTTTTCCTGCTGGCATTGCACCACGATCCCGGTCGGCAAATGGGTGATGCGCACCGCACTGCTGGTCTTGTTGACATGCTGCCCGCCGGCTCCGCTGGCCCGGAAGGTGTCAATGCGCAGGTCTTTGTCTTCAATGTCGACCACAATTTCCTGGTCCAGTTCAGGATAGACGAATACGGACGCAAAGGAGGTATGGCGTTTTCCGCTGGCGTTAAACGGCGATATTCTGACCAGACGGTGGACGCCGATTTCCGATTTTAGATACCCGTATGCATTCTCGCCCTCGGCGGTAAAGGTCACACCTTTTATGCCGGCTTCTTCTCCGGGCTGGTAATCAATTAGCTCGATTTGATAACCCCGGCGTTCCACCCATCGAGAGTACATCCGAAACAGCATTTCAGCCCAATCCTGGGCCTCGGTTCCACCGGCACCGGCGTTGATGGATACGATGGCATTTTTGCCATCATCTTCACCGTCGAGCATTAGCTCCAGCGATAAAGCGGCAATCCTTTGATCGAGGGCGCTTACCTGCTGGGTGACCTCTTTCAAAGTATTTTCGTCGGATTCATCGACTGCCAGATCCAGCAGGATTTGATTTTCTTCCAGATCTTCGGCCAGCTTTTTGAATTTCTCGATTTTATTTGAAAGAGATGTGCGTTCTTTGAGAATGGGTTTGGTTTCTTCCGGATTGTCCCAGAACCCGTCTATGGCGATCTGCTGTTCGATTTCAGCCAGACGCTTTTCTTTGGCGTTCAGGTCAAAGATAGCTCCGCAAGTTGAGCAGTTTTTGTTGAAGATCGTCTAAGTTTTGTTTGATTTCCACAGACATTTTTCTACCTCCTTCAAAAAAAGCCTATATCAATAAATATAAGCTTGACCCGATTTTATTGTTGCTGCCCTAAAATCCCTCAGGCTAAATTTGCCGGGGCTTTTTTTGAAACCTAAGAGCAGATTTGCCCAGCACAAGTAGTATAGCAAAAACAGCACCCGTCAGGCAAGCCAGTGCAAAAAGATCTCCGTAGCGGGTATAAAAAGTGATCGGGCTGAGCATCGGTAACGGTCGCGTCAGCGCAGCCTCTTCCAGCAGTGCGGTTGATGCCAAGATGCGCCCCGCAGGATCAATGAAACCGCTGATACCTGTATTGGCCGCCCGGGCCAAAGCCCGCCGGTTTTCCACCGCCCGAAAAATGGTCATCGAAAAATGCTGGTAAGGCCCGCTGGTTGTGCCAAACCAGGCATCATTGGTGATGTTGATCAGCAAGGTGGCACCGTTTCTGACCAACTCTCGAGACAGACCTGGGAAAATGACCTCGTAACAGATCTGAATGCCCAGGGCGCCTTTATTCCAGGGTAGGATCTTGCCGGGCTTGCCCGGTCGGAAATCTCCGACCTGGGCCACAAGCTTTCCTAAAAAAGGAAGCCAGCGTTCGAGAGGAACATATTCGCCGTACGGTACCAGGTGGGTCTTGTCATATTTACTGACATTTTTCGCCTTGGGGCTGATCAGGTACGCACTGTTATAATAGATGACGTTTTTGCCCTCGCGCGCAACAGACGGGCTTCCGACCAGAAAGTCGATGCCGGTTTCTTCGATACCGGCCATGACCATCTCGGTCGGGCGCTTGTCGAAGAATAAATAAAATGGTGTGGCGGATTCAGGCCAGACAATTAAATCGGGATTCTCCGATTTTGCTGAAAGTGATAAGCGCTGATGCTTTTTAATGGCGGCAAACTGATGCGCGGGATCCCATTTTACGGCCTGATCGATATTTCCCTGGATGACGGCCACCCGCACCCTTGGCGATGCGGCTATCTGCTTGTCCATTGCTTTCATACGCCATGCGCCATAGATCCACGTGATCAGCAATCCCGCGGCAAAGACCCCGATAGCACCGAGAAGCAGTGACTTTGATACCGGCCGGTTGTGCCAGGTTTTGCGACGGGCGCAGGTGATGACCGCAAAAACAGAAGCGTTGCTCAGGGCAACCAAAAAGGACACGCCGTATACGCCGAACAGATCTGCAATCTGGATCAGATGGTGACGCAAATACAGGGCGTGTCCGAGTAAGGCCCATGGAAATCCGGTAAAAATAATCGTTCGAACGTATTCAAGCGCAACCCAGAGCAGCGGGACACCGATCAGGCATCGAACCGGTGTGTGACCGACAGCGGCAAGCGCCGTGGCATAAACAGCCGGAAAAAGCGCCAGAACCGCAGCAAAGAGAAACAAAATCGCAACGCTCAGGTACAGCGGAAGATACCCGTAAGTTCGCATGACCGGCACCACCCAGTAAAGCAGGGTCAGATAATGGACCAGGCCGGTGATAAAGCCCATGCGAAAGCTTTCTTTGGCAGGCAGATTCGCGATGGCCACCAGTAACGGTACAAGCGCAAACCAGGCCAGCCAATCCAGCCCGACCTTGGGAAATGATCCGGTCAGCAGCAGACCGCTTGCGGCTGCCAGCAGCATGTTTGTTCGATCGCTTTTCAATTTTTCCAATGCTCTGAAAAAAATGCCCAATCTAACTTGGGCGCGTTTATCATTTCTTGAACAGCATTTT
>JASFNW010000073.1:0-24493 GCA_050116835.1 Desulfobacterales bacterium
ACCAGATGGTAGAAGCACACCCGGGGAATATCCATTTCTTCGATGAGGTTGAATATATGGGGAATTTCAGCAACGTTGTATTTGTTGATCGTAAAGCGCAGCCCCACCTTTATGCCGGCATCCTGACAATTTTTAATGCCTTCCATGGCGGATTGAAAAGCGCCGCTCACGCCTCTGAAGCGGTCATTGATTTCCGGCATGCCGTCCAGGCTGATGCCGACGTATGAGAGCCCGATACGTTTAAGGGTTTGTGCCAATTTAGCGCTGATCAATGTGCCGTTGGTTGAGATCACCGCTCGCATCCCCTTGTCAACCGCATAACCGGCCAGATCCGGAAGATCTTTTCGCATCAGCGGTTCACCACCGGAAAAAAGAATCACCGGAGCTCCGTATTCGGCCAGGTCATCTATGAGCGCTTTTCCTTCTCGGGTAGTCAATTCATCATCGTTGGCCAGGGCTTTGGCATGGGCATAACAGTGCACACACTTCAGATTGCAACGCTGGGTTGTATTCCAGACCACCACCGGGCGCTTGTCTTTGGAAAATTGCAGCAGGTGGGAGGGCAGTTTGCCCGAGTGCCGCCCGTAGCGCAGGGCGTCAGATGGTTCCACAGTACCACAGTATAATTTGGAAATTCCGATCATTTGGATGTTCACTTTCAAGCATTACGGATTTTCGTCAATTCGGCGTGGCCGTTTTAGACCCGAAGTTTTTCTTCAACCATTTAAAACTCTTGAGTCTGAATCAAATTCACTCTGGATCATCTGGCTGATAAAGGCTTCGGGATCCAGCAGGGCTTGACGGGTGATAAAAAAGCGGCTGCGGCCGGTTTTTTCACGGGCCAGCTTGAGGCCGTGCTTGAAGTCCAGGTCAATTTTTTGGTACACATTTTTCAGATCAATCGGCGCCTGAATCAGTTGTTCCATGATAAAATCGATCGCATCTTCTTCCAGGACAATGTTCATATCATGATTTTTATAAAATTGCAGTTCCATTTTTTTTATGTCATCGTAATGGTTCTTAATTTGCTTGACGACGCTTTCAATATCCATGATATTTTTAGCGTATGCCTGGGCCACGATATGCACCCGTGAAGGCGTCATCATCAGGTTGTACTTGTTTTCCAGGTGGGCTTTGTTCGAATCCAGGTATCGGGTGATGCGCTGTCTTTCTTCCCGGTCTAAGTTTTCAAACATATCGTTAACATGCGTGTCATTCGCCCGGGTGAGGGTTTTGATTGATGGTTGTGGGTTTTTAATGATGTCCATCGTGGCCGGGAATTTTCGAATTTGGGTAGAGGGCAGCTTTTTTTCAAATTCGAGCAGCGTTTTTTCAACGGCGCTCACCAGGCCTCTGGCGCCGGTGCTTTCAGTAAAGGCCTGCTGGGCCAGCATACGCAACAACTGGTCCTCAAATTTAATCTCGATATCGTAAGCCGCAAAATCCAGCTTTTTACCCAGGATGATAGGATTGTTTGGATTCTTTAAGATTTCATACAAATCCTGCTCGCTTAAATTCTCAAATACCGCCCGCACCGGCAGCCGCCCGACAAACTCCGTTTCGAAACCAAAACGAATCAAATCCTCAGATTTTACCTGCGCGAGAACATCATACGATTGGTTAAATCGATCGATTCGGGCACCAAAACCGATTTCCTGTTTGGTCAGGCGCTTGCGAATGATCGGCTCCAGATCCGTGAATGCGCCGCTCATGATGAACAGAATGTTGGCGGTATTGACCGATTGCTTTTCGCGTTTTCCGGTCTTGCGAAACCGTTCGATCTCCTGAATCATGGAGATCGGGTCATGGGGCACCTTCAGGTCGACTTCTGTTTCCTCCATGGGCTTTAGCAGGGCGCGTTGGACGCCGGTGCGTGACACGTCGGCCCCGATAGTATTGCGGCTGGATGCGATCTTATCAATTTCGTCAATATATATGATGCCGCACTCGGCCAGCTCGATGTCCTCGTCTGCTTCCCGGACCAGCTCGCGCACCAGATCTTCGACATCGCCACCGACGTAACCGGTTTCGCTAAACTTGGTGGCATCGCCTTTAACAAAAGGCACGCCGAGTTTAGCGGCAATCAATTTGATGACATATGTCTTGCCCACACCGGTGGGGCCGATCATAAGCACATTGTTTTTTATGTTGCCCACTTTAGTGGCGCTGTCGCTGGTTTCATGTCCTGCCCGCGCGCGACGGATGCGATTAAAATGCGTACAGATTTTAGTGGCCAGAATCGCTTTTGCACTGTCCTGCTTGACAACAAATTGATCCAGGTAAGCAATCAACTCTTCGGGCTTCAAATCAAAATTCATGTCTTTTTTGGATTTGGGCGCTGACTTAACCTGATCAACCGCATTTTGCTCGGGTAAGACGACCGGGGTGACGATTTTGACGTTATGGCCGAATTTTTTAGATAAAAATTCGCCGATTTCTTTTTCCAATTCTTTTGGGTCCGGAATTTTTTCATCGTGTGATTTCATACTGTTGATTATAACCACGTCCTGGGCCAAATGCAAGACAGCTGTGCCGCTCCTTACGACTGCCCGTCCAAATTGCAGTGCGGCCTACCGGTCTTAGAAACGTGATTTTGTTGCGGGCTGAGAAAATATTGTAAATGAACAAAAATCATGTTGACAATCACATACAAAGTAATGTAAAAACATCAAAATTTTACAATCAAGCATATCACATCAAATAATGAATAAAATTTAAAAAAAGAATATAAAATAATATAACATATATAAAATAAATATTATTCATTACCATGTTCAAGCGTCTTAGCGCCATCAAATTTTCCACACACATTTTAGTTCATTTCTGTCTTAAACTGTCAAAGAAAGGGGGAAACTATGGCAGAAAAAGAAGTCGTCGAAACTTCTGAAGCTGAAATTGCGGTCCACTGGGGTGAAGAGAACCTTATCTATCCTTCCGTTCAATTTGTTGCCCAGGCCAATATGACCGATCCTGATATTTACGAGCGGTTTAGCCTGGACAACTTTCCCAATTGTTTCAAAGAATATGCCGATTTGCTCGACTGGTATGAATATTGGGAGGAAATCCTGGATACCAGTGATGCGCCCTGCTGGAAATGGTTTAAGGGCGGCAAAATAAATGCCAGTTACAATTGCGTGGATCGGCACCTGGCAAAAAATAAAAACAAAACCGCCATTCATTTTGTGCCTGAACCTGAAGAGGAAAAGGTTGAGCATATCACCTACCAGGAGCTTTATGTGCGGGTAAACGAGTTTGCGGCCCTATTGCGGGATTTTGCCGGGTTGAAGGCCGGCGACCGTGTGACGTTACATATGCCCATGATTGCAGAACTGCCCATCACGATGCTGGCCTGCGCACGGCTGGGGGTGATTCACTCCGAGGTCTTCGGCGGTTTCAGCGGTCGGGCCTGTGCCGATCGGATTGTGGATTCCGGCAGCGATGTTCTGATAACCACCGATGCCTACTATCGCGCCGGTAAACTGCTCAACCACAAGCAAAATGCGGATATTGCCGTTGAACTGGCGGAAAAAGACGGTCAGAAAGTGGACAAGGTGCTCATCTGGCAACGCTACCCGGGCAAAGCGTCCAGCGAGACCCCCATGGTAGAGGGTCGCGATTATTTCATCAATGACGTGCTGAAAGAGTATTACGGCCAGCGAGTCGACCCGGTGCCCATGCCGGCTGAAGCCCCGCTGTTTCTGATGTACACCAGCGGGACCACCGGCAAACCCAAAGGGTGTCAGCACGGTACCGGCGGCTACCTAGCCTATGTCGCCGGCACATCCAAATACGTACAGGACATCCATCCGGAAGATGTTTACTGGTGCATGGCCGATATCGGCTGGATTACAGGGCATTCCTACATCGTCTACGGTCCCCTGGCGCTGTGTGCGTCTTCAGTGGTATACGAAGGGGTTCCCAACTATCCGGATCCCGGTCGGCCCTGGCGCATTGCCCAGAACCTGGACGTCAACATCTTCCACACCGCCCCGACCGCCATCCGGGCACTGCGCAAAATCGGCCCGGACGAGCCCGCCAAATACAATTACCACTTCAAACACATGACCACCGTCGGCGAGCCCATCGAACCCGAAGTCTGGAAATGGTATTACGAGGTCGTCGGCAAGGGTGAAGCCGCCATTGTGGACACCTGGTGGCAGACGGAGACGGGCGGGTTTTTGTGCAGCACCATTCCGGCCATCACCCCCATGAAGCCGGGCAGCGCCGGACCGGGTGTGCCGGGCATTCATGCGATTATCTACGATGATGAAGGCAACGTCATCGCATCGGGCGCCGGCAAGGCCGGCAACATCTGCATCCAAAACCCCTGGCCCGGTGGATTTCAGACCATCTGGGGTGATCGCGATCGCTTTGTCGAAACTTACTATGCCCGCTATTGCAAGGATCCCAAAAGCAAAGACTGGCGCGATTGGCCCTATATGACCGGCGATGCGGCCGTGGAAGCCAAAGACGGCTATTATCGCATCTTAGGCCGCATTGACGATGTCATCAACGTTTCCGGCCACCGGCTGGGAACCAAAGAAATTGAATCCGCCGCTCTGGTGGTTGATGAAGTGGCCGAAGCAGCAGTGGTGCCGGTGGCTCACGATATTAAGGGCAAAGAGCCGGACCTGTACATCGCCCTGAAACCCGGCTTGCAGGCCTCCGACGACCTGGCCCAGAAAATATCCGATGCCGTCTGCTCGGAAATCGGTAAGATCGCCAAGCCACGTAAAGTCTGGATCGTCACCGACATGCCCAAAACCCGCTCGGGCAAGATCATGCGCCGGGTGCTGGGCGCAATCTCAAACGACAAAGACGTTGGAGATGTGACCACCCTGGCCAACCCTGATATCGTGGAAGATATAAAGAAAATGGCTAAGGGATAGGGTTTGTGTTTGTAAAACCCGATCGCCGTTTTGCCTGTGGCGCGAGGGCAGGTCAGCTCTCTCAGAAGCTGAAAAAGGCAGGCAACTGGAGATCCGAATGAACTGTCAAAGATATCCACCGATCAATTGATCGCATTGTCGGGCATTCTGCGGGAACGGAAGCCGCATCGGACGCGACACGTGCCTGCAGACACTTTGGAAAGAACCATGCGATCAGATTATCATATAACGTTCAAAGCAAAGGAGGTGATGCCCGCCCGCAAACGTTGCTTTCGGAAATGAATCGTATGTTGTCTATTAATCTGTGAAAGGAGAAGAACATGGCTACTCATATTTACTGGCTGTTCTTTTTTGTTCTCCTTTACTGGGGATACTGCATTACCATCGGAGTCCGTGGCTACCTGATTGCCAAGAAAGGAACCGACTATTTTATTGCCGGACGCCAGCTCAATATCTGGGTATTTGTACTGGCAGCCACAGCGACCTCCTTTAGCGGTTGGACCTTTGTCGGTCACCCGGCGTTGATGTGGCGGGATGGGCTACCCTACGGGTATGCATCGTTTTATGTTCTGACCATTCCGTTTACGGGCGTATTGTTTCTCAAACGCCAGTGGCTGATCGGCAAACGCTACGGGTATGTGACCCCGGGGGAGATGTATCAAGGGTATTTTAATTCTGAGGCCATGCGTATTCTGACGGTTATCGTGGCGCTGTTTTTCAGTATTCCGTATCTGGGAATTCAGCTGCGGGCCTCGGGGGTGCTGTTTAACATTTTAACCGACGGCCTGTTCTCGGTTAATGTGGGCATGTGGCTGCTGGCTATTATCGTGCTGTTGTACGTGGCTCTGGGCGGGTTGCGCTCGGTGGCTTACGTGGATACGGCCCAGTGCATCCTGCTCTGGTCAGGAATCGTCGCTCTGGGTATTATCGCAGCTAGCTTTGCCGGCGGCTGGGATTCGCTGACCTCCAAATACGGCGATGTCGTGGCCTGGATTAACAGCGGCGGAACGGCGGTGCCCGCCTGGGCGGATCCGGAGGCGGTCAAGGTCTTTCTGGCCAATAAAAAATCCATCATCAGCATGACGCCGTCCGGGTATTCCAACTTTGTGGCCGTGCCGGGCGTCATCCAGTTCGTGCCCTCCCAGTCGACAGCCGTGGGCGGCACCTGGACCGGGTTTATGATTTTAACCTACATGTTTGCGCTGATGGGGATTCACGCTTCGCCGGCTTTTTCGATGTGGGCGTTTGCCAACAAAAACCCCAGACCGTTCCCGCTGCAACAGGTGTGGGCTTCCACCCTGGGAATCGGCTTTGCCCTGTTTATTTTCACCACCCTGCAAAGCATGGGCGGCTGGGTGCTGTCCTTGTACAAGCCCGATGGAGCGGCTGAAACCATATTGCCCCTTGCCAACCTAGTGGGCGGCAAACAGGCCAACCTGGTGCCGTATCTCATCCATCTGATGAAAGACACCGCCCCGTTTGCCGTAGGCCTGCTGGCCGTCTGTGCGCTGGCGGCCATGCAGTCCACCGGTGCGGCCTACATGTCGACCGCTTCGGGTATGCTGACCCGCGACATCGTCAAGCGCTTCATTAAAAAGGATATGTCTGAAACCGGGCAAACTTACTGGGGCCGCATTACCGTTTTGATCGTGGTGGGCTCGGCCTTGATTTTTGCCAGTCTGGTGCCCGGGGCTATCGTGATGCTGGGCGCATTCGCGACCTCATATGGGTTTATGATGTACCCGGCCCTGATTGCGGTCTGTTACTGGAAATTCCTCACCCGTCAGGGTGTGGTCACCGGGCTGGTCTGCGGCATGATCGCGGTCTTTTTAACCTTCCGGTTCGATCTGGGCCTGCCCTGGGGCTACAACCCGCTGACGATCTACTGTGCGGGCTGGGGTATTCTGTTCAATCTGCCGGTTGCCATTATCATCAGCCTGTTTACGCAGCCCAAGGAATCCGAGGATGCCTTCCGTATCGAATGGCACCAGTTTGTCAAGACGCATGCCGGGTTGCCTGAAGATAAGAGACCGCTGATCAAATGGGGCTGGGCCATTACCATTATCTGGTTCCTGTTTGCCATCGGTCCGTTCTGTGTGATCGGCAACACCCTATTCGGCGATCCCCTGGATCCGTCGACTTGGCCCAACGGCATGCCGTCCATCTGGATCTGGCAGGTTATCTGGTGGATCCTGGGTATCGGTATGATGTGGTTCCTGGCCTACAAGCTGCAAATGTCGACCAATATCACCACCGACTTTCAGGCCTTGAAGCACGACATTTACGAAGAGACACCGGTAGTTGAAGAGGCGTCTTCCCGAGGGCAATCGGGCATTTAACGGGCAGACGCTTTTTTATTGTATCCGGATTTAACTGGACGAGGAGGCGCGCATGCCTCCTCGTCCTTATCCCAAATCCAAAAAGCCGGTGTGCAAAAGGTTCATCTCATTATCAGACGCAACAGAAACCGGCCCTCTTCATTGATGAAACGACTCGTCATAATATCAGCAGTTTTATTGATCGTGGTGTCTGGCTGCGGCCTGGGGGTTTCAGATTATCAGGACGCGGTCCTGGACGGCGTTTCCAGCCTGAATCTGAACCGACCGGAGGAGGCCCTCGAAAGCTTCAACCGGGCGATCCGCATCGATCCGACCAAGGCCGATGGTTATCTGGGTAGGGCCAACGCCCTCAACACCTTAAAGCGTTATGAAGAAGCGCTGCCGGATTACAACAAGGCGCTTGAAATCGATCCGACCCTGGCCAATGCATATGTCAACCGGGGATCCGCTTACAGCCACCTGGGGCAATATGAAAAGGCGATTGCCGATTATGAGAAGGGGCTGGAACTGGATCCGGAGATCGATGATCCGCCCGGCTTTTTAAAACGCCTTTTCAGCAACGAGCCGAATACCGAGAAAGGCATTCGCCGACATCTGGAATTTTTAAAACAAAAGGTGCAGTCGTCTGATAATCGGAGCTCTTGATGCACCCGGCAGAGGACAGAAACAGAAGCCCAAAGGACAGATAGCAGAGGACAGAGAACAGAAAACAGAAACAGATGACGGATAAGTAAACTGACGGGGGATGCTTCCATCTGTCCTCTGTCCTCTATTATCTGCTATATCAGCATAGGCCTGGCGTTTTAGGTCTAAAAAAACCGAAAAAAATCTAATCATGATATAAACCAGAACACGATCCGTCCAAAGGAGGCACATCATGGCAAACCCTTACGAAATTGCCTACCAGCAATCCATCGAAGACCCAGACGGTTTCTGGGGGGCGGCAGCCGAGGACTGCCATTGGACCAAAAAGTGGGACAAGGTTTTAGATGATACCCGTAAACCCTTTTATCGCTGGTTTAGCGGCGGGGAAATGAACACGTGCTACAATGCGCTGGATTATCATATCGACAACGGGCGGGGTGAGCAATATGCGATGATCTATGACTCACCGGTTACCGATACCATCAAAAAATACTCCTACACGCAACTGCGCGATGAGGTGGCGTCGTTTGCCGGTGCTCTGGCCGCCCAGGGCGTATCCAAAGGTGATCGGGTACTGATCTACATGCCGATGATCCCCGAAGCGGTGATCGCCATGCTGGCCTGCGCCCGCCTTGGTGCGGTGCATTCGGTGGTTTTC
The DNA here is from genome assembly GCA_050116835.1 of Desulfobacterales bacterium. Classification (GTDB taxonomy): domain Bacteria; phylum Desulfobacterota; class Desulfobacteria; order Desulfobacterales; family JAHEIW01; genus JAHEIW01. The sequence goes on from JASFNW010000073.1 coordinate 8,532, forward strand.
GGCGGGTTTGCCGCCAAAGAACTGGCGGTGCGCATCAACGACGCCAAGCCCAAAGTGATTGTGTCCGCTTCATGCGGGATTGAAGTCAAGCGGATTATCGCTTACAAGCCGCTGCTTGACCAGGCCATTGACATGGCCGAGTCCAAACCGGATTGTTGCATTATCAAACAGCGGCCCATGGAAACCGCCACGATGGCCGACGGCCGGGACCTGGATTGGGATGATGTGGTGGCGAAGGCCCAACCGCATGACTGCGTACCGGTAGCGGCCACCGATCCGCTGTATATTCTGTATACCTCCGGGACCACCGGCGTGCCCAAAGGTGTGGTGCGGGACAACGGCGGGCATATGGTGGCGCTTAAATGGACCATGGGTGCCATCTACAACGTGGAGGCCGGTGATGTCTACTGGGCGGCGTCAGATGTCGGTTGGGTTGTCGGCCACTCCTATATTGTTTACGGGCCTTTACTGAAAGGGTGCACGACGATTTTATTCGAAGGCAAACCGGTGGGCACGCCGGATGCCGGCGTTTTCTGGCGTGTGATCTCCGAGCATAATGTTAAAGTCTTGTTCACCGCGCCCACGGCATTTCGGGCCATTAAACGCGAGGATCCCAAAGCAGAGCTGATGAAAAATTACGACTTGTCGAATTTTAAGGCGCTTTTTCTGGCCGGTGAGCGGCTGGATCCCGATACGCTCAAATGGGCCGAAAAGAGCCTGAACGTTCCGGTCATCGATCACTGGTGGCAGACGGAAACCGGGTGGGCCATCGCCGGAAACTGTCTGGGGCTGCACCATTTTCCGGTCAAGGAAGGCTCGCCCACCAAAGCGGCTCCAGGCTGGAACCTGCAGGTGGTCGACGAAAGTGCCCAGCCGATTGCAACTGGTGAGATTGGTGCCCTGGTGGCCAAACTGCCGTTGCCGCCGGGAACCCTTCCGACGCTGTGGAACAACGATGAGGGGTTTCTGGCAGCCTACATGGAAGAATTTCCCGAATATTACAAGACGGCGGATGCCGGTTTTATTGATGATGAAGGCTATGTTTTCGTGATGAGCCGCACCGATGATATTATCAATGTTGCCGGTCACCGTCTGTCCACCGGAGCCATGGAGGAAGTCCTGGCAGATCACCCGGATGTGGCCGAGTGTGCGGTTCTGGGGGTTGATGACAAGTTGAAGGGTCAGGTGCCCGTTGGTTTTTTGGTGCTGAATGCCGGTGTAGACCGTGTTCCGTCCGATATTACCAAGGAAGTGATCCAGATGGTCCGGGATCGCATTGGACCGGTGGCTTCTTTTAAAACCGCTACGGTGGTCAAACGACTGCCGAAAACGCGCTCCGGCAAAATTTTACGCGGCACCATTCAGAAGATCGCCGACAATACGCCTTATAACGTACCGGCCACCATCGATGATCCTGCTATTCTGGGTGAAATGGAGGAAGCGCTCACCGGCATCGGTTACGCCAAAGCCAAAAAAGATTAATGTGGTGACACTATGCCCAAAGAAATACTCATCGTAGATGATGAGCCCAGCATTGTCGTTCCGATCCAATTTTTAATGGAGCAGCAGGGCTATAATGTCATTGTTGCCGAGAACGGCGAAGATGCGCTTGATATCATTTTAAAATACAAGCCGGATCTGATCCTGTTGGATATCATGCTTCCCGGAATTGATGGGTATGAAGTCTGTGAAATCGTGCGTTTGAATCCTGATTTTCGTAAAGTAAAAATCATTTTCCTGACAGCCAAGGGCCGCGAGGTCGAAATTGCCAAGGGCATGGCACTGGGTGCGGATGCCTATATCGTTAAACCGTTTTCGAATGCAGAGGTCGTTGCCAAGGTCAAAGAGCTGCTAGAAAATTCGCATGAAAAAACGGGGACATAACTTCTGGCAGGCGATTGCGCTATATGTTGCCGCTTGGCTGATCATATGCATTGGTTTCGCTGTCTGGTTTAAAACCCAGCTATCTTCCGAAGCGCTTACCTTTATACTGGGCATCGTCAAGGATCATTTCGGACCGTTTCTCATTCTATCCGTGCTTTTGCTGCTGACCGGTGTATTGTTTCTGGATTTGATTTTGCGCAAATACATCCGGCCGCTGCGAAAAATTTCCGAACAAATATCTCTGGTTAATCCCACCAATCCCTCCCATCGTTTTGAGATTGCCGGTGCTGCTGAAATTCAGCAGCTCTGCGATCGTTTAAACGAAGGGGCGGCGCATTACGAATCACTGGTAAATGACATCCAGGGTCGGGTTAACAGTGCCAGGGCCCAATCGGAGGAAGAAAAAAATATCCTGGCAGCCATTATGTCGGAGTTGCCTGAAGGGGTGATTGTTTGCAACCCAGACGGACAGATACTGTTGTACAACAACCGTGCGAAAATGCTGCTGTCGAGTCCGGACCATCGCAATCATGAGAAATCGGTGCCCTTTATCGGCCTGGGGCGTTCCGTTTTTGAAGTTTTCGATGAAAGCTTGATGCGGCACACCGTTGATCAGATCACTGAAAAATTAAAAAATAACGAACCGAATGTCGTTTCCCATTTCGTGTCACCGGGTGCCGAGAACACCTTGCTGCGGATCGAGGCGGTGCCGGTTTTAGACCACCGCAAGCATTACTCCGGTTTGATTCTGATTCTGTCCGATATTACCCAGCAGCTCGAATCTCAAAATTATTTGCATCTCACCTTGCAGTCTTTTACCCGCGGCATTCGGGCTTCATTTGCCGGTATTCGATCGGCCATTGAAACCATACTGGATTATCCGGATATGGATGTCAATCGCCTCGAAACGCTCAAACAAATTATTCATAAAGAGTCGCTGAACATCGGTGATATTTTGGAGCGCGACCCAACCCTGTCGTCCCGGCCCATGTTCAACCAATGGCCGCTGACGCGTGTTCCGGTGCGCGACCTGTTTGAAATGCTGCAGGCCCGCTGCCGCCAAAATATAAAGCTCCACCTTCTGAAAGAGAATTTGTCCGCTGAGCACACGGTCAGTGTCGACCATGCTTCCTTTTTGCTGGCTCTGCTGTTCGTTATTCAGCAGATCCACACCGCTACCGGCGTGACTGAAATCACTTGCCGTTTGACCGAGTTGAGGCGTTTTATCGGCCTGGATTTGCTCTGGTCGGGCCTGCCGATAAAGGCGGACGTAATGAAGATCTGGGAAACCCGGCCGCTGTCATTTGAAAAAGCGGGCCTTTCGTTAACGCTCAGGCAAGTCATTGACCAGCACAACGGTGAAATCGGTATATATGCTTCCAAGCGTTTTGCGAATACCTTTTATGTGCGGTTTTTCCTGCCGGTTCCCTATTTGATGCGACCCGAAAAAGCCCGATCGTTAACGATCATACCGGAAAGCCGCCCTGAATTTTACGATTTTGATATGTTTTTGCAGGTCGAGGAGCATCCGGAGCTGCAGAACCGCAATTTGTCAAAGCTGACCTACACGGTGTTCGATCTGGAAACCACCGGTCTGAGCCCCACCGAGGGCGATGAGATTATCTCCGTTGGCGCTGTTCGGATCGTCAACGGCCGCTTACTGCAAAATGAACGTTTCGAGCAACTGGTGGATCCCCGGCGCTCGGTGCCATGGACCTCGGTGAGGATACACGGCATTCATCCCGAGATGTTAGCGGGAATGCCGACCATCGATGAAGTGCTGCCGATGTTTCATGATTTCGCAAAAGACACCATTCTGGTGGCTCACAACGCGGCTTTTGATATGCGCTTTTTGCAATTAAAGGAGGCGCACACCGGAGTGCGCTTTGTCAATCCGGTGCTCGATACGTTATTACTATCAGCCGTTGTCCATCCGTCCCATGAAGATCACAATCTGGAAGCCATCGCCAGGCGGTTGGGGGTCCAGATCCTGGCGCGACATACCGCCATGGGCGATGCCGTGGCGACCGGCGAAATGTTTCTTAAATTCTTGCCGCTGCTGTCGCAGCAGAAAATTTTTACCCTCAAGCAGGCTCTGGCGGCTTCCCAGAAAACGTTCTATGCCAGACAGAAATTTTAAATCCTTGGCTACTGGCTGCCGGCCCCTGGTCGCTTGCTTTTGACAACATGCCAGCCGCCAGAAACTAAAGGCTTTTTGAATCGGTTCGATACACACCTTAATCTTCATAAAAATAGATGTGTAATCCATTTATCCTGGATAACACAGCCATTGAGCGTTAGATGCATTTTTGAGATCGCTTCTAAGAGGTAGGGGCGGTCTCACGGGAAGTGGGCAGCGTAAAAGAAAAAGTTGATCCCGCGCCGGGCTTACTGTTAACCCATATTTTTCCATGGTGGAAATTAATGATGCGCTTGCTGATGGTCAGGCCGATGCCTGTTCCGTAGGGGCGGCCCCGGGCGGGGTCTTTTATCTGTTGAAATTTTTCAAAAATTTTATCTTGGTCCCGGGTCCGGATGCCGATGCCGTTGTCCTGCACATCGACTCGCACCTGTTGATCATTGGCTGTCAATCGAATGGTTATCTTGCCGCGATCGGAGTCGCAAAATTTGACGGCATTTGAAATCAGGTTTACCATGACCTGTACCAGCCGGTCGCGATCGCCGGAGATAAGCGGAGGGTTGTCGATTAATTCATAATCGATGGTGATGTTTTTATCTTCAATCAATCGATGGGTGCTGGCAACCGCGTCCTGGATGACTTCTTTAATATCGGTTGCAATGATGACCCAGTCCATCTGGGCGGATTCGATTTTTTCATAATCCAGCACCTGGTTTATCAGACGGGTCAAGCGCTCGCTTTCTTTAATGATGATACCGGTAAAGCTTTTGTACTGATCGGTGCCGATTTCCGGGTTGGTGTGCAGGATTTCAGCCAGGGAGCGGACGGATGTCAACGGGGTGCGCAACTCGTGGGTAACGGTTGAGATAAATTCGTCTTTAAGGCGGTCCAGATCCTTTAGACGGCGATTGGCTTCCTGAAGTTCGGCGGTGGCTTTCTCAAGTTCCCGGCTGTAGGCAATTACCTGTCGGGTTTCATCGAGAATGTTCAATATTTCCTCGATACCCAGGGACTCTTCTTTGACAACCGAAGCGACCATGACCCGTGCAGATGCCGAACCAATGGCGCCGGCCAGCAATCGTTCAGCATAGCTGACCAGGTTGGCATCGGCGGTCACCAGATAATTCCAGCTGAGTTTGCGTTTATCGGCGTAGTCGGCCAGCGCCTCATCGGTGCGCCGTTGACCCAAAAAGCGAATTAGCAGGGATTTAAGGTCCGGCAAATTGGCCGTTCCGCGCCAGAAGTGGGATTCACCGGCCTCGCCGGAATATCTGAACACATCAACAAACAATGCGGCCTGGGTATGCTCGATGGTGAGTGGACGGCTGAGAATGGATACACCGATGTACGCTCCGGTGTTAACCAGCAGACTCCAAAAAACCGCATGGGATATGTGATCCAAGCCCTGTAGCCCGAATAATTCAAACGGCCTGAGCAGCTCGATGCCAAACGGTCCATGGGTGACGAAATCCTCAGAGATGATGCCGGCCGGCACGAGGGAAGGTAGGAAAAGCGTGTAAGTCCAAACCGCGAATCCGGCCAGCAGGCCGCAGATGGCTCCACTGCGGGTGCCGCCCTTCCAGAAGATGCCGCCCAGCAGCGCCGGTGCAAATTGGGCAACCGCTACAAAGGATAACAGGCCCAGTGAGACCAGTCCATAGAATTCACCGATGGTGCGAAAATAGGCGTAACCCAGCAGCAAGACTAAAACGATACTGCATCTGCGAATCGTCAGCAGCAGCCCGCTGTAATCCTGCCGCAGGCCCATCTCTTCGATGGGCAACCGCAGCAGGACCGGCATGACCAGATCGTTACAGATCATGGTGCTCAGCGCAATGGTTTCGACAATGACCATGCCGGTTGCTGCCGACATGCCGCCCAGATACACAAAAATGGCGATCAACTGTTGATGTTCGGCCATCGGCAGCGTGAGGGCGAAAAAGTCGGCATCCACACCACCGTCCGGAAAATGCAATACGCCGCTGAACGCCAACGGCAAAACAAATATGTTGATGGCCAGAAGATAAAGCGGGAATAACCAGATCGCTTTGTTCAGGTGCTCTTCATTGACATTTTCGACAACGGCGATCTGGAATTGGCGGGGTAAAAATATAATGGCCAGCATAGAGATCAACAGATAAAAGCTCCAATCCGTATAACTGAATCCCTGGCCTTTTATCGTCAAGTATTTATCGTATAAAAACGCAACGCCGCTGCCGGATTCCCCGCCAGAGGCATTTGGGCTGGCGGTATATGTGGCGGCTTTATGAAAAAGGTCTCCAATACCGTTATTGATAAAATAGGTGACAAATATCCCGACGGTTAAAAAAGCGGCCAGTTTGACAATTGATTCAAAGGCGATGGCCGCCACCAGTCCTTCATGTCGCTCGGTTGCATCCAGGTGACGGGTGCCGAACAGAATGGCAAATACGGCCAGCAGCAAGGCGATATAAAATGCAGGGTCGTACATAATTGGAACGTCGGAAAAACTAAATGAAACCGATACCTCGGGATATTGAGTGATCAGCAAAAAACCGGTTGAGATGGCCTTCAGCTGCAGCGCAATATAGGGGATGACACCAATGACCGCAATGTTGGTGGCAAGCCCACCCAGGGTGGTACTTTTGCCGTAGCGGGAGGCAATAAAATCGGCAATGGAGGTGATACGGTGAACCTTGCTGATCCGGATAATTTTCTGCCAGACGGACCAGCCCAACAGCGCCATCAGGGTCGGTCCGATATAAATGGCCAAAAAGCTCAATCCGCTGCGGACGGCCAGACCGACGCTACCGTAAAACGTCCAGGCCGTGCAGTAAACGGCCATGGAAAGTGCGTAAATATAGGCATTGCTGATAATGCTGCGTCCGGCGTCGGCGCGTTTATCGCCGTAATGGGCAATGGCGAAAAGCAGCCCCATGTAGCCAAATGACACAAAAAGTATGACCCCGGTTTCTAACATCGGTTATGACCCGGTTTTATCAATGGATTTTGATGGGGGTTCTTTGCGGGTTCTGGTTGCCAAGGCTGCCAGCAGAATCAACAAAACCCAGGCGCTAAAGATATATAATATGAGCAAGGGCATACCGAGAATACGGGTTTTGAGGTTGAATAATGACAGTAGAGGGTAATTGAAAACAACGCTACCCAACAGAAATAAACCGACCAAGCGTTTATTTTTTCTGGCTTTGGGAGTCATTGGTCACCTTCTGTATGCCCGCCGAGCAGGGAAAGAACAAATTATTTGATGGCATGCCACTATAAATTAATTGGATTGCAGTGTCAAATACCTCGTGAGATTAGCGGTATAAGGCTTTCGGCAGGTGATATTCGAATTGGCACATGACGCCAGGTATGCTACGGTAGGATCGATCGTTGTTAATTTCAAGAGCAACGATCTTAGGCTTTACGATGCGCCGAACATCCGGCTGCAACGAACAGGAGAGATTATGTCAGAACCGTTATTTACATTTTTATCCAGACTGGCTCCGTTTTCAAACCTGCCTGAAGCTGAATGCAAGCGAATCGCTGATTCACTAACCACTGAAACTTACGCCAGCGGGCACCAACTATCTGTGCAGGGGCGAACAAAAGTGGAGTGCGTCTATATTGTAAAAACCGGTATATTGCAGCTTTTTTACGAATCCGAAGGCGAAAAGGAATTGACCGGCATTATCAAAAAAGGTGAAATTTTCGGGGGCATTTCAATTTTGATGAATGGCGGCATTTCGGTTCGCTCCGTCAAAGTCATTGAAGATGCCACCTTGTGTGTGGTGCCTGAAAATGTCTTTCAAGATGTTGCCAACCAACACACGGATTTTTACAAATATTTTGCCGAGAAGTTCCGCAAAGGGATGATGAACAAATCTTACGCATCGGTGGTTGCCGCCGGCCAGGCGCTTCATTTCCTGCATGAGCTGGCTCCGTTTTCGTTTCTTCCCGAGGAGGATTTGGAAAAATTGGCTGCGGCGGTTTCGATGATCAACTATCCCAAAGATACCATTCTGTTTGCCCAGGGGCGCTCCAAAATCGATTACCTGTACATCATTCATAGAGGAGCGGCTGAGCGCTATTTTGAAGAAAATGATAAAAAAACCCTGCGCGGCATGCTGGGCGAGGGGGATATGTACGGTGGTATTTCCATGCTGGTCAACGATGGCATCGCCATCCGAACGTTAAGGATGATTGAGGATTCCTATTTCTATATTTTGCCCAAGGAGCTGTTTTTGGAAGCCTGCCAGAAATACGAGGCTTTTTCAGACTTTTTCACCGGTACCTTCGGCAAAAGGATGCTCGATCGGTCCTATGCTGAAATCATCGCCCACAACCGCAGGTCGCCCGAGCAGGTCACTGATTTTTTTAATCGGCCGGTCGAAAGCATATACAACCGTGATCTGGTTTTTTGCGATCAGGACATGCCGATCCAGGCAGCCGCTGCGGTGATGAGTGAGCACAACACCAGCTCTATTTTTGTGCGAGAGCCCAAAGGTCAATTTGTGGGCGTGGTGACCGATAATGATCTCAGAAAAAAGGTGACCGCTTCCGGATACGATATCCTAAAGCCGGTTTCAGATATTATGTCGTCGCCGTTGAGCATGATTTCCGAAAAAGCGCTCCTTTTTGAGGCCCTGATGGAAATGATGCGAAAAAATATAAAACACCTGGCGGTCACCGACGGCAGTGATAAAGTCGTCGGTGTTATCACCAATCGCGACTTGCTCAGAGCCCAGGGGCAGTCACCGCTGTTTATCATCCGCGAGATTATTCAGGCCAAGTTTATCAACCAGATCGTTCAGGTCCGCCGGCAGGTTCCGCGGTTGATTGAAACCCTGATCAATACCGGAACCAAGGCTCACAATGTGACCAGTCTGCTGACGACGATTTCAGATACGATCCTGGAAAAGATCATCGGGTTCGCGCTGGAAGAATTCGGCCCACCCCCGGTCAAATTTGTTTTTATGGTACTGGGCAGCGAGGGCCGCAAAGAGCAAACCTTAAAAACCGATCAGGACAATGCCATTGTTTTCGAAGATGTGCCTTCCGGTTCTCAAAAAAAAGTGACCCAATATTTTCTAAAATTCAGCGAGCGGGTCTGTAACTGGTTGGATGAGGCCGGTTATGCGCTTTGCAAGGGCGGGATTATGGCCAAGAATGCCAACTGGTGCCAGCCGGTGTCCACCTGGAAAAGCTATTTCAGGCGCTGGATTCATACGGCCGAGCCGGAAGCGTTGCTGCAGGCCAGTATTTTCTTTGATTTTAGATCCGGATACGGAGAAGAGGAGCTGATCACCGATCTGCGTCAGTACCTTTTTAAAGAACTGGGTAGCTGGCCGGGATTTTTTCGTCACATGGCCGAAAATGCGATGTATTTCACGCCGCCGATCGGTTTTTTCCGAAATTTTGTGGTGGAGTCCCAAGGTGAGCACCGGGATGCCTTTGACATCAAGGCCGCCATGCAGCCGATTGTCGACTATGCCAGGATCTATGCGCTCAATCATGAAATAGACGAAACCAATACACATGAACGCTTGGATCAGCTGCTGGCCACCAAAAAGATCAGCCCCGAGGAGCATAATGAACTGGAGACCGCCTATAGCTACATGATGCAACAACGTCTGGCGCGGCAGGTTAAAGCGATGGTCGAAGAAAACGCAGCGCCGAATAATTACATCAATCCCAAAAAATTGACCCGCATTGAGCAAACCATGCTCAAGGAAATCTTCAAGCGCGTTGAAAAATTTCAGGGCAAACTCAGTTTTGACTTTACCGGGCTGACCTAAGAGCGATTGCCAAGCGTCGGTGTCTGTTGGACGCCGGGAATTACTTCCGGATCGGTAAACGTCGCCTTATCTGCCCTTTAACCACACCGCAAACAGCACCCCCATCAGCAAAACAAGAACCACCACCAGATACCATTCTTTGAAGGAGCGCTGGGCTTCAGGTTCTAAAAGTTTATCGGCCAGTCGAAACGTTACGGCAGTGTTTTTAATGCCCAGATTGAGATTGACCGCCTGCGGTTGTACATCGTGCGGGATAGATAAGATCTGCGTATAGGTTCCGTCAAGCTGATCCCGCAAGGGCTCAATCCACTTTCCCTTAGACGCCTCCAGTTTCATGGAACCGGCATGGCCGGGGCCCAAATAGTTGCCCATCACATCTTTGGGCGTGATGCGTATTTCATAGGCCTTATCATCTTGCGCGGCAGCCGGCCGGCGAACGGCCTCGACCGCAACAGACGACGGATCGACCTTGATGGCGACATATTTTTCGATGACCTTTTCGCGCTTGAAGGGAATGCCGGCAGCGGTAGTCCCGGTCGCCTGAACATAAAACACATAGGTCCCCTGCTGGCGGGTATCTATGAAACGAGCCGTATAAACTCCATCATTGTCCGTGGCATCGCCCTGGGACTGATCATCAACCATTTGCACCCATTCGGGAGGGGTGCGCTGGGGCAGCGGGATTTGACTGTTTTGGGTCAGGTAGATCGCTTTACGATGGAGGCCAGACAGTTTCTCCTGACCCTGCTCTTGCGGCACCTGTTTTAGAGTACTCAGAGGGATCGGATATCTGGCAAACCAGTTTCCCAGACCCTGCTGCGGTCGGGAGATCTGGATGCCAATATTTTGCAGTCCCCTGACGGGTTGATTGCCGTCGCTGACTGACGCACTCACCATAATGACATCACCGGTTCGATAGGCTTTACGGTTAAATTTAATGGTCATCTTCAAATCCGAGCGGGCAATGACACTGTATTGGTATTTTTCCTGCTGGCTTTCTGTTGAATCTGCCAGAGAGATTTTGATCTGCCAGGGATCGGGTCCGACGTTGCCGGGCTGTTTCAAAAAAAGATTTTCAAAAGCAATGATCTGGAACGTAGCACCACCCATGCGCTGAACACCCGATGGCGGGTCTGTGAGCGACACTTCCTGCCCGTCGGAGGAGGTGACGGTTAGTGACAGTCTGTCGCGCTGAAAAGCAGCCCAGCTTAAATAGACGACCACCTTTTTGTCGGATTGGCTGATATAAAAATCATGAATGTGGGTTTCACCGCTATTGATCACAGCCATTGGATCTGCCGCAGATTCCAATTGCAGGGTATCGACCAATATGGCTTTATACCGTTCCTGCAGAGAATTGCCGGGATCCCAGGCGCCCGGATTGAAATTGGGGTCAGCGGTCACATCGTAAAAGTCGCCCCCGGTCCCGGTTCCAATTTCATTGAGCAAATCGTACGGAACTTCTGTCGGTTGGCCAAATCCGATGGCATGGACGTTGATACCGTCCGCATTGAGGTCCTGAATGCGCTGTTCAATCTGCGATGCTTCTGTTCCCGCAATTGAGGGGCAATTCTGAAAACCGTCGCTCAAAAGAATCAGTGCCTTTTGATGTGCATTGCCGAAAAGATTCGCTGCGGTGTCGATGCCGGACAGCAACGGGGTGTTGCCGCCGGGCGTCAAGCCTGGAATGATGGTCATAATGGCCGTAGCGATGGTGCTTCCCTGCACGCGGGCAAGATTGGAAATAACCTGGCCCTCACAGGCCTGCTGCGGCTGTCGCGGGAAAGCAGCGATTGCGAAATTCACACCGCAAGGATTGAAATAATTCAGCATCCACAGAAACGGGATCGCCGCCTGTTTGGCCAGGGTGATCCGTTTGGCCGGTTCGGCAACGGTAAAGGATCCATCATGTCCCCAGTTCATACTGCCGGATCGATCGAACAGCAGGACCACCGAGGCATCCGGCGGTTGTGCTGCCGGCGCCGGAATAATCGGAGGATTGCTGTCCGGCACTCCGGCGATAACATTTTCCGCTGGAACCTGTTGATATATGGCGGTGTACAGGGCTGTAAAAATCGTCTGCGGCCAGTGGACGGTGTTTTGGTGAACGGCGATATTCGAGTTGCCGGCAATTTCCGGAATCTCGATATTGACGGCATTGGCCGCCAGATTTTTGGCCAGAACTCTGCCCTGGCAATCATCTGAGGGCGTGCTGCCGCCCACAAGATCCCCGTTGTCGCTGGCATACAGGGTGACATATAGAACGCCGTCCTGGGGCGGTGATCCCGGTGATCGACTGCCCGGTGCCTCACTCGGATAATCAATGGCGGGGTCAAAATTGTCGGCCTGGGTGTCCTGAATGGGATGGCCATTGAGGTCCTCGATGAAATCGAGGGCGGCCGCATCATAGGGAATGCAGAAATTGCCCGAATAACCATTGTTGAGCTGTTTGGCGGCCAGGCTGGCACTGGGCAACAGGGCCAGATTTAATCCATGATTGGGTGGCGCAATGGCAATGAAGGCCGAAACCGGGATATCGAGAACGTTATCATGAAGGTTTTTGATATACATGCGCGAACTGAGCGTGCCTTTGCTGTAGGCGATGATCACCACTTTTAAATCCGGATTGTTCGGGTCCTGCAGCTGATGGCGTGCCAGAATGCGATCAATGGCATTGCCAATATCTGCGGCATCAAGCGCTATGGAATGCGCCTGGTTCTCAAAGTAAATGTAGTAAGGTTCGATGCCCAGACAGGCGTTTTGCGGTAACTCCAACGTCTGTTTGAAAGACGGCAGGTTGTCCAACGAATGCCACCAGTTTTTCTGATAATTCGGATTGTTCGGATCCGGGTTGGGATCATGGCCATGGACGAACAGAACCGGGATTTTCCGTGCGGGTGGCGGAGAATTTTGAGTCAATTCACTGCCATCGTTCAGAAAAACCGTGGCAGCGGCGACTTGTTGGGGTTGAATGAGCTGCGTGGCCGCCAAAAGCAACATCACTGCAAGCCCACCGCAAACCAGAAAGAAACGGCTGTGTATTTGCTTTTTTACCATCACATGACTCCAGTCGTTAAGATAATATGTGAGTCTAAGGTGGGTCCAACAATCAGAAAGGATCTTTTGCAAAGGTAACTGAAATTCAATTATCGAAGGCCGACAGGATTGTCAACCTGGATGGTGCGTTCTGTTCATCCCTATTCAAGTGCCCTGGAAATCAGGTAAACCCTGCGTTCGATATCGGAAATCTCCCTGAGCAGATTGTCGGGCGGTGGGTTGCCTGAAAATTTGTGCTGGGTTATCTTGTATTGCAGATTCAGGTATTGCTTATTGAGATTAACAAATACTTTATCGCGGACTGCCGGTGGGATCTGGGGAGCTGCCGTCTGAGCAGCATGGTTGGGGCATTTTTTTGCGGCGGACACTCAATACACCGACGATTCCCACAATTAGCAGAATCAGGACCGTGCCTTTCGAGATAGAAACAGGTGCAATGGCATCCTGCGTTGCGGTTTGCTGTTGCCGGGGTGCAAAAGGTGATCCTTCTGGGACGACAAGCGTCTCACAGATTCCCAGAGCCCCTGCGCAGATGAGGGTTATACACATTGAGGCGCTATATGCGAGGTGCTGTATTTAAACAGTTGCCGTTCCTTTAAAATTAGGTTACGATAATTCACAATCAGATTCGCGGATGACCTCATTTTCATGCTTGACAAAGGCTGTCATTTTTTAAAGACGAACTTCAACTTATGCAAGGGAATCGCCCATGACCGCTAAAAAGGAAAACCTGCTCACCAAGCTGGAAAAAGATGTTGTCCTCGTGGCCGAAGGTTACCTTTTTGAACTCGAAAGAAGAGGCTATCTCAAGGCCGGCCCTTTTGTTCCCGAAGCGGTTTTGAAGTTTCCAGATGCGGTCAGGCAACTGCACCTGGAATTTTTAAGGATGGGCACGGATGTGGTTGTCGCCTTTACCTATTATGGCCACCGGTCGAAAATGAAAGCAGTTGGCCTGGAAGATCAGCTTGAGACCCTGAATATCAGGGCCGTCGAGCTGGCGAAAAATGTGGCCGACGCCTACGGATCGCTGACGGCGGGAAACATTTGCAATACATGGGAATTTGATACCCGCCAGATCGATATGTCCAAACAAAAGGTCAAAAACATTTTCAGCGAACAGGTGCAGTGGGCTGTTGCCGGCGGGGTGGATTTTATTGTTGCTGAAACCTTCAGTCACCTGGGGGAAGCACTGATTGCGCTTGAGGTCATTAAAGATGCCGGACTTGCAGCGGTCATCACGTTCACGCCGGCTACACCGCAAAGCTGCGATGGCTACACCTGGGCGGAGGCATGCAAAATCCTCGAAGAAAACGGCGCCGATGTGGTGGGCTTAAACTGCGGCCGTGGCCCGCGCACGATGCTGCCGCTACTGGCGGAAATTCGCCAAAAGATCAGTGGGCATATGGCCGCTTTGCCGGTTCCCTACCGCACCGACGATCATCGCCCGAGCTTCTTCGACCTGCGCCTGTCGGACGGCAAAAATGCCTTCCCGGTGGCACTGGATCCGTTTGTGCTGACCCGCTACGAGATGGCCGATTTCAGCGTGCAGGCCCGCGATTTGGGCGTCAACTATATCGGCATCTGCTGCGGAGCCGGCCCGCATCATGTCAGAGCCATGGCCGAGGCCCTGGGGCGCAAGGTGCCCGCCAGCGAATATTCACCCGATATGAATCTTCATCCCGTTCTGGGCGATCCAAATGCCCAAAAAAAACGGTACCGCGAATGTATGCTCGGACCGCTTCCAGATGACCTGGATTTCGACAGATGAAAAATTCTGCATGGTAACTGAGGGCACAACAAGCAGATGAAATTGCAGATCGAATGAATACCCCCGCATCCATGCCACTGATGCTATCTAGTCATGGGAGTCCTTTTCGTGAACACGTTCAAATAAGTCTCGCATTTTATTTTTCAGCGTTTCTATTTGTTTAAGAAGGGCTTCAAGTTCCTGCAAACCGGTGCAATTGCCCGCTCCTTCTTCTTCAAAAACTTGCTCCTCGGGCTGTATCATTGCTTGTTCGGCTGCCGTCCCTACTGCTAAACCGTCTCCATGATCCTGGCTCCATTGAGAGCCACATCCGATTCCATCACTGACTGAACGGGACGAACCTGCAGCAACTTCATGAGGCGAAGGCAGCCTCTGACCTTTTTTCAAATTTTTCATCTTGATGATTCTTTTTCTGAAAATGGTCGATGAGCAAGGTGTTATGGCACGCGCCATTTTTTTCTTGAAGTTATTTTGCACGAAATATGCCATTAATTTTTGATTCAATAAGAAGAGTAGATTCAGATAGTTAATTTTGGGCGAGTGTAAAATATGATTTAAAGGACATTTTGAGTTATAAAAATTGCGACATTTTTGTTGAAGTTATTCAAAAAGCAGCATCTATAATGTTTTTAGTGTAATCGCTCGGGTATCATATTTGAGTGTTATCCTTTGCCAGCGCACCGCATGATCATCCTTTGCCGGCAGCAGCCATGAGTGTGCTCGAGCCCCCAATTGTCGTCAATAGTTGATCCGCCCAGCAATGCATGTCATGCAGGTCACCATCAGCCGATACCCATGGGATTTGTATCTCACAAGTCTGATATTTGAATGCCAACGGAACCCAAGCGCATCCGCCGTTGCTTTTGCTGCTAAATGTTCTTGCCATATTTTGTGCCCCAAAGATCGGAAACGGTTACCTCGACTCCAACAATCGACTGTCGATAAGGAGCTCATCAAATATCGTGGCCAAAACCTTATTTGAGGGGTTTGTTCATGATAGCGGTGGTTCTAGTGATAAAAGAGCTCCCAAAGATGTGAAGGTGGTACGGATTTTTCATTTACTATTGGAAACATGGACGGTGCCTGTGCGGGATCGATAAGAAATGTCGTTTTAAATTGCGGTGTTATTTCTATTTCAGCCAAAGATCCAAAGCAACTGGATCCGGAATTTAGCAAAATTTCGAAATATTTTTAGCAAAATTTCGAAATTTTTTGCTATGGTAAAACCAAATCCAGTTCTGAAGATGATTCATTTCGCCGGGCGTATTCATATCAGTTGACGGCTTTATATGACTATCCGTAAAAAAATGATCCTAATTTTGCTGGCGTGTACGAT
>JASFNW010000074.1:0-23965 GCA_050116835.1 Desulfobacterales bacterium
TTTTGTTGCGCTGTAGACTATTTTCTTCGTGGGGGCCCATCATGCTCGAACCCATACCATGAGCCTGATAGCCACCGTAATGCATCATTCCTGGTTCCATATCAAAACCGCGGTAGTCACGGCCACCCATTATACCCTCATCCATCGCTCGGGCATCTATCGGGCTATTGGTTAACAGCAGGGCTATAGCGCCGAATAGACTGCATAAGATTAACATTTTCATTTTTGCCTCCTTGTCATGAACTCTGATAATTTGGAAAAGTTATTCTCTTCCGATGAGTATATTATGCGGCTGCGAATCCCATGCGGGTATCGGCGCCTTGCTGATTTTTGTGTAAGACCGGAATGCTTTATGATGTCCGCTTTTGTCCTACATTTAAAACCGACTGTCTCCGGTGCAGCTGCGCGTAGGATTTCCAGAACCAGCTCGTCACAATTGAGGAATTCTGAATTCTTGTCCGATTAAATGTACATATTGAAAATGAATTAAATAAGTGCTCAAGGGGACTTTGATTTGGTTCTAAGGAAGGTAAACAGTTGAACCGATAAGTATCTCTTTTGGCGACTGGAACCATAAATGATGCGCGCTAATAGGCCGTAAAGTTTTTAAAAATGGCGAGGATGATGTGCCAAAGGAGCCCCAAAATCACTACAGCCGCGTTTTTACCCTGAAAAATGCAAGCTAAACCTGAAAAAGACTATTTTCCTATCTTAACGCTGCGTTGAATCATCTGATGGGATCCGAAACCATTTTTGATCGGCTAACACCACTGAGGTTTCCACCTGCCGCTCCGGAATCGACCAATATTTTCGGAGGAGACGATTTTTTTCTTCATCAGAAACAGGCGTATATCCGTTCTTCCGGTAAAATGAAATTGCCCAGGAGGCATTTGCCCAGGTACCAATCAGGATGGGTTTGTCGGTCATGCTTTGTAAATGCCGGAGAAGCTTTTTGCCGATTCCCCGTTTTTGTGCCCGGGTCACCACATACGCATGACGGATGAGGGTCACATCGGCTTTGTCCTGGATACCCATGACCCCGAGCAACCGGCCATCGCGTTCCAGGCCCCAGAAAACAATACCGTCGTCAATTTGGGCCTTAAGCGCTTCAAGCGACATGTAGGGCTCATGCCACCGATCTTGCGGTATTACGCCTCTATAGGCCTGTGCAGCGTCGTTGATGATCTCAAATATGGCATTGTGATCAGATTCTATGCATGCCCTTATCATTTGCCTGATCCCTAAAAAGCGTAAACCTTTTATATTCATTGCGCCGGACTTATAGGGACTGGAATTCAAAAGCGAGTTCTGCCGATGCACCCCCTCGATTTTTCCAAACTACAGCTTTGAGACCGATAACGCAAGTGCCCTGAAAATGGGGACGCCCTTCAGCTGTCCGACCGGACAAGGTCGCAAGCAGCACCGGCGCCGGGACGACGTGGATATCATGCTCAAGCAGACACAGCGCCCGGCGGCAGAGAGAAATATCAAGATCCGTCGGCTTTTAAAGGAACGCTCCTTTTCAGTCCTTCGGCCATTGTAAGTGCGATATAAACAATAATTTATTTTTATATAAACAATTTTTTTGTTGATATACAATAAATTGTATAATAAAAGATCAGTCATGCTCAAACAGAACCTAGAGTTTTTAAAACGAATGGCCAAGGGTATTGTGGGCGTATTTGGTAAAAGGTGCGAAGTGGTTATCCATGATTTTAGCGATATCACCCGGTCAGTCGTCCACGTTGAAGGTAATGTCACCAACCGTTCGGTGGGGGCGCCCGTAACCAGCACCATGATGCGGATGCTGGACGAATTCGGCGATCAGGTGCCCGATAAAGTCGCTTACAAAATCACCACCGAGGACGGTAAGGTGCTCAGATGCGCTTCCATATTCCTGCGAGATGAATCCGGTGCCGTGGAGGGATGCCTGGCCATCAACTTTTCCATCAATGATTTCATGTTGTTATCTCAGGTGTTTTCCGATTTTTCCTTTCTGTCAAACAGCAACAGCCAGGATACCCGCGACGATTCCGTCGTGCATTTTTCCAAAAAACCGGCCCAATCCATGGAATCCATCATCGACAACATCGTCAACCAGCATGAAAAGCCCCCGGCCATGATGAACAAGGCCGAAAAAAAAGAGATTGTCGCTAAATTGGATAAAGCCGGTGTGTTTGCGGTCAAAGGATCGATCAACTATCTGGCAAACGTGTTCGGTGCCTCCAAGTATACCATTTATAATTATCTGAAAGAAGTTCGTCAAAATTAGGAGCAGGGTGTCATGGTCAAAGAAATTCCCGCCCAAAACTGCAGATATTTGATTCAAAGCCGGAAGGAAAGAGCGCTTCCCGATACACTTTCTCCGGCGACGGCGCTGGGGGTGCGGGCATTTCACCGCCAACTGCCGGGGTACAAGCCCACGCCTCTGGTGCGTTTGGAGCGCCTGGCGCGCACCTGGGGGTTTGCCGATATTTTCGTCAAAGACGAAGCCCCCCGCTTCGGTCTCAACGCCTTTAAAGTGCTGGGGGGCAGCTATGCCGTTGCCCGGTTGGTTTGCCGGAAATTGAACCGGCCCCTGAGTGAAGTTCCCTATGCCCAGCTGGTCAGTGACGAGGTCCGCAAACAGGTGGGGCAGATCACCCTGACCACGGCCACCGATGGCAATCACGGCCGGGGCGTGGCCTGGGCCGCCGAGCGGTTAGGCCAAAAGGCGGTGATCTACATGCCCAAAGGCAGCGCTCAGGCACGGGTAGCGGCCATCCGCTCCCACGGCGCCGAGGTAACGGTGACCGATCTCAATTATGACGACGCAGTGCGGCTGACCTGTGCCAGGGCCGAGGAAAACGGCTGGTATGTGGTCCAGGATACAGCCTGGGAGGGCTATACCGAAGTTCCCTTGTGGATTATGCAGGGGTACATGACCCTGTGTGCCGAGGCCGTGGATCAGTTGAGGGCCGAAGACGCCTATCCCAGCCACATTTTTGTTCAGGCGGGTGTGGGTGCCCTGGCCGGAGCCGTGGTGGGTTATCTGGCCCAGGTGTATCGGGAGCCACGGCCCAAATTCATTATTCTGGAACCCGGCAATGCGGCCTGTATCTTCGCTTCGGTCGCTACCGGGGATGGCAAGCCTCACGCGGTCAAGGGTGATCTTGACACCATTATGGCCGGCCTGGCCTGCGGCGAACCCAACCCGCTATCCTGGGAGATTCTGCGGGATGTTCCCAGCGGGTATGTGGGCTGTGCAGACTTCCTGGCCGCCAACGGTATGCGCATTCTGGCCAACCCATTGCGTGGAGATGTCCTGGTGGAAGCCGGAGAATCCGGCTCCATCGGAATCGGATTGATGGATGCACTGGCCAACACCACCGACTTCAAGGGTCTTAAAGATGAACTGGGAATCGGTCCGGATTCCATCCTGCTGTGTTTTAATACCGAAGGCGCCACTGATCCCCTCAACTACCGAGATATTATCTGGCACGGACGATATGCGTCGCCCTGAGGTTTGAAGGATTCGAGGTCAGCAAATCCGGGTGAAGGAATTCAGAAAACACTGATAAGGAGAAAAATGCGATGACAGCGGTCGACTTCAACAAAATCAATGAACTGGCCGAAAGCTATAAACCCCAAATGACCCGATTTTTGCGGGATATGATCCGTCTGCCCAGCGAGAGCTGCCAGGAGAAGGCAGTCGTTGAACGGATCAAAGAAGAGATGGAAAAGGTGGGTTTCGATAAGGTCGACATTGATCCCATGGGCAATGTTTTGGGCTATATCGGCAGCGGTCAGACCCTTATCGCCATGGACGCCCATATCGATACCGTCGGGGTGGGCAACACGGATAACTGGGAATTCGATCCCTACGCGGGCATTGAAGATGATGAGATCATCGGCGGTCGGGGTGCCAGCGACCAGGAAGGCGGCATGGCCTCCATGGTCTACGCCGGCAAAATTATCAAAGATCTGGAGCTCGAGGGCGACTACACCCTGGTGGTGGTGGGCACGGTTCAGGAAGAAGACTGCGACGGATTGTGCTGGCAGTACATCATCAAGGAATCAGGCCTTAAGCCGGATTTTGTGGTCTCCACCGAGCCCACCGACGGCGGGATCTATCGCGGCCAGCGCGGCCGCATGGAGATCAAAGTGGAAGTCAAGGGGGTCAGCTCCCATGGGTCGGCTCCGGAGCGAGGCGACAATGCCATTTTCAAGATGGGCCGAATCCTGGGTGAACTTGAAGAACTCCACGGGCGCCTGAAGGACGATGATTTTCTGGGGAAAGGCTCCTTGACCGTTTCCGAAATTTTTTACTCCTCTCCGTCCCGCTGTGCCGTTGCGGATGGCTGCACTATTTCCATCGACCGGCGCCTGACCGCCGGCGAAGACAAAGAGCTGGCCCTGAGTCAGATCCGGGATCTTCCCGCCGCCAGGGCCGCCGGGGCCGAAGTCTCCATGTACACTTATGACAAACCTTCTTACACCGGGCTGGTCTACCCCACGGACTGCTATTTTCCCTCTTGGACCATTGGAGAAGACAGCCTGGTGACCCGGACGGCGGCAGAGACCTACACCGCCCTGTTCAATGAAAAGCCGCGTGTGGACAAGTGGACCTTCTCCACCAACGCTGTCTCGATTACGGGAATGTTCGGCATCCCCTGCATCGGTTTCGGTCCCGGCAAGGAAGCCCAAGCCCATGCCCCCAACGAAAAGACCTGGAAGACCGATCTGGTGCGCTGCGCCGCATTCTATGCCGCCATGCCCCGGGTCTATCTGGCGAAAATGGAGGGTTGATCCATGGATGCCAAACGTGCATTTGTCGCCATCGGCGGCAATTCTCTGATCAGAAGCAAAGATCTTCAGACGGTTGAGGATCAGCACCAGGCTATCCGCGAGACCGTCTCGCATGTGGCCGATCTCATCGAGCAGGGCTACCAGGTGGTCATCTCGCATGGCAACGGCCCCCAGGTGGGGTTCATCATGCTGCGCTCCGAGGTGGCCCGGCGGGAGACCGGCCTGCATCTGGTGCCCCTGGTCAACGTCGTAGCCGACACCCAGGGCTCCATTGGCTACCAGATCCAGCAGAGCCTGAACAATGAACTGGCCGCCCGCGGCCAGGAAGGCCAGAGCGTGACCGTGGTCACCCAGGTGTTGGTGGATAAAGCCGATCCGGGCTTTAAAAATCCGGCCAAACCGGTCGGGGAATTTTATGCTGCAAACGAAATTGATGATATCCGCCGGGATTACCCCGCCTGGAGCCTGGTGCAAGACGCCGGCCGCGGTTTCCGCCGCGTGGTCCCTTCCCCGGAGCCCCTGGAAATCGTGGAACGACCGGTGATCGAATCCCTGCTGGGCGACGGCTATCATGTGATTGCAGTTGGCGGCGGTGGGATTCCGGTGGTGCGCAGCGACCGGGGTCTGGAAGGTGTGGACGCCGTGATCGACAAGGACCTGGCCTCATCGATGCTGGCCGCTCAACTCGGTGTCGGCCTGCTGATCATCTCCACGGCCGTGGAGCAGGTGGTTTTAAACTTCGGCACGCCCGATGCCAAGGGAATCAATAAGATGAGCGTCGCCGAGGCGGAGCAATACATCGCCGAAGGCCATTTTGCGCCGGGCAGCATGCTGCCCAAGATCCAGTCCGCCCTGCGCTTTTTGGAAGCCGGGGGGCAGGAAGTGATCATCACCGCACCGGAGTTTATCAAAGCGGCGGTGACTCTGGGCAAAGGGACCCATATGGTGCCCTGACCGCACCCGCGGCAAATAAAAAATTTTTACGCAACTTCATGAGCAAACCGCTCAAAACGATAAACAAGCGCGAGCGAAAAAGGAGTCAATCATCATGGATTCAGCCAAAATCGAAAAGATGATCAAACAACTGGCCAATCTCAGCTATCAGAGCATGTATCTGGACGATTTTTTGTTGACCTGGGAAAAAAGCGACGAGGAGGTGGCTGCGACTTTCCTGGTGGCGGGTATCTTGCGGGCGCTGCGCGAACAAAATATTTCCAGCCGTATCTTTGACAGCGGTTTGGGGATTTCCCTTTTCCGGGATCAGTCCACCCGCACCCGCTTCAGCTTTGCCAGCGCCTGCAACCTGCTGGGTCTGGCCGTACAGGATTTTGACGAGGGCAAATCCCAGGTGGCCCACGGTGAAACGGTTCGCGAGACCGCCAATATGGTCTCTTTTATGGCCGACACCATCGGTATTCGGGACGACATGTACATCGGCAAGGGCAACGCCTATATGCGGGAAGTCTCCCGGGCCGTACAGCAGGGATTTGACGAGAGCGTTTTAGAACAGCGACCCACCCTGGTCAATCTGCAATGCGATATTGACCACCCCACCCAGACCATGGCCGATATGCTGCACATCATCAACTATTTTGGCGGGGTGGATAACCTCAAAGGCAAGCGGCTGGCCATGACCTGGGCCTACAGTCCTTCCTACGGCAAACCCCTTTCCGTCCCCCAGGGCGTTATCGGCCTGATGACCCGCTTCGGCATGGACGTCGTTCTGGCCCATCCCGGGGGATACGAGGTGATGCCGGAAGTGGAGGCCGTCGCCCGGGCCAACGCCGGCCGGAACGGAGGCGGATTTAGCAAAACCAACTCTATGGCCGAAGCCTTTGAGGGCGCCCATGTCGTCTATCCGAAGAGCTGGGCGCCTTTCGGCGCTATGGGAAAGCGCACCGATCTGTATGGCAAAGGGGATTTCGACGGCATCGACGCCCTGGAAAAGGAACTTCTGGCGCAAAACGCCGACCACAGGGATTGGCAATGCACCGAAAAGCGGATGGCCGCCACCAACGAAGGCAAAGCCCTTTACATGCACTGTCTGCCCGCCGACATTACCGGTGTGAGCTGCGAAGAAGGGGAGGTTGAAGCCAGCGTGTTCGACCGCTACCGTGTCCGCATGTACAAGGAGGCCAGCTACAAACCCTATATCATTGCCGCCATGATTGTTCTCAGTAAAATCAAGCATCCTGCCGACACTTTACAGGGCCTGCTGAGGAAGGCGGCGCCCCGCCTCAGGGGGTAGCGGATGAAAAAAATAAACAGGTACGACAAGCAAGATAGGAGTTGGGAGCAATGATCACTTTTTTATTAAATGGTCAGGCGACGAATTATGCAGGGGACGAAAAACGGTCGCTGCTGACCTATCTGCGCAAAGATCAAGGCATTACTTCCGTCAAGGATGGCTGTTCCGGACAGGCCGCCTGTGGGGCCTGCCTGGTCGAACTGGATGGCAAACCCGCTCTGGCCTGCTCCACACCCATGAAGCGGGTGGCAGACAAGAAAGTGGTGACCATCGAAGGCTTTCCGGAAAACGTCCGGCGGACTCTGGGACGGGCATTTGTGGCTGAAGCCGCCGTGCAATGCGGATTTTGCACACCTGGAATTGTCTCGCGAGCCAAGATCTTATTGGAGAACAACCCCGATCCCAGCCGTGAGGAGGTCGTCAAAGCCTTAAAGGCCAATGTCTGCCGCTGCACCGGTTACATAAAAATCGTCGATGCCATTCTGCTGGCTGCCAAAGCCCTGCGGGAGGACAGCGAGATTAGCTGGGAGAAACGCACCGGCATCGGCGTTTCCTATCCTAAAGTGGAAGGTTACGAAAAGGCGCTGGGGATCGGACCCTTCATCGATGACATGACAATGGAGGGGTTGCGTTACGGGGCGCTGAAATTCAGCGACCATCCCCGGGCCGTTGTCCGGCAAATTGACGTGTCCGGTGCTGAAAAAATGCCCGGTGTGATTCGGGTCTTTACCGGCAACGACATCCCGGGCAAACGCTATCAGGGGTTGATCGAGAAGGACTGGCCCATGATGGTCCTAGAGGGGGAGACCACCCGCTACATCGGCGATGTATTGGCCTGTGTGGTGGCGGATCGTGAGGAGACCGCCCGCCGGGCAGCTGATGAAATAAAGGTGGAATACGAGGTGCTTGAGCCGCTGACCGACATGACCCGGGCCGCCGACAGTGAAGTGCGGGTCCATGAGGGCGGCAATTTGCTCAAGAAAACCGTGATCCGTCGCGGCGAGCCGGTGGATGCGGTTTTTAAAAAATCCGCCCACGTGGTCGAAGGCGTCTTTGAGACCCCCTTTGTGGAGCACGCTTTCCTGGAAACCGAGGCCTGTATCGCCCAGCCGGCCGGCCGGGGCGGACTGAAAGTCTACTCCCAAAGCCAGGGGATCTATGCCGACCGCGAACAGATCGCCTCCCTGCTGAATCTGCCCCTGGAAAAAGTGGACGTAATCCAGGTGTCCGCCGGGGGCGGCTTCGGCGGCAAGGAGGATCTGACGGTCCAGCACCATGCCGCTCTATGCGCCGCGGCAATGCAGTGCCCGGTCAAGGTGCGCTTGAACCGTCCCGAATCCATCCGCATGCACCCCAAGCGCCACAAGACCCATATGACCTATAAACTGGCCTGTGATGAAAAGGGGCAGCTCACTGCCATGCGGGCCAGAATTATCGGTGACACCGGGGCCTATGCCTCGGTGGGCGGTGAGGTGGTGGCCCGCACCGGAACCCATGCCGCCGGATCCTACCATGTGCCCAGCGTGGATGTGGTGGCCAGCGCCTATTACACCAACAACCCGCCTGCCGGCGCCTTTCGTGGATTTGGCGTGAACCAATCTAACTTCGCCATGGAATCCATGATGGATGAGCTTTGCGCCGCAGGCGGCTTTGATCGCTGGCAGTTTCGCTACGACAACGCCCTGGACACGGGCCGCATGACCACCACCGGCCACGTATTGGGCAAGGGCATCGGTCTGCGCCAATGTCTGGAGGCGGTCAAGGAGGAATTTAACGCCAACTCGAACACCGGTCTGGCCTGTGCCATCAAAAATTGCGGTATCGGAAATGGCCTGGAGGAGGTCAGCGAAACCCGCATCAGAATCGTCGCCCCCGATCAGATTGAGTTGCACCACGGCTGGACTGAAATGGGGCAGGGCCTTTACACCGTGGCGCGACAGGTGTTGGCCGAAGTGGCGGGCCTGGATGATTCCGTATCCATTGAGGTGAAAGCTTCCACAGGGGCTCACGCCACCAGTGGAACCACGACAGCCAGCCGCGGTACGGCCCTGCTGGGCAATTCAACCATTCAGGCGGCCGGAAAGCTGAAAGCGGATTTGCAGGAGCGACCCCTGGCGGATCTGGTGGGCAAGGAATACTTTGGCCGCTACATTGTCGACTGGACTACCCGTCATGACGCGGACGGCGAAGTGATTAGCCATTTCTCCTACGGCTTTGCCGCCCATCTGGCCATATTGGATGCCGACGGAAAATTGCAGCGTGTGCTTGCCGCCCATGATGCCGGAACGGTCATCAACCCGGCGCTGTTTGAAGGCCAGGTCCATGGCGGCGTGGTCATGGGCATGGGGTATGCCGTCAGTGAGAATTTTCCGCTGAAGGATGGCCAACTCACCTCCAGCCGGATGTCGAAACTGGGACTTCCCAAAGCCAAGCACGTGCCTGAAATAAAGGTGATCAGCGTTCAAACCCCGGATCCCGTAGGGCCCTTCGGGGCCAAGGGGGTGGGTGAAATCGGCACCATACCCACAGCACCGGCGATTGCCAATGCCTATTGTCAATATGACGGCGTGCGGCGCTATTGCCTGCCGCTTGAGCCCCTGAAAAAAGATAAATGAGGGGTCGGCGAGCTTTTTATAATTTGGTCGCTGCATGAATTATCAACGACTGTATCGTGCAAACTTATGCATAAGGGTGCGTAAACAAAGAACAGGTCTCGTTGTTAAAATAATGGGTTAGATACACGACACAATTTGTACCCCAAAGCCGCATGGCGGCTGCTGGCTGTTCTTTGCCAACGCACCCTAATGCATTCAGACAGTGCACGATTTCGCTGCTGATAATTCATTGCGCTATTATCACTATTTTGTAAAAAACTTTCCGACCCCTCTGACAGATAAATGCAGTAAAGACACGTCAACCCAAACAGGTGGGATCATGACCTTATATTTAAAAGACGCGACGTTTATTGATTGGCAGAGCTTTGACATCAGTCATACGAATCTGGCCGTTGAGCCGGGTCTTCGGGGCGGTATCCGCCGGCTGGAGAAAATCCCGCAACCAGACGGACTCACCGCAGAGGATCGTATTATCGACTGCAGCGGCAAGCTGGTGACCAAATCCTTTGGCTGCGGCCACCACCATATTTACTCCACCCTGGCGCGGGGAATGCCCGCACTTCGCAAGATCCCAGCCGATTTTACCGAAGTGCTGGAATATATCTGGTGGCACATTGATAAGCGTCTCGATCTTGAGATGATCGAGGCCAGCGCCCTGGCTTCAGCCATCTATTGCGCCAAAAACGGGGTCACCTTTGTGATCGACCACCACGCCTCGCCCTTTGCCATTACCGATTCTCTGTCCACCATCGCCAAGGCCTTTGACCGGGTGGGGATCGCCCACATGCTCTGTTATGAGATCTCGGACCGGGACGGGGAAGGTCCGCGTGAAGAGGGGCTGGCCGAGACCGACAGCTTCCTGACCGCGGGCCACCAGGGACACGTGGGATTGCATGCCTCTTTCACCGTGGGTGATGAGCTTCTCAGCAAGGCCGTTGAGCTGGCCCGCAAACACGACACCGGGCTGCACGTTCACGTAGCCGAAGACCGGGCCGACCAGGAGGATGCGCTGGCCAAATACGGCAAACGGGTGGTGGAGCGCTTTCATGACGCGGGGGCTTTGGCGTTGCCCAAATCCATTTTGGGCCACTGTATACACCTGTCGGACCGTGAAAAGCAGCTTCTGGCCGACTCCGGTGTTTGGGTGGTGCAAAACGTCGAAAGCAATCAGAACAACAACGTGGGTGTGGCCGGCTACACGGATCTGACCGCCAACATAATGCTGGGCACCGACGGTATGCACTGCGACATGCTGAGAAGCGCCAAGGCTGCTTTTCTCGTGGGCCAGGCCACCGAAGGCATCGGCTTCGACGGCATCTATGAGCGCTTTCGCAATGTGCATCGTTACGTTCAAAAATTCGGCGCTCAGGGAGATGGCGACAACAACCTGGTGGTTCTGGATTACGACGCCCCCACCGACCTGACCCGGGAAAACTTTCTGGGACACTTTATCTATGGCATCGATGCGCGCCATGTGGAAAGTGTGATCTCCCAGGGGCGGCTGATTGTTGAAAATCGGCAGGTGTTGACCGTGGATGAAAAAGCAGTGCTGGCCCATGCCAGGGCCATGGGCCGCAAACTCTGGGAAAAGATGTAGGCCGGGGGAATCGTCATTATCCATTCAGGAACATCGGTTTAGAGGGACACCGTCTGAGAAAGCATCCAGACAGCGCACAAATCAAGGAGGCAAAAATGACAAGCGATAAACTATGGGGATGCAATATTGAGACCCTGGTCCAATGGATTTTTGAAGATGAGCAACAGGGACATATCTTCGGTATCCAAAAGGAGCTGTTCTTCGTACCGCAAAGCACAGATCCTTTTCGGATGCAGCGTTACGGGCAACTGCTGGAAACCCCACTGGGGGTGGCTGCCGGGCCCCACACGCAGCTTTCCCAGAACCTGATCGCCGCCTGGCTGGCGGGCGCCCGTTATCTGGAACTCAAAACCATCCAGGTGCTGGATGAACTGGAAGTGACCAAGCCCTGCATCGATATGGCCGATGAGGGCTACAATTGCGAATGGTCCCAGGAGCTGAAACTGGACCAATCCTTTGATGAATACCTCAACGCCTGGATCGTGCTTCACATCCTGAAAGACAAGTTCGGCTGGGGATCTGCCGGCGTGTCGGGCTTTATATTCAATATGAGTGTGGGCTACAATCTGGAAGGGATTCAAAGTTCCAGCGTACAGCGATTTTTAGACCGCATGGCCGATTGCGCTAAAGAAAAAGAGGAAAAGATCGCACGCCTGGCCCCTATCTATCCCCGGATCAAGGAGCTGCATATTCCGGACTGCATGTCCAACAATGTCACCGTTTCCACCATGCATGGATGCCCGCCGGACGAGGTGGAAAAAATCGGGCGCTATTTTGTGGAGGAGCGCAAACTTCACACCACCATCAAGCTGAATCCCACCCTGCTGGGGGCCGATGGCGTGCGGGCCATCCTCAATGATAAGCTCGGCTACCAGACCCAGGTCCCCGACCTGGCCTTCGATCACGACCTGAAATATCGCGATGGCGTGGCCCTGATCGGCGCCCTCATTGAAAGCGCCCGCAACGCGGGTGTGGACTTCAATATCAAACTGACCAACACCCTGGAGACCCAAAACCAGGATCAAAATTTGCCTAAAAATGAGCAGATGATCTATATGAGCGGTCGCTCCTTGCATCCCATCAGCATCAATCTGGCCGCCCGCCTGCAGGAAGCGTTTCAAGGAGCGCTGGATATCTCATTCTGTGCGGGAATAGACTACACCAATGTCGCGCCGGTACTGGCCTGTAATTTAAAACCGATTACCGTCTGCTCCGACCTGCTCAAACCCGGTGGCTACGGCCGCCTGTCCCAATATCTTGAAAAACTCAGTAAGGCATTCAGCTCTGCAAAAGCGCGTACCTTCGATGCGTTTATCGTGGCCCGAGGCAGCGGGAAATCGGACGCGGTCCTGGCCGGGTGGAAAAATTTAAAACAGTATGCTGCGGCCGTGTTGGAGGATGCCCGATATAAAAAGGAGCACTTCCCCTTTGAGACCATCAAGACCCACCGCGAACTGGGCACCTTCGACTGCATCGGCGCCCCCTGCATGGCCACCTGCCCGGCTACCCAGGATATCCCCGGCTACATGTACCACACGGCCCGGGGTGATTACGCCGAGGCATTGCAGGTGATATTAGAAACCAACCCCTTTCCGAATATTCAGGGTATGGTGTGCGATCACATGTGTGAGACCAAGTGCACCCGGATCAACTATGATGATCCTCTGCTGATCCGGGAGATCAAACGCTTTGTGGCCCGGACCGCCGAGAAGGTGCCGCCGTTGAAACCGGCCCCGCCCAACGGCATCAAAGTGGGGATCATCGGCGCCGGTCCTTCGGGTCTATCCTGCGCCCATTTTTTGGCATTGCGGGGCTATGCAGTGGAGATCTTTGAGAAAAAAGAGATGGCAGGGGGCTGGGCCTCGGATGCCATCCCCACCTTTCGGCTGGATGATGAGAGCATCCGCAAAGATATCGACGCCATTTTGGACCTGGGGGTGACCCTCCATTACGGGGCGGCCATCGACCGCGCCACATTCGAAAAGATGAGAGAAACCTTCGACTATCTCTACATCGCTGTCGGCGCCCAGGAGGGAGTTGAGCTGGGCATTCCCGGTGAAGAAGCCGAAGGCGTCATGGATCAATTGGAATTTTTAAGCCGGATTCGCCGCGGGCAGAAACCTGAACTGGGCAGACGGGTGGCGGTGATCGGCGGCGGCAATTCGGCCATGGATGCCGCGCGAACCGCCAAACGCCTGGTCGGCCCGGAAGGTGAAGTGAGCGTGATCTACCGCCGCACCCGGCAGGAGATGCCGGCCGCACCCGAAGAGGTTCAGGCCATGATCGACGAAGGCGTCCGGCTGGTGGAGCTGACCGCCCCCGAGTGTATGCTCATGGAAGACGGCCGGGTTATATCCAATGTTTGTTTTCGCATGAAGCTGGGGGAAAAAGACGCTAGCGGCCGGCCCCGGCCGATAAAAATCGACGGTTCCGAGTTCGAATTGGATGTAGACAGTGTCATCTCGGCCATCGGTCAGCGGGTGAACGTCGATTTCTTTCCTGAAAAAAAACTTGAGATCAATCCGGCCACCCATGAGACCCAGCTGGAAAAAGTGTTTGCCGGCGGAGATGCGGTGCGGGGCGCGTCCACCCTGATTAAAGCCATTGCCGATGGAAGACGTGTAGCCGATTCTATCTCACTGCGGGCGGAGGAGGACCGCCCGCTTCCCAAGAGTGCATCGACGAAAACGCCTGATGTGGCCGCTTTGCGCAAAAAGAAAGCCCGGCGTCAGCCGGGGTCCAGGCTGCCGGAGATCGGATTCGGTGAGCGCTACGGCTTTGACATGGTCATCCAGACCCTGGATGAGGCGAGCGCTCAGGACGAAGCCGCCCGTTGCCTGCAATGTGATGCGCTATGCAGCGTCTGCGTTTCCGTATGCCCCAACCGCGCCAACGTGGAATTTGAGATGGAGCCGGTTGTCTTTACGATCCAGCAGGCCGTTGAAGGCTCCAACGGGGTCGAGATTATTGACCTGGAACCCGAACGCATCGACCAACGATACCAGATACTCAATATCGGCGATTATTGCAACGAGTGCGGCAACTGCGCCACCTTCTGCCCCACGCGTGGCGCGCCTTATCAGGATAAGGCCAAGTTTCACCTGACCCGCGAGAGCTTTGATTCGGCCCGCATAGGCTATCACTTCAAGGCCAAGGATCGGCTGGAATTCAAAGATGACCACCAGCAGGCGTCGCTGCGCATCGATGCTGACGGCTACACCTATGAATGCGAGGGGTTCAAGGCGGTCCTCAATCAGGACTATTCCGTGCGGCAGGTAGCGCTTAAAAAGGGCGCCTCCACGCCGATCAGCCTGCGGCCCGCGGCTTACATGGCCATTTTGGCCCGTGCCGTCCAGGACTTGGCGCCTTTGAACCTCAGTCGGAATCCAAACCCGTAGCGGCCCCGTGAGGGTGAAAATCTTATCGCCGGTGAAACGATAGAGCAATCCCCCTTGAAAGGAGGAAAAGGAAATGACAGCAGAGAACACCGCAACGCCTCAAAACCAGCAAGATCCCAACTACATGCCGCCTCTGAAGCGCGCCATTCCCCTTGGACTCCAGCATGTGCTGGCCATGTTCGTGGGCAACATCACTGTGCCGATCATCATCGCGGGCCTCGTCGGGGTTACTCCGGAGGAAAAGGTGTTCCTGATTCAGGTGGCCATCTTCATTTCGGGTGTGGCCACCTTTATCCAAACCATCGGGGTGGGACCGGTGGGCGCCAAATTGCCCATTGTCCAGGGCACCAGTTTCGGCTTTTTGCCGGTTTCCATTCCGATTGCCAAATCCTTTGGCCTGGGCACCCTTTTCGGCGGAGCGCTTTTTGCCGGTCTGGTGCAGTTTGGCCTGGGTGCGATCCTCAAAAAAATTCGGCACTGGTTTCCGCCCATTGTCACCGGCGTTGTGGTTATGGTGATCGGAATATCCCTCATGAAAGTGGCCATAGTGTATGCGGGCGGCGGAAAATGGCTGATGGACAACAAGCCTGAACTGTTTGCCAGTGGGAAACAGCTCTTTTTAGCCGTAACCGTCCTGCTGGTCACTTTGGGCATCCATCAATTCGCCAAGGGATTTTTTGCCATGACCTCCATCCTGAGCGGCCTGGTGGCGGGCTATCTGCTGGCCATTCCCCTGGGCATGGTCAATTTTGACGCCGTTGCCAATGCGGCCTGGATTGCGTTCCCCACACCGTTAAAATTCGGTATCAAGTTTAATGTGGCCACCCTGCTGGGGATGGGCATTATGGCCCTGATCACCACCATCGAATCGGTGGGGGACATCGCCGGCATCACCATGGGCGGTGCGGGCCGCGAGCCCACCGACAAGGAACTTTCCGGCGGCATCATGGCCGATGGGGCGGGGACTGCGATCGCGTCGATTTTTGGTGCTCTGCCCAACACCTCCTATTCCCAGAACGTGGGGGTGGTCGCCTTTACCGGGGTGATCAGCCGCCATGTGGTGACCATCGGCGCCGTCTTTCTGGTGCTGGCCGGATTGATCCCCAAATTGGGTGCGGTGGTCTCTGCCATGCCCCAGGCTGTTCTTGGCGGCGCCTCCATCGTGATGTTTGGAATGATCGCCGCCGCCGGTGTAAAGCTGCTGACTCAAGAAGAAATGAACCGCCGCAATATGCTGATTATTGCCATCAGCTTGACTTTTGGTATCGGTCTGCCGCTGGCCCCCAAGTTTGTGCAGTATTTCCCGACACAACTGGCTGTGGTCATGGAGTCCGGAATCGTGCCGGCCGGCGTATTTGCTTTGATTATGGACCGCATCTTGCCGCGTGAGAAGATAGCGGGCGTTTATACAGGGGGAATATCGACAGGCAAGTAAAGCTAATCAGGCGACACGCGAGAGCGGTGTCGGGCCAGGTTCAACCATAACGGGTCGCTGTTCGCCATGAATCGCTTGTTGCGCCGAAGCATCAGCGAAAGGGGATCCTCCCGGAATCGTGAAATGCGCGCCGAGGCGACTTGTCGCGGCGTAGCTCTTAGAGCGCGAAGACGGAAGTTTGCCAAAATGAAGACTGGGCTTTTGCAGCCATGAGCTGGCGGCTCGGCCACCCTTATAATGTTCCCGCTATTTGCTTGCCGTATTGTATGCATTGGGCTTTGTTTTCATCATCTGGATTCCACAAGGCTCTAATGCCGTCATCTATCAATTCAAAACCGGCGGCTTTTAAATTTTCAGAAATAATTTTCGTCGACTCACCGCTCCAACCATAACAGCCAAAAGCGGCTGCCTTTTTGTTTCTAAATTTTAACCCCTTGATTTCCTCGAGGATAGCGGCCACCGAAACCAGAATTCCACGGTTTATCGTCGGAGAACCCAGCAGGATTGCCTTGGACTTAAAGATTTCGGTGATGACATCATTTTTATCGGTTTTGGCCAGGTTAAAAAGTTTAACATTCACTTCTTTGTCGGCATCACTGATGCCATGGGCCATTTGTTCAGCCATCACGCGGGTTCCATTCCACATGGTGTCATAAATAATGGTAATCTGGTTTTCCTGGTAGGCATCGGCCCATTTCAAGTATTGTTCGACAATCTGCTCGGGTTTTTTGCGCCAGATGACGCCATGGCTTGTGCAAATGATATCAAGCGGCAAATTGAAAGACAGCACTTCCTTAATTTTCTTGGTTACCAGCGGGCTGAAGGGCGTTAGGATATTGGCATAATACTTGATGCACTCACTATGCAGCTCGTCCGGGTCAACCCGATCATTAAACATATATTCAGATGCATAATGTTGGCCGAATGCATCATTGCTGAACAAAATATTGTCGTCCGTTAAATAGCAGAACATACTGTCCGGCCAATGCAACATCGGTGCTTCGACAAAAATGAGTTCTTTTTGTCCAAGACTCAGGTGGTCACCGGTTTTGACCTCATGAAAGTTCCAATCCTGATGATAGTGACCTTTCAACGATTTAACACCATTTTTTGTACAGTATATGGGCGTATCGGGTATGTGGGACATCAACAACGGCAACCCTCCACTGTGATCTATCTCGGCATGCAGTGCAATCACATAGTCGATATTGTTCAGTTCAATTTCGCGGGAAAGATTGCGAACATATTCTTCTGCGAAAGGCGCCCATACCGTATCCACTATGGCGGTCTTATCTTCTCTGATTAAATATGAATTGTACGTCGAACCACGATGGGTTGAGTATTCATCACCGTGGAATTTTCTGAGCTCCCAATCAATTTTTCCAACCCAGTAAACATTGTTTTTTACTTTAAGGCTCATGGTGCAATCCTTTCTATTGGGCCAGATACCCGCCATCGACCACGACGACCGATCCGGTGGTGTAGCTGGAGGCGTTCGAGGCGAGATAATGGACAGCACCGATGATTTCGGAGGGCTGGCCAAATCTTCGCATGGGAATCTGTTTGATCAGGGCCGCATAAACTTTTTCAGAAGCCCGGAGCCCCTCGGTCAAGGGCGTCTCCAGGTAGTGCGGGGCGATGGCATTGACCCGGATGGCGTGTCCGGCCCATTCCAGAGCGAGGCTTTGGGTCAGCCCGATAACCCCCGCTTTGGAAGCCGAATAGGCCGGCGCCCGGGGAACACCGGTAATACCGGCTGTGGTGGCGATGTTGACGATGCTCCCGCCGCCGTCAGCGATCATCGCCTGACCGAAGTGTTTGCAGCACAGAAAGGTTCCGGTCAGATTGATCCCGATGATCTGATCCCATTCGGCTTTAGAAATCTCCTGGGAGGCGGTATAACCGAGCTGTGACACACCGGCATTATTGACGAGAATGTCCACCCGGCCGAATCTCGCGATCGCCTTTGCGGCCTTGGCCTTGACCTGGTCCTCGTCGGTGATATCCGTCTGGACGGCCAGGCAAGGTGCTCCGGTTTGCTCGACCGCCGCGGCCGTTTCTTGCGGGTCCTGGATATCGGAGACCACCAGGGCAGCACCATTTTCCGCGAGCGCCAGGGCGATCTCTTTTCCCAGGCCGCGGGCGGCGCCGGTCACTATGGCGGTTTTCCCCTTAACGGAAAATAATTTAGCGGCTTCCATAACACTTCCCGTGAATGGTAACAAAATCAAGTCTTGAATCGTGCCTTAGACAGCGTTTCGTCACGATTCAAGATCTGACCCCTGACATCATTGGTTGATTCCTTGACGTGCCAGCAACCTATTTTTTCTGCGATCCTATGCGCTTTAAAAACTCCCAAAACGGTACCGCCGTCATACCACCGATGACACCGCCGACATAGCCGGGTAAGCTGAAACCGAATAGCCTGTGCCATATCAAACCCGCTATAAAACTGGCTACCAAAATGACAATTAAGGTAAATACCATGCGCTGCCAGAAGGGCATCTGAAACCTCCTTCTTATCAAACGGCTTTTTGAATCCGGCACTGCAGCGATTTTTGGTCCGGATACCCCATGATAGGCTCGCGGCAGGCCACATCGGTGAGCCGATTGGCATTGGCTTCCCCGGCCCATCCGTGAGGCGCCAGCACGATCCCTTCGGCGACGCGCTCGTCCACACGGGCTTTCATTTTCACCCGGCCGCGGTTGGTTTCGACCACCACCGGATCCCCGTCGGCAATGCCGTATTGAGCGGCTGTTTGAGGCCCGACCTCGGCCAGAGGATCCGGGTAAAGCTTGCGCAACGCTTCGACATCGTGGTGCTGGCTGTGGGTGTAATACAGATTGCGGTTGCCCACCGATAGAATGAGCGGGTATTTTTTTAGAAACGACTTTTCCCCGCGAACCGGACCTCTTTCCGGATCCAGATAGGAGGGCAGGGGACTGAAACCGACTTTTTCCAGCTCATCACTGTAGATCTCAATCTTGCCTGAGGGCGTACGAAACAGCCCGTCAGGAATGGTGTATTTTTTCTCGGCGTAATAATCCCCCTGCGGTTTTTCATTGAGCAGGTAATCAAAGGAGAAACCGCTGGGGGCAATCATGAAAGACACAAATTCTTTTTCAGATTTCCAGGGAAAGCTTTCGCTTAACCCCATCCGGTTTGCCAGCTCTGTGAGAAAGCGCCATTCCGACCAGCTCTCATTGAGCGGCTCGATGCATTTTTTGCGGAGCATCAAATAGGGCAGGCAATGGCAGACGTTGTAGGTATAGGCAATGCCCCATTTTTCCAGATGCGAGCAGGCCGGCAACACGTAGTGGGCGACTTTGGCGGTTTCGGTTAAAAACAGATCGTGAACCACCAAAAGATCGAGCTTTTCAAAGGCCGCCTTGAAGGCGTGGCTGTCGGGCATGGATATCAGCGGGTTGCCGCCGATGACCATAAAGGCCTTGAGCTTTTCAGGAATGCTTTCCGGGATGAGTGTCACGACCCCGTATGGCGCCTTGCGACCCCACAGTTCGTAAAACAGCGGATATCGGTCTCCACCCAGGGGCATGCCTTCCACGCTGTAGCCCGGGTGGCCGAAGCGCGGCGGCGGGCTGGTCACCCAGCCGCCGGGGATGTTGATATTGCCCGTAATGGTCTGTAGAACCGCAAAGGCCCGGCTGTTTTGGGTGCCGTTGGCGGTCTGGTCCTGAGTGCAGGTACCCTGAAAGATGCTGGCCCCTTTGGTGTTGGCAAAGAGTCTGGCCAGCGCGCGGATATCGTCGGCCGCAACCCAGGTGATCTCCGCCGCCCATTCGGGCGTGTACGGTTGCACATGGTCAACCAGTTGGTCAAAGCCGGTGGTGTATTTTTCCACAAATTCATGGTCATAAAGATCTTCGGCAATGATCACGTTCATTAGAGCCAGCGCCAGGGCGCCGTCGGAGCCCGGTCGAATGCGCAGGTACATATCGGCCTTGTCGGCTAACGGGATCCGTTTAGGGTCGATGACCACCAGTCTGGCTCCTTTTTTCAGGTTTTTTTTCATGAAAAATTTAAGCGGAAAATCGGATTGATCGGGGTTGTGCCCCCAGAGGATATACAATTTGCTGTCCGGCTCTTCGGTGGGATAGCGGCCGAAGGTCAATTGCCGGGTGCGAATGCGCATGCGGTAGCAGATACTTTCCACCGAGAAAAAATTCGGCGATCCAAAACCCGAGCGCAGCAAATGCACCAGGGTCGACATCTCCAGGTTTTCAACACCGATGGAGCCGCAAAAAAAGCCGAAAACCTGCGGGCCGAATTCGTCTTTTAACCGGAGCAGTTTTTCAGCTATTTCATCCAAGGCCTTCTCCCAGCTGATTTTTTCGAATTCGCCGCCGCGGCGCTTGAGCGGGTGTTTGAGACGATCGGGGCTGTAAACGACATCCAGCGCGTTGGCGCCTTTGGGGCACAGGCGGCCTTTGTTGAGCGGGTGAGATCCCAGGCCCCTGATCTTGACGGCTTTGCCGTCTTCAAGCGTCACCTTGGTCCCGCAGCTATGATAACAAAGGGTGCAATCGGTAAAGATTTCTTTGGTTTCAACCATGGTGCTATCCTTCCGTTGATGCTCACTCGGGACATCAGACAGTCATGTTATTTTCCGTTAGGTGATCGATCAAGTCGTTTGTCGAACTATATAGGATAACTTGGACTTTGGCTGCAACAGAAAATGATTATTTGCCAAATCAAAAAATAATGCGGTTTTGGCCGCAAACGATGATGAGTTCAGAGGATTCGTTCTTTTCCGTGCAGGCCAGCGTCATATTCAGGGCCTGCCCCATTCGCACAGCTAGGGCGGTCGGTCTGGACTTGCTGATCATGATCGGCAGGCGCGCCCTGGCCGCCTTTTGCACCAGCTCATAACTGATCCTTGAAGACAGAACCAGGATGACGGCTTCAGACAACTTGCGACCCATAAAAAGCTTTCCGATGGCCTTATCTAGGGCGTTATGCCGCCCGACATCCTCGGCAAACGAGATCACCTGCAGTTGATCATCACATATCAAGGCGGCATGTGAGCCGCGGGTGCTCGGGTAGTACTTCTGATTTTCAGAAAGCTTGCCGATACAACTCAATACCCGGTTGATGTTGACACTGAAGCCATTTTGGATCGGTGTTAAAATCTGATACAGGTCCTGGATCATCTCTTTGCCGCAGATGCCGCAGCTGGTCTGGCTGACAAAACCCCTTCTTTCAAGGATACCCTGGATCTTTGCGCGCCGCTCGGGTCTGAGCCGGACATCGATCACGTTCGGATCCAGATCCTGACAGTACCCGATGGTTGCAAAATCATCGGCCGTGTCGGCAATTCCTTCCCCGAGGCAGAAGCCGGCCGCGTGAAACAACTCTTCTCCAGGCGTTCGCATCACCACCGAATACGGCTTGTCATCGATGCGAATCAGCAGGGGCTCCTCGCCGATCAATTTTTGCGTACGGGTCCGGCAGGCTCCGCCTTCACACACAGATACCTGATACGATTCAGTGTCTTTTCCGGTGCCATTCACGGCTGTTTCGTCGTCCAGTTTTAGGATTGATCCAAAAATCAGTGTATGTCCGGGACCGGGTCCGGAAAGGCTGATCCACACGAGTGCAGGGGTACGGGGCAACTGAGAATAGCAAGCCAGACGGCAAATGCGGAAATCAGCGGAAAAAATACAGGCACCCAAAAAGGTCAGGCTGCCGTCTGAAACCGGGCCGGTCAAACAAAGAGATTTTTATTTGGCTTTAGCCTTTCTGACGATCTTTCTTTCTTCTTCCGGTATCGGCGCCGGCGCAGGCTCACCGGTTATCTGATCCACCGCACCGAAGCGAGGCGGGCAGACCGCAAAGCAGGTGCCGCATTTTATGCATTGATCCTGGTCGATGACATGGATCAGGTTCTTGCCGCCTGAGATGGCATCCACCGGGCAGCGCTTACGGCAAATCATACAGGCCTGGCACTTATCCGGATTGATATAGTACGAGACGACTTCGCTGAACAGCCTTTCGATCTCCTCGCCGGTGAACAGGGTGTCATATTCGGATTCGTCTTCAAGGCGTGACTGCAGTTTTTTTCTTTTCTCGAGCTTGATGTAGGGTACCAGATTGCGAACCTCATCAATTTTGGTCTTTAATTCAGCTTCATCAATGCCCTCGCTCTTGCCCAGCGGACCCAGCTCTCTTATCTGCTTGCTAAAGTCGTCGACCACTTCAGTAAAAATGTTGCCTTCTCCTGAAGACATGAATTCGATCCTGAGTCTATCCGGGTTCAGCCCCACATAGGCCAATATTTTTTTGCACAGCAGCACCATATTGAGGGCATCGTAATTCCCATGCGTAATATAGTTGCATTCGTTCAGCCGGCAACCGCCGATAAACACCCCATCCATTCCGTTTGAGAAGGCTCTGAGCACAAATTCCAGGTCGACCCTGCCGGAACACATGACGCGAATCAGCCTGATTTCAGTCGAATATTGTAGTCTGGAAACTCCAGCCATGTCTGCAGCGCCGTAAGCTCACCAGTGGCAGACAAAACCGAGTATTTTGGGTTTGTAGCGGGGTCCTGCGCTCATTAAGTTTTACTCCTTTTTCGTGTCCATTCGGATCTAAATTTATTTGTTATTGGCTAACCAATAACAGCTAACCGAGCGTTTCGCGCTCAATCTCAAGTCCCGGCTTCATTCTTGGCTACGGTTCGGAACATCTCCTCGCCGGCCGCCGCATCGATCTGGCACAAAAGGTCTTCATCGGTAAAATGCTTCAGATAAATCGCCCCTGTGGGACATTTTGCGTTGCAGAGGCCGTCTCCTTTACACAGAACCGGATTGACCACGGCCTTTTGGCCCAGTTTTGTCTTGCGAAACTCTATGGCGCCGTACGTGCAGGCGGCAATACAGGCGCCGCAGCCCATACAGGTCTTTTCATTGACCTCGCAAACTGAACCGGAGACGGTGACCGTATCATGGGAAAGAAGCGTCAGCGCCCGACTGGCAGCGCCATGGGCCTGGTTGATCGATTCCGGTATATGCTTGGGGTAATGCGCCATACCGCACAGATAAACGCCTTCGGTGCCGAATTCAACCGGTCTGAGTTTGACATGGGCTTCTTTGAAAAACTCATCCGGCCCCAAGGAAATTTTGAATTGTTTCGCCAGCGCCTTGTTGCCTGCGGGGGGGATGACGGCGGCGGCCAAAGACAGATAATCGGCATCGATGGCAAGCTCCTGACCCAAGATGGGATCGGTCACCGCCACCCTTATCACCGGCCGCCCCTCCTGTTCGGCCGCCTGCACCTGGGGTTTATGGTCAGGCTCGAAACGGATGAACTTGACGTCATTGTCTGACGCTTCGCGGTAATAATCCTCAGCGAACCCATAGGTTCGGATATCCCGGAAGAGAATGTAAATATCGATCTGGGGATTGATTCTTTTGAGTTTCAAAGCGTTTTTAATCGACTGGTTACAGCAGATGCGGGCGCAGTAGTTTCGATCTTCCTGCCGGCAGCCGACACATTGGATCATCACCAGCGTGCGGGCGTTTTTCAGACCCTCATCTTCATTGATGATCCGTTCCTCCAGCTCGAGGTGGGTCAGCACTTTGTCATCCTGCCCGTAAAGGTATTCAGTGGGTTGGTAGGCATCCGCACCCACGGCGATGACGGTCGCACCGTGTTTGATCTCCGAATTTCCTCTTTCGGATTTTACCTGGGTGACGAAGTTGCCGACATAACCGGTCGCTTCGGTGATGACGGCCTCGGTGTAAACGTGGACCGAGGGATGCTGGTAGACCCGGCGTACCAGGTCATGCAAGTAGGTCTGAACATCCATGCCATCCAGCGTGTAATGGACTTTGCGGGCCATACCCCCCGGCTCCGTATCC